>JBKHFA010000033.1:0-19869 GCA_046540615.1 Armatimonadota bacterium | reverse complement strand
TGCAGCTTGACAGGAGCATCGCGGTGTAAAGCGATCGGGTGCCGGTCTGAGGGGCGATCGTGGCCGGCATGCCCATCACGAGATGGGCGATCACGAGCAGGATCACGAGGCGCCGGTCGGGCCCGCGCAGCCCGGCCCACGCCGCGACGACCCACACGGCAATCTGCGGCGTTGTGGTGGAGTACAAGCGCCGCTCAAACAGCCCGGCAAGCGCGATATCCCACTCGGGGCTGCCCCCCGGAATCCCAACCGCGTGGCGGTACGCGACCAGCGAAGCGATCAATGAGGCGGCCACGATAGCGAGCGCCGGCCAGGGGCGGCGATTCCGCCCGCAGGCCACGATGACCGCGATCCCCACGCCGATGCCCAACACCGTCCACGGGATCGAGCCGGTCAGCATGTAATTGATCGGACGCGGAAAGGCGAAGCGCGCCATCCGCGTCCAGATCGAGAGGTTCGAACCCAGGATCCAGCCGGGCCCGACGTACGTGAGCTTCAGAGCCGCGAAAAGCACCGCGATCGCAATGAGCGCCACGAATGCGGGGTGCAGCCTTCGATGTCGCCACCAGTAGAAGAGCATCACGAGGGGGAAGACCACGAATCCGGTCTCCTTGAGCATCGCCGCGGCGGCCACCAGCGGCACACTCCACCACAACTTCCCCCGCCACGCGAGCCACAGCGCCGGGAGTGTCGTCATCGCGAGCCAGATGTCGGGCAGCGAGATCCATCTTGCGACTGGCGAGACACCGACCGGATTGTAAAGCTCCTTTACGAGGGGCAGAGGGATCACGAGATTCTGCATCGCCACGGCAAGCAGCGCCAGCAGCGGTCTGCCGGTCAGCACCATCACGAACCAGAAGAGCATCCCGGTCACGATCACATGACTGACTGCGCGCACAAGCTCATAGCGATCGTGATTCTCCCACCCCAGCACCTTATGCAGGGTCCAGAACGCGTAGCTTGAGAGCGGTCGCCAGAACGGATTGAGGCCGATCCAGTAGCCGGTGAACCAACTGACGGTGTCGCCCGGGTCCTGATACTTCTCGAGGCCACGTTCGAGTGCCGTGACATCAAGATCACGATGGGGCTCAGGCGGCGTGAGACCCGATTCGAACGCCGACCACGCACCGATGACACCCGCCACGAGTGCGACAACGAGGAGTACCCAGGGTTTGCGGAGGATCCGCCGCATGATGCCCACTGGTCCGCTCACCGGAAGAGCCGGCTGACCGATTCGCCGGTGTGGATGGCGTGGATGGCCTTTGCAAAAAGCTCCGCCACCGAAATCTGCTCGATCCCTGCCTCCCGGGCACCTTCCGGCGGCGGAAGGGAGTCGGTGACTACGACGTTCCGGAAGGGGTCCTGCGACAGCCGCTCCAGCGCCGGTCCGACGAGCACGCCGTGGGCGGCTCCTGCGTAGACTTCCTCGACACCGCAGTTCTCCTGCAGGAACTGTGCGAGGTTAAGCATGGACCCTCCGGTGGCGATCTCATCATCAAAGATGATGACATTCTTGCCCGTCACGTCGCCGACGACCGCGTCGATGACGACTTCAGTGTCGGAGATCCGGCGCTTATCACCGACGGCCATCGGCAGGTCAAGGCGACTGGCGTAGGCCCCGGCGCGTCGCGCGCTGCCGGCGTCCGGGGCGACGACCACGAAGTTGGACAGGTCCCAGTCGCTGAAGTAGTCGCAGATGAGCGGGATGGCTGAAAGCTGATCGGCGGGCATGCGGAAGAAGCCCTGGATCTGGCCCGAGTGCAGGGTCATCGTCAGGACCCGGTCGGCCCCGGCGGTTTTGAGCAGATCGGCCACCAGGCGCGCGGTGATCGAGATCCGGGGCATGTCCTTCTTGTCGGAACGCACGTAGAAGTAGTAAGGTATCACAGCGGTGATCCGGCGCGCCGAGGCGTGTTTGAGAGCATCCAGCATCATGCACAGTTCCATGAGATGCTCATTCACGGCCGGTGAGGCGGTCTGGAGGACAAAGACGTCCTTTTCGCGAACGTTCTCATCGATCTGCACGAAGAGATTATCATTCGCGAACCGGTCGATCTTCATCTTCCCGAGGGGTATGTCGAGGCACTCGCAGATCCGCTGAGCAAGGGTCGGGTGGGAGCTGCCCGTGAACAGCTTCAGCTGGTCGTTCAATGCCGTCATGTCGTCCTCCCCGCTGGCAGGCAAACCGGATCCGTGTGAGGCTAACGTTCTCTGTCGCGGACTGGATTACCTCCTGCCGTGTGGAAGCCGCCGCGCCTGGAGGAAGTAATGAGCATCATCTTTCTCGCCGACGACTTTCCTCCCGAACTGGGTGGGATTCAGACATTTTCCTGCGAACTTGCGCGCGCGACCGCGGAGCTTGGGGAGGAGGTCGTCGTCGTCGCGAGCCGCCAGGAGAACACCGAGCCTGTCGATGCAGACCTGCCTTTCACGATCATTCGCGTGCCGACGGGCGGCAGCTACCCGATGGCAGCGATGAATCTCTCGGCGGGGGCGCAGCAGGCAGCCGCCACGCTGGTCGAGACGCCGCCGCGCTGCATGGTGGCCACGAAGTGGTCGCCCGAGGGCCCCGCGGCGATCCTCGCGCACGGGAACCTCCGCTGCCCCATCGTGCTGATCGGTCACGGAGGTGAGTTCAGCCTCAGCGGCGGCAGCTTCCTCAAGTGGCTGACGCAGAAAGTCGTCCTGAAGCGAATGCACCTGTGCCTCGCGAACAGCCACTACACCGCGGGCCTTTTCCGGGAAGCGCGCATCCCGGACGAGCGCATCGGCATCATCTACGGTGGCGTGCGGGTGCAGGACTACGATCTGCCGGAGGGGCGCCCGGCCTGGCTTCGCGAGGAGATGGGCCTCGACGATCGGCCGCTTCTCGTCACTGCGTCGCGAATCGTGGAGCGCAAGGGGCATGACACGGTGCTCAAGGCTCTGCCCGAGTTGCTCGAGCGCTTTCCGGATCTCGTCTGGGTGGTCACCGGGGAAGGGCCGCTCGAGGAGCAGCTTGCGTCGCTGGCACAGGCGCTGGGCGTGGCCGACGCCGTGCGCTTCGTCGGCCGCATCGATCGGGACCGCCTCGCGGCCCTCTACGCCGCGGCCGAACTCTGCGTGATGCCGGCCCGCCCCGTCCGAGGGAAGCTGGCCGAGGGCCTCGGGCTGGTCTACCTCGAAGCCGCTGCGGCGGGGACGCCGAGCGTCGCGACGAACTTCGGGGGCATTCCCGACGCGGTCGTGGACGGTGAGACGGGGCTGCTGGTTGAGCCTGATGATCCTGAGGCGCTTGCGGCAGCAATTGCGGAGCTGCTCGAGGATGATGAGCGCCGGATGGTGATGGGGCGGGCCGCCCGCGACCGTGTCCGCGATGAGTTCACGTGGACGCGCGTGGCCGAACGCTTCCTCAAGCATCTGGAGTCGCTTGAGAGTGGCGGCGAAGAATGAGCGTCGGCGGGCCGCGTACGATCGCGTACATAGACCATGCCGACGAGGTCGGAGGCGCGGAGAAGAGCCTGTGTGAGTTAATCACGCACCTCGACCGAGGCCGCTTCGCCCCGGTCGTGATCCATCGGCCCGGCGCACAGTGGCTCAGATACGCCGAGGGCGCCGATGCCGAACTGCGGCCCGGAATCCCCGACAGCGATCTCTACGACGCGAAGCGCAGCGAACTCGACGGAGGCGCCGTGGCAGGCATCAGGCGGATGCTCGCGGCAATGGCGCCCGTGGCCGCGCTGCATCGGGAATTCGGCGCGGTCAGACCCGCGATCGTGCATACCAACTCCGCGAAGATGCACCTGATCGCGGGGGCGGCGGCGCGCCTGCGCCGACTGCCCGTGCTCTGGCACATGCGCGACCTGATGACCGACGCGGGAGCCCGGGCGTGGCTGAGGCGCGCGGTCCGGCGCATCCGGCCGGAGGTCATCGCCATCTCCGAGGCCGTCGCGGCGCAGTTCGAGGGCATGCCCTGCACCGTCCGCGTAGTGCCCAACGGCATCCCCCTCGATCGCTTCGCGCCCGGTCCGCCTCCGCAGGGTTTGCGCGAGGAACTCGGGCTGCCCGAGGGAGTCCCCGTCGCATGTGTGGTCGGCCGCCTGACCCCGTGGAAGGGCCACCGGACGCTGCTGCGGGCGTGGCCGACAGTGCTGAAACGCATCCCCGAAGCCCATCTGGTGATCGTCGGTGAAGTCGCGTTCTGGGAGGACGACTATGCCGATGAACTGCGGTCGCTGGCCGAGGAACTTGGGATCGCCGGGAGCGTGACGTGGGCGGGCTTCCGCGACGATGTGCCGGACGTGCTGCGGCTGGCGGACCTGCTGGTGCTCGCCTCAACCGACGAGCCCTTCGGGCGCGTGGTGATTGAGGGCATGGCGGCCGGGCTGCCCGTGGTCGCGACGGCTTCGGGCGGCGTGCCCGAGATAGTGGCTGATGGCGAGACGGGCCTGCTGGCGCCTCCGAAGCAGCCCGGGCCGATGGGTGACGCGATCGCCGAGATCCTCGCGGACCGTGCGAGCGCTGAAGCGATGGGCGAGGCCGGGCGGAGGCGCGCGGTGGAGCGCTACGACGTGCGAAGAGTGGCCCGGCAGGTGGGAGAAATCTACGACGAACTGCTCGAACGCTGACTGCCGCTCGAGACGCGCGCGCGAGTATTGCCGCAATTCCACGAGGACTCTCTGCCGGCGTGTCGAATCGTCTTTGATGGTAGCCCCTTGCGGGGTCAATACGACAGTTCGACTCAGGAGGGCGACGTGAAATGCCTGACTTTCCCGATCCTTTCAGTGGTGAGACACCCGATCGCACGCTGACCTTCAACGAGTTGATTCGCGCAATCCGCCTGAACCTGGCGGCCGAGCAGGAGGCCATCCACCTCTACACCGCGCACGCCGACGCCACGGACAACGAACTGGCGAAGGCGGTGCTGCTGGACATCGCCGATGAGGAGCGCGAGCACGTTGGCGAGTTCCAGCGGCTGCTCAACATCCTGCTCGATGACGAGGAAGAGTTGCTCGCGGACGGCGCCGAAGAGGTCGACGAGATGGCCGAGGCCATCAAGAGCGGCGGCACGATCGAGGAGGCGCAGGAATCCGCCGAGGCGGCAGAGGAGCAGGATGAGGGGAGCGACGGTCCGCAATCCGTCGGTGATCTGACGAAGTAAGCTGGCGGGCAGTGCGATTCCTATCGTTTTCAACCGTTGCGTCAGTAGCGTTGAGGAGGAAGAGGGACATGGATATACTGGCACGGGATGATGCGCCGCTCACTGATGAGCAGTGGGCACAGCTTGACGACATGGTGGCTTCAACGGCGAAGAAGTACCTGACCGCACGCCGGCTTCTGCCGATTTACGGACCGCTTGGTGTCGGGATGCCGGTGGTTCCTGCCGCCGAAGTCGCGGGTGGCACTGAGGAGCCGATCCATCTGAGCGGCCGGAAGCTCACTTTGCTGGAGGAACTCAATGCCGACTTTTCGCTCAATCTGATGCACTTCGCCGAGGCTGAGCGGATGGGGGCGCCGGTGAGCTTCGCGCCGGCCCTCATCGCCGCGCAGGAGATTGCGCGACGAGAGGACGAAGTGCTCTTCAACGGTGCGGAGGAGACAGACGTTCCGGGTCTGCTCAACGTCGAGGGCGCGCATTTCATGGAGGCCAGCGACTGGAATGAGGAGGGGGCCCTGGTCAATGACTTCGCCCGGGCAGTGGATGCGCTCGGCAACGCGGGCTATCCAGGTCCTTACGGCGTCGCCATCTCGCCCGGCACGAAAGCGCTCGCGCATCGTATCCTGAAAGGGTCGCGACTTGAGATCGAGATTCTTCAGGATCTCGCCGAGGCGGGCCTTTACGCGTCCGGCATTCTCGGTCACAGGATGCTCGTGATGGAGGTCGGACGCGCGAATGCGGACCTTGCGCTCGGCATGGACATCACCACCACGTACCTCGATCAGGACGAGCGAACGCACATCTTTCGCATCATGGAGACGCTGGCTCTGCGCATGAAGAGGCCCGACTCAATCGTCGTGCTGCAGTAAGCACGCAGCCCGGCCGAGGAGCTTCCGCGCCCCGGCCATCGCACGATGGCCGGGGCGCGTACGTTATTCGTGCGGACGGCTTTTTTCCTATCACGTGGGACTGGCGCACCTCTGCGTCAGCCTTACCAGTGGGCCAATCTTCCAGCCTGCCACAGTAAAACGCGCGTCTACGTCTGACGCAGATCCTCCGAATTAACAAAGGCCTCCGCCGCTTCCCTCGCCCGGATCTCGTGGTCGGCGAGGTGCATCCCGCGCAGGCCGTAGCGACCCCACTCCCTCAGAAAAAGCGCGCACCAGCGCAGGAGGCCGAACTCACGAAGCTCACGCACATGCCACAGCTCATGTGCGATGGTGCGCGCGTTCTCCTCCCGCCACGGTTCGCGCCAGATCGCCTCGCGACCCGCCGGGAAAAGCACCGTCCGCTTCCATGCGAAGGCCCGCGCTCGCGGCGACCAGATGCGGGCGATGAGGTCGGCGAGTGAGCCGGATCGAATCTGAAGGTAGCGCACAGAGCTGGAATCCTCACCGAAGAATTCGTCGATGGCGGCAATCAAATCCGGGTCGATGTTCGAGGTGACGTCGCGGAGGCCGAACACATCACCTCACCTCGACTGCCATCGCATTATTGACTTCCGTGATCTCCGCGATCGCGCCCTCCGCATCGAGCATCACCGTCATCTCGCCCGTGGCGCCCGCCGGAAGGTCGAAGCTCACCTCGGCGATCTTCGGCTGAAAGTCCAGCGGCGCGGGGATGGTGGGCACCTGCGCCTCCGCGATGACCTCACCGTCGGCGCTCAGCGTCGCCGCGCAGGCGGGCGTCTGACGTGACCCGATGTTGTGCGCGATGACCGTCAGCGTCCCGTCCTCCACGCGAGCGCCCTCGGTGGATGAGAGCGCGAGGTCCGGCCGCAGCGGCGACCAGTTGTCTGCCTCGACAAGATCAAGCGTAATCTCCACCTCGGCTTGCTTCGCAAGGACGATCGGGACCGCGATGCCGCGCTCGATCTGCACCTCGCGGGCCTCCGCGTCGCCCACAGTCAGCCGCCACGTTCCCGGCTGCAGGCCCCACGGCTTCATCCCGACGTCGCCCGCGTCGCCGAAGTTCCACGCTGTGATCCGCAGATGATCGGGCTCCCACTCGCGGACCAGCGCCGCGAAGTCGTACTCGGCGTCCCAGCTTACCGCGATCGTCGGCCACGGCGCGCTGCCGCGATCGTTGAGCGCGTTCCCACCGCAGTACATCCACGGAAGGACGTAGCGCGCCCACGGGTAGACGCGGTCCTTATGTGCGTCAACCTCGGTGTAAATCGGCAACGCGCGCTCGTTGTTGCGCCACGCGTTGAGGCAGACGGCCTCGAGGTAGCCGACGTCACCGGTGATCATCCAGCCGAGGACGCCGGGAAGCTCATCGTAGTAAAGCCCGCGCTGGAAGAATTCGTCATCTTGGATGCGCTGATGGCGCGCGTCCGCGCCTGCGAGCAGCAGTTCGTCCCACGGACCGTCGCCGATGGCGCGGCGCAGGTCCACAGCCGCCATGTTCAGCACCTGCGGCCAGCGGTCGTACTCACGCTCAAGATAGCCCTGCAGCGGCTGGAGGAACCACTCGTCACCGGTGTGCTGATAGGCCGCATTCATCATCATCGAAAGCTGCGAGATGTATGTCTCCCGGTCGGGGCCGATCTGATGTGTCTCGAAGTCCACCCAGGCGGGTATGACGCCCGCGGGTTTGTCCTCGGCCTCGACCAGCGAGTCCTCAACCCACGCCTGCATCCACTCGGTCATCTGCTCCGAGGCGGTGGGATGATCGTTGTACCACGCGAGCCACATCGACGAGACCATCGCGGTGGCGTTGAGGCCGACGTCGTGGCCGAAGTGCCCCTCAGTCTTCATCTGCTCGGCGGTGAAGAAGTTGCTCCTGAAGTGCCGATGGTTCGGCCCGGTCATGCCCGTCCAGTCGTCGATGTTCGACGCGGTCTGCATGATCTGCTCGATGTGCAGCGGGTCGCCGTAGCGCACCAGCGCCATCGTCGGCTCGAGGTAACTCGCCTCCTCGGCCGAGTGCACGATGTCCGTGAAAGGCTCGCTCCACCCCTTGAGCATCCGCCCCGAGGCCCAGTGGGCGGCGAGATACTGCTCCATCGCCTCCGCGAGCTTCTCATCGCCCGTGAGCAGCCACAGGAACGAGTACTCGTTGAAGAGCTTCGTGTCATCGTTCCATCTGTCCGCCCGCCCGACCATGTACCCCGTCTCATCCTGCCGCTCGTCGATCCACCAGTGGATGGTGTCACGCGCGGCAATCGCGGCTTCGCGGGCGTAGCGCGCGGTGAGCGGGAACGCCTCAGGGCCGGAGGGCTGCTCGGTCCACTCCGGCCACGGGCGGAACTTCGCCCACCTCGCCATCTCCCACGCGCGCTCGTTGTCCGGATCGAAGTGAAGCGCCCGGAAGACGCCACGCGTCAGTGTGCTGTCGCGGTCCTCACCTCTCAGATAGAACTTGAAGTTGACGCCCATGCGCGAGGTATACTCCTCATTGACAAGCCGGGTGTACTGCCGCGCGAATGCCGCGGCCTCGTCGGCGGCAGGGACGATCTCCGCGGAAAGCTCCGGTGTCCCGGCGAGCGCGAAATCTTCAGACGACACGATCTCCACGAGGGGACGACTCCCTGCGGGGAAGACCATCCCCGGCACCCGCAGCGTGAAGTCGAGCACGTGCTCACCACCGCCCTGCCACTGCACCTGCGCGTCGGCGGTGGCGTAGAACGCGTTGGGCTCGTAAGGATGAGGCACGGTCAGGCGGAAGACCTGCGCGTCGGCATCGCCGGCCATCGGCATCCGCACACGCAGCGCGCGCGTGGCGCTGTCCGCGTCCATCGTCTCGCCCGCGAGGTAGATTCGCCGCGTCGCCGCGACTTCCATCGCCGCAGCCTCGCCGTCGGCCGGGATCAGCAGCCGCCGGTCTTCGGGGTCGAGGTTCTGCAAAAGCAGGCTCGCCTGCTCCGTGATCTGCGCGACGATCTCCGGGTAATCCTCCTGCTCGGCAGTCAGGCTCTCGGGAGTCTCCCTCGGAGAGGCGAGATGCTGAGCGGAGCCGACTCCCGCGAGGCGCCACGTCGTCATGCTCTCAGTCGGCGCGCCCTCCTGCACATCGAAGAACTGCACCCCGCCGACGCTCGCGCCGCCGGGAATCAGCAAGCGTGGTTTCGCCACGGGACTGAGTTCGCTCCGGGCGGCGCCAGCGGCGGTCGTCTGCGGCGCAAGCCGCTGCTCGGGGAACTGGAACTGTGCGCCGTCGGGAGGCCGTCCGACGATCGTCGCGTAATTCGGCTGCCCCTGATCCGCAAAGTCGAATGATGCGTCGCGCTGCATTATGACGCCGCCCTGCTCGAACCTGACAGCGGGTTCAAAGCGCCCGTCTGCAAGCAGCGCGGACTTGATGTAACGCATCTCGATCTCAGTCGGCTGAAGGCTGTTCACCGTCAGCGCGGCTTCTTCATCTTCGGCCACGATCGTAATGCGCCGGGGATCGTCCTCGATGAGGAAGCTCCGCCGCCGCTCATCGAGTTGGACGGCGGAATACGCAACTTCTTCCGCCTCGTCGAGGTCCTGAAGTCGCCCCTCCATCAGGGCGATGACTTCGTCATCGCTGACCGCCCGATCGAGCATCACCAGTTCGTCGAAGGCAGCGTCAGCCGCACGGGTCCAGCCCGGCCGGGAGGTCGGCGCGGTGCCTCCGACGCCTATCCCCAGCGGCGTCGCCGGTGGATACGCGCCATCGCCCCACGTCGAATGCTTGAGTTCGCCGTCCGCATAAAAGCGCATCCCCTCTGACGCATCCCACGTCATGACGATGTGATACCACCGACCGGCCTTCCACGTGCGAACGCCCTCGCCGTAGTTGGCGCCATGCTGGCCCCCCTCGCGGTCAACCAGCCACATGTAAAACGAGCCGGCCTTGATGTTTGCACGGATGAACTGCTGGTAGTACGTATCCTCGACCGAGGACACGTTGACGAGGTAGGGCCCGGTGGAGTTGCTCCCCGAGCGAATCTTCGGGTCGTCGAGGTCGTAGTGAGGCTGGAACCAGTACGCGAGCGTCCCCCGTTCCCCGTGAAGGTGCCCCGTGGCGTCGTAGTTGAGCGATGTCGCGCGTCCGGCCACCTTGCCGAGTTCGCGCTCCCTGTCCTTCTGAGTGAACACCGCCTGTCCGCGTATTCCCTCAATGAGTTGCGCGTTGATCAGATTCGTCGGCTCGGGATTTCCGCGGGCGTGGACGGCGGTGACGCCCTCGTCGAAGGGCGCGTAGAAAGTCACACCACGTGCCTCGAGTTCTTCCTCGGCCGGCCCCTGCCCCCATCCGAAATGCGCGGTCGCAAGCGCGGCGATGATGATGACAATCGTCGTACGTCGCATCCCGATCTCTCCTCACTGCACCATCCATCAGACCGGCAGGTCGCACCCCTCCGGAACCATCGGCGTCTCCACTCGCCCGGTGCCCGGCGGGGACTGCGGCCCGCAGCCGCACGGGTAGTCGCGCGGCCCGAAGCCCAGCTTCGGTGCGAACTCTCGCCACATCTCGCGCGACTCGGTGCACAGGAAGACGGGCACCTCCGCGTCATGCCCGCGAATCTCGCTCAGATAGAAGTCGTAGACCTCCGCCCGGAGTTCATGCGGGAAGGGCCCCGGCCGGAAGTCGCGCAAATCCTCGGCCGCCCCGCGCATGCCCTCCACGAAACGCGGGTCGAGCATCTCCGGTTCGATGATCCGCTCCATCTCCTCGGCCGGCATCCACGCGATGAAGCACAGGCCGATCGTCTCCGGTCGCGCCTCGCTCACAACCCCGCGGATCATCTCCCTCGCTTCGTCCTGCCAGCCACGCACCGGGACGATCGGCTTGAACTTCACGCGCACCGGATACCCCGCCTCGCGACAGCGCCTCGCCGCCTCGATCCGCTCCCCGGTCGTGGCGGAGCCAGGCTCGATCTCGCGACTCACGGTCGCGGACGTCATGCTCCACAGGCAGATGGTGCGGGGGAGAGGCTGCTGCACGAGGAACTCCACGTTCGCGCTCTTCGTGTGCACAAGCTGCCACCTGTCGGGCGTCCCGTCGAAATACGATGCCAGGCGCGTCACCAACTCGTACTCCGGCTCGAACGCGAGGATATCCGTGAGACAGGAGTTGAACATGAAGACCTTCTGCCACGGGGTCGCCTCCACCGTCGGCGCGACCGCCTGCTCGATGTACTCCTCGACATTCGCGAAGATCGTCGCGACCCTCCCGCCGCTGCAGTACGCGCAACCGTGCGGGCAGCCGTAGATCGTGTCAAACTGCCAGCGCGAGCGGCAGATGCGGTCCGATTCCGCGCGCTCGTGGTGCTGCTGTGGACCGCCCTCGCCCAGCGCGCCGCTGACCAGCGACGCGGGCGTCCCCGCCGGGCAGCGCTCCAGCACCGACGAGGCGTCGGGCCCGCCGTCAGGAAGCCACCGCGTGAAGATCAGGTCCGGCTCCGTGTGCCTCGCATGCTCCCCTTGCTTGCGGCGCGCCTCGGCCCACCGGCGCTCTCGCGCCACGCGCGGGATGTCCGCCGCGCTGAGCACGAGGATGTCGGACCGGGTTCGGCGGATCGCTCGAACCATGCGCTCGATGCGCTCAGCGCACCGCTCATCACGCAAAGCGTCATCGAGGGCGTAGATCGCTCCCGGCGTGAGGTCGTACATCGATCACTCTCTCCCCGGTCTGCTCGGCAATCACTCCATCCGCCGGGCGTCGTAGCCCTTCTCCGTCAGGTGAGCGAGCACCTCGGCAACGTGCTCGTGGCCGCGGGTGCCCAGCACGATCTCCACCTCCGCCTGCCCGAGTTCGAGGTCCACGCTGAGCCGGTCGTGGAAGATCTCCACGATGTTCGCGCCCGCCTCCGCGATCTCCGCGGCCAGCCGCGCCAGCGCCCCCGGTCTGTCCGTCAGTGTCACCTGCATCCGCACCGCGCGCCCGGCCTCCACCAGACCCCGGTCGATGATCGCCGCAAGCGTCGTGACATCCGCATTTCCGCCCGAGATGACCAGCACGACCGTCTCCCCGCAGAAGTCGTCTCGGAAGCGCTCCAGCGCGGGGATCGGCGTCGCGCCAGCGCCCTCGGCAACCAGCTTGTGATGCTCCAGCAACTCCAGCATCGCGCGCGCTATGTCGCGCTCGGCCACGGTCACGATGTCATCCACCTGCTCCTCAATGATCTCGAATGTCAGCGAGCAGGCCTCGCCCACCGCGATTCCCTCTGCGATGGTGCCCGTGACCGGCGCTGCGGTCAGTTCGCCCACCTCGCAGCTTCGGTACATCGACGGCGCGTTCTCAGCCTGCACGCCGATGACCGTCGCCCCGGGCCGCAGCGTCTTGATCGCCGTGGAAATGCCGGAGATCAATCCGCCACCGCCGACCGGCACAATTACGCAGTCCGGCGCGCAGTCCTCGGCGATCTCAAGCCCGATCGTACCCTGCCCGGCGATGACGCGCGGGTCGTCAAAGGGATGCACGAAGTACGCGCCTGAGTCGTCGGCAAGGCGGTACGCCTCGCGTTCGGCCTCGTCGAAGGTCTCGCCATGGAGGATCACGTGCGCGCCGAGGTCCTCGGTCCGCTGCACCTTCGTCACCGGCGTGATCTCCGGCATGACGATCGTCGCGGGCGCGTCGGCTGCCGCAGCCGCCACCGCCACCCCCTGCGCGTGATTCCCCGCCGAGGCGGTGATGACGCCGTGAGCGCGCTCATCCTCGCTCAGTTGCAATATGCAGTTGGAGGCGCCTCGGATCTTGAACGCTCCGGTCACCTGCAGATTCTCGCACTTGAGCAGCACCTCACAGCCGAGGCGCTCGCTCAGACGGTCGCTCGGAAGCAGCGGAGTGCGCCTCGCGATGCCCTCAAGGCGCTTTGCGGCGGCACGAATGTCATCGATGGTGATCATGGGAGGCTCCTGTTGACTGCATTGACGCCGAGCGTATACGACACAGCCGGCGACCCGAAGCGGGCCGCCGGCTGCCGAAGGTCGAGTCAAGTGAGGTCCAGTGAAAGTGGTAGAAGTGCCACGGACCGGCGCCGGCATCTCCGAAAGCGTTGGTGCTCTGTCACGGCATCTTCGGCGCCACGTTCACGTCCTGCAACCCGTCCCCGCCCATGTACGACACAACGCCCCTTGCGCCCGGTCGAGACCGCGGAGCGGTCAGGAGGGCGCCAGAGGCGTCGCGGGATTTTCGAGTTCACTCATGTCCGCCGACTATCTCCGGCGAAGGAATGCCGGAATGTCGATGTCATCCTCATCGTAGGTCGGCAGTTCCTCTTCCTCGAACGCCTCGGCCGCCGCCGGGCGCTCTTCCTCCTCGGGGCGTTCACGCCGTGGCGCCTCACGCTGCTCCGCCCGACTCGCCGGGTGCCGCTCCTCTTCCTCAGCGCCGCGAACCTCGCGCTTGATGGCCTCCTCGCGCTGCCGAGAGTGATACTCCGGCTGGAAGCCCGTGGCGAGGACCGTCACGCGGATCGTGCCCTCGATCTTCTCGTCAATGACCGCGCCGAGCGTGAGATCTGAGCCCTCCTCGCCCTGCGCCGCCTCCTGCACGATCTTGGACGCCTCGTGAACCTCGGTGAGCGTCATGTCCGGGCCGCCGGTGATGTTCAGCAGCACCGCACGGGCGCCCTGGATGCCGGTCTCGAGCAGCGGGCTTGAGATCGCCTGGTCGGCGGCATCCGTGGCCCGGCCGTCGCCGGTCGCCTCGCCGATGCCCATCATCGCAGTGCCGGCGTCCTTCATGACCGCGCGAACATCGTTGAAGTCGAGGTTCACCAGCCCCGGCACGACGATGACCTCCGAGATCCCCTGCACTCCCTGCTGGAGGATCTGATCGGCCAGCGCGAACGCCTGCTGGAGTGTCAGGTCCTCCTCGGTGAGCGTCAGGAGGCGGTCGTTCGGGATTACGATGAGGGTGTCCACCTGCTCCTTGAGCCGCTCGATTCCCTCCTCGGCGAGTTCGGCGCGCTTCTTGCCCTCGACCGAGAACGGGCGGGTGACCACCGCCACGGTCAGCGCCCCGAGTTCGCGGGAGATCTCGGCAATGACCGGGCTTGCGCCGGTGCCCGTCCCGCCACCCATCCCGGCGGTGAGAAAGATCATGTCGGCGCCGTCAAGCGCCATCAGGATCTCCTGGCGACTCTCCTCGCCAGCCTGCCGGCCAAGCTCCGGGTCGCCACCCGTGCCGAGTCCGCGCGTGAGCTGCTCGCCGATCTGGAGCTTCTTATCAGCGGCCGAGAGGTCCAGCACCTGCTTATCAGTGTTGATAGTCAGGTACTCGACGCCCATCAGCCCGGCCTCGATCATGCGGTCGACGGCGTTGGACCCGCCGCCGCCGACACCGACGACGCGGATCTTGGCATACTCTTCAACGCCCGGCCTCAGCATGCTGGACGCTCCCTCCTTGGGGAACTGCTGCCCTGAATCCATGAACTGCCTCCCAAACTCGGTCGATTATAAGCCCCGGCCGATTGCCATGTCAAGAAACGGCAGCCGCAACCGCATACGCCCGCGAACATCGGCGCGCGGCAGCGGCGGCAAACACCGAACAACACACACCCTCAGTCGCTCTCGGTCTCGGACGCCCCTTCGGCGGCCACGACCACGCGCGCCGGGCGGAGACAGCGGTCATGCAGGCAGTAGCCGGGCGTGTCCACCGCCACGACCGTCCCCTCCGGCGCCTCGTCGGTCTCAACACGCGCCACAGCCTCGTGCATGTTCGGATCGAACGGTTCGCCCTCGCAGTCGATGATGGTCACGCCAAACTGGCTGAGCACCCGGAAGAATTCCTCGACCGTCATCTCCACCCCCTTCGCGAAGTCCTCCGTCCCCGCCTCCGCCTGATGCTCAAGAACCCGCCGCAAATTGTCCATCACCGGCAGAATCGCCGAAAGCACGCTCTGTCCGGCATATTGCTGCCGCTCTCGCTGCTCCCGCGCCGTGCGCTTCTTGTAATTCTGCAGCTCGGCGACAGCCCGCAGGTGCCGCTCATGCTCCTCCTCCAGCGCCTGCGAAAGTCGCTCTACCTCCGCGCGAAGCTCCTCAACCGTCGCCTCTTCCTCGCCGGCATCGGCGTCCTCGGTCACCGGCTCCTCGTTGCCATCAATATCAGCAGTTTCCTTCGCCGCTTCCGGCTCGTCTCCTTCGATATCTATCTTCCGTGATCCGTCAGGCATGCTCGATTGCGTCCTCCTGTTTCAAAACACCCGCCGGGGCGTGACGCGCCTCAGCGGGGGCGAATATCCTCAGTTCAACTGCGCCCCCTGTGTCTACCTTTGCCTCTCGCGCGCAAGCGCCTGCCCGAGATTCCTCGCAATCGTCGCGACCATCTCCAGCGCCAGCGAGTAGTCCATCCTCATCGGGCCGAGAACCCCCACCGTCCCGCTGCGCCGGTCATCGACCGAGTACGACGCCGCGACCACCGAGCAATCCTGCAGCGGCTCGACACCATGCTCCTCGCCGATGCTCGCCGAGGCGGGCCTGTCCCTGCGGGCGGCACCGCCCGCGGCCACAGTCAGCGCCCTGCGCATTACCGGCGACTGACTCAGAGTCCCGATGACCCGCCGGAGTCGGTGAAGCTCTTCGAACTCCGGCTGATCGAGGATATACGGCGTTCCCTCGACGTAAACGCGCCCGCTCCCTGCCTCCTCAAGCGCATCGCGCACACCTTCGAGCAGCTCCCGCGCGGGCTCCTCATCAGCCTCCGCCCCGACAGGCGTGGCGGGAGACTTCCCCAGAAGCTCCTCGCGAAGCGCAGCCTCAAGCTCGATGACGCGGTCTGCGCGGATCGGTGAGCCAATCTCGATCAACGTCTCCTCGCTGTTCCCACGGTCGTCGAGCCATGAGACAAGGACGTTCGTGGCGCTGATGGGTGTCAGAGACATATCAATGAGCCGCGGTCCACGTCCGCGCGGTGAGATGACGATCGCAGGATAATGCGTGATCCGAGAGAGGATAGCCGATCCCAGGCGCAGCGCCGTCTCCGGCCGGCCCGCCACCCGCCGCAGCTCCCCCTGAATCCAGGTGATGTCCCGGTCGAGGCGCCCGCCCGCTGTGCGCAACTCATTGACGTAAAGCCGGTACGCCGGCGACAGTGGCACCCGCCCTGCCGAGGTGTGAGGCTGCTGGAGATATCCCTGCTCCTCCAGTCGCGCCATCTCGCTGCGAACCGTCGCCGGGCTGCATTCGATCTCTCGCAGCGTACACACTCTTGAGGACCCCACCGGCTGCGCGGTGCGTATGTGTTCCGCCACCACGGCGGTCGCGATTGCCTGTTGTCGTTTCGTCAGGTCCCCCACCACGGCCACCTCCCCGGTGAAATGCAGGCATGGCAGGAGCGTTCAAAGGGGCTTCGGTTATCTTGCGTTTTCCCATCAGGAAGAGTACCAGCATGATTCGCCGCTGTCAAGCCAACGAGGTCCCATCGTGCAGGAGCAAACTGATAATGTGAGGTAGCGGCAAAGAAGAATGCCCCTCTGCTGCGAGGCGACGAGCGATCTGATGGAGGCCACGACCACCTCAGAGGCGAATGAGCGGGAGCGTCAGCACAATATCCGACTGGAGGAAGCTCTCGTGAACTTCTCACTGATGACGTACACCGTCCATGCCGGACAGCCCGGCGGGCTTCAGACGCTGCCCGAGATAGCGGATTTCGCACAGGACGTGGACTTCGACGCGCTGGAGCTTTCCGCGCGCGATCTTGCCGGCAACACCCCGGAGGAGATCGTCGAGATCTGCGGCGCGCGCGGACTCTCAATCTCATGCATCAACGGCTCGGCCGATCTCTCCGCCGCTGACGACGCGGCCTTCGAGGCCGGACTGGTCGAGGCGCGCGCGTTGACTGACGCCGCCGCCGCGATGGACTGCCCCGTGATCATGCTCATCCCCGGACGCGCCGAATCCGAGGAGGACCTCCCACGCGCCGCCGACCGCATCGCGGAGGGGCTTAAGGAGGCCGTCTCATACGCACGCGAGCAGAGCGTGACGGTGACGATCGAGGACTTTCCCAACCCGCTGGCGCCCTATGCGTCGATCGATCAGGTGCGCTACCTGCTCGAATCCGCGCCGGGCCTGAAGCTCACTTACGATTGCGGCAACTGGGTCGTCGGCGGCGACGATCCGGTGGAGGCGCTGCACGAGTTCGCCGACGACATTGTCAACGCGCATATCAAGGAGTGGGAGCCGGACCCGGGCGAGTCGCGGATACACACGCCTGACGGCCGCTGGCTGCGCGGCGGCCTGCACGGCGAGGGTGTGCTCGACCACGAAGCGATCCTCGGCGGGCTGGTGGAGACCGGCTATGACGGCTACCTCGCTTTCGAGTACGAGGGTGTGGAGGATCACACGGAGGCCACGCGACGTGGGATGCATTACCTGCGCGAGGTGTTGTCCGGGATTTCAGCGGAACTTTGAACACCGGCGGTTCGTTGGTATGCATAGACAAAGGGGATTTCCCCCTAATGAGAGGCCGTGAAAGGATGTTCGTGGATGAGGATGTGGATGCGCACGACCGCCGTGGTCTGCGTCATCGCGGTATTCGGTTGCACCGCCGCGTTTGCGCAGGAGGCCGCGGAGATCGAGGCACTCGGTGAAAGCATGGAGATCGCTGCTGAAGAGGGCGAGTTCGACGAAGCCTTCTCCCGAGCCGACACAATAATTGAAGCCCAGCCCGATGAACCCTCAGAGCTGTCGGCCGAGCAGCAGTACTGGGTCGGCAACGCATACAAGATCAAGATGGCGCAGTACCTTCAGATGGCGAAGAACGACCTCACAGACGAGGAGCAGGCCACATTCGCTGACGGGATGAGCGACTGGATTCTGAGCCCCGATGTCCGGACGATCGCCCGCGGGGAGGAAGTCAACCTTGAGGATTACCTGATCGACGGTAAGATCGTGATCTTCGACTTCTTCAGCGACTTCTCTGGCCCGTCGATGCAGATTAGCCCGGCGGTGGAAGCCCTTACCCGGGCGCGTGACGATATCGCGCTCGTGAAAGTCAACATCAACCGGCCTGACGTTGAACAGGTTGACCTCGATTCACCGGTTGCGCAGCAGTATGAGATCGAGGAGCTTCCGCATTTCAAGATCTACGGACCTGACGGAGACATGATGGCTGAGGGCGAAGAGGCCCAGGATACCATCATTCAGTGGCTGCAGGAGCTGCAGGCGCAGCATCAGCAACAGCAACAGCAGCAGCAGGAACAGCAACAGCAGCAGCAGCAGGAACAGCAACAGCAGCAGCAGCCGCAGCCGCAGCAGCCCTGACAGCCCCGCGGGCGGCGTTGATGCCGCCGACCGGGTTTGCGCACAAATGCCGCGTCGGCTTCCGAGGCCGACGCGGCTTTATTACGTACGTCCGCAGAGTCCGAGGGCCGAGCCAAACGTCATCTTCAGTGAACTGGAGGAGTATTACTCTCGTCTGTCGAAGCAAGAAAGGGGGCGTTGAGCTTAATTCCAACGTGAGAGGCGAGAGGGGTAGTGTGAATGAGGTTCCACCTGGTTTTTGCGATCAGCATCGTCGTGCTGCTGGCCGGGACGATGGCCATGGCACAGGAGGCATGTGATTTCGTCACCGTAGGGAAGGACATGGAAAGCGCCGCCGCAGAGGGCGACTGGACCGCGGCGTATGAGCACGCGCAGGTGATCATCGATGCGCAACCGGAGGATATTGCGACGCTCAGCGCGGAGCATCAGTACTGGATCGGCCTCGCGCACGCGTACATCATGGCCCAGGCGTTTGACGAGGCGGCGGAGGGCGTCGAGGGGGACCACGCGAAGCTTGCAGCGCAGATGGCGGAGATGGTGCGCAGATCCGTCCCCGACCACGGCATCCGCACCGTCAGCCACGGCGAGCGGGTCGATCTTGAGGACTATCTCGTCGATGGAAAGACGGTCCTCTTCGACTTCACCAGCAAGTACTGCCCGCCCTGCCAGGCGATCGCTCCGAGATTGGAGCGGCTGGCGACCGAGCGCGAGGACATTGTGCTCGTGAAGGTTGACATCAACCGGCCGGACGTGCAGGGCATCGACTGGCAGTCCCCGGTCGTGGAGCAGTACGGAATCCGCGGCATCCCGCACTTCAAGATATACGGCCCGGAGGGCACGCTCGAGGCGGAAGGTGGCGCGGCCCAGGGGATGGTGGACAACTGGCTGAATGAGTTGCAGGGATAGACGCTCTGGACGTGGAAGTGGCCGCCTGACGGGGCCAGCCACCTGTGTTCAATTCAGAAGCCGCGCTGGCCACCGTGCCGGCGCGGCTTCCCGTCCATCGGGGAGGTCCGATCATGTCCCGCCCAATCGGTCAGGCCGCATGGATCGCAGTTTGCCTGCTCATCACAGTCGCGTTCGCTCCGGCGCAACAGCGCACATTGCGTTTCGAAGCCGAGGATATCTCGGAGCCGACTGATGCCTGGCAGGTTGACACGCACAGTGACGACCACTGGAACCTCTGGTCCACCGATCAGAATGCCGACGAGAAGTGGTCGGAGGGGATCGTGCTGCGCTCGCCCGAGGTGCTGGAGGATCGCGAGAGCCCCGAGGACGGCGCGCCTGCGCTGCACGCCACAGTCACAGGGATTCCCGAGGGCACATGGGAAGTCACGCTGGGGAATATCGGGCGGCCGATGGCGGTCTCCTTTGACGGCGAAAGCTGGCAGAAGCAGACATCCGGGTCGCTGGGCGCCTTCGAAATCACCGACGGGCGCTTCGAACTGTGGGTCGATGACCGCTACGCGGCGGATACGAACCCCGGATCATGTTACTTCGACTACCTCGAGTTCACCCCCGCACTCCCATCGGCGAACGGTGTGAGGAATG
>JBKHFA010000032.1:0-19949 GCA_046540615.1 Armatimonadota bacterium | reverse complement strand
CGGCCCCTCCTGCGGCAAACCGCACTCGCACGATTTGTGCGTAATGCATAGGTCGAAGTGCAGAGGGTCAGTGGCGATGGGCCGGGGTGTAGACAACGCATCTGTCTCAATTGGGCGGTGAGCAATAAAGCGAGGCGCCCGGCGGAGAAAGCCGGGTGCCTCAGCAGCCATCAACGCTGCGCTCGCCGGACTATGAGTTCCCGGAGTTCAACACGATCATCTCGCCGATGACCGCGGACGCGTCGTCGGAGGCGAGGAAGACCGCGACCCGCGCGACCTCCTCGGGCAGCGTCAGACGCCCGAGCGGGAGGCTTTCGCGTTCCAGCGGATCACCCTCCTGCCAGTTGCTCATGCTCGTGGCGACCGGCCCCGGGCCGATGCCGTTGATCCGCACGCCCTTGCCCGCCCACTTCTGTCCGAGCCCTCGCGTGAGTCCGCGAACGCCCCACTTCGACACGCCGTAGATCGAGTTTCCGCCGCGGAAGCCGTAGTCCGAGCCGATGTTGATGACCGCGCCACCCTCGCGAATCATCAGCCTCGCAGCCTCCTCGGTGATGAACCAGACGGCCTTGAGGTTCGTGTCAATTACGTAGTCCCAGTCATTCTCACTACCCGCGGCACCGTCAATGTGATGTACGCCCGCGTTGTTGACGACGGTGTCGAGGCCGCCGAGCGCTTCGCGTGCCTCCCCAAGATGGTCGCGGGCGGCGGAGACATCGCTGACATCCCACGCCATCGCGTGGCAGACACGCCCGAGCGCCTCAACTTCGGCCTGCGTTTCACTGAGCGCCTCCTGCGTCCGGGCAGCGATGGCAACATCCGCGCCCTCTTCAGCGAACGCGATCGCGATGGCTTTCCCGATCCCTCGACTCGCGCCGGTCACCAGCGCACTGCGGCCCTCCAGTCGCATCATGATGCAGTCCTTTCCGCGAAGCATCTTCGTGCCGGGTATTCGCGTGTGCGTCCGGACGGGAGTGTCCTCGTCAAAGCCGCTGGAGCGGGTCGTCGTCGATCATGTCGCTGCGGGCGTCCTCGTCGTGGACCTCGGGCTCGTGGATCAGGCGGGCGCGTGTGATCGCGCCCTTGCCGAAGCGTTCCGCGATCTCGTCGCGGGCCCGCGCGAGTTCGCTGCGGCGCTCATCCGAGTCGCTGAAGAGTGAAAGCTGGCCCGGTCCCGAGCCGTCGGTGAGGTTGCTCACACCGACGCCGATCAGCCGCGCCATCTGCGCGCCGAAGCGGACGCGGCCGAGCAACTCCCGCGCCACGGAAAAGATGTCGTCCTCAAGGTCCGTCGGCGCCTGCAGCGTCTCCGAGCGGGTGAAGAGCTTGAAGTTTGACAGTTTGACCTTCAGCGTGATCGTGCGCGCCCGCTGCCCGCGGCGCCGCAGCCGCCTCGCCACCTCCTCGGTGAGCGCCAGCAGCCGCTGCTCCAGCACCTCGAGGTCGCGCGTGTCCTGCGCGAGCGTCTCCTCACGGCTGATCTGCTTGCGTTCATCGTCACCGGGCTGGTAGTAAGGGACGGGCGACTCGTCGCGCCCGTGCGCCGCGCGGTGCAGATAGGTCCCGTGCTTGCCGAAGTGGCGCTCCAGCAACGTCTGCGGGACCTTCACAAGCTGGCCGATCGTCCGGACGCCCATCTGCGCCAGCTTGCCGGCAGTCACCTCCCCGATGCCCGGTATGTCATCGACGGAAAGCTCGAAGAGCCGCTCGGGCAGTTCATCCGGATGCACGATCGTCAACCCGTCGGGCTTGTCCCAGTCTGACGCGATCTTCGCCACGAGGCGGTTCGGTGCGCAGCCGACGGAGACGGTGATGCCGAGTTCCTCGCGGATGTCGCCCCTTATGCGGTCGAGCAGCGACTCAAGCCCGCCGAAGAGGCGGAGTGAGCCGGTGACATCGAGGTAGGCCTCGTCGATCGACGCCGGATCCATCCGAGGTGAGAACTGCGCGAGGATCTCGCGAGCGCGGGCGGAGTACTCGGCGTACGCTTCGCCATCGACGGGAAGGAAGACGCCGTTGGGGCAGCGCCGACGCGCCTGCCACATCGGCATCGCGGAGTGGACGCCGAACTGGCGCGCCTCGTAGGAGGCGGCGGAGACGACGCCGCGGTTGGAGGTGCCGCCCACGATGACAGGCCGGCCGCGCAACTTCGGGTTGCGCCGCACCTCCACCGACGCGAAGAACGCGTCGAAGTCCACGTGCAGAACGACTCGCTTGTCGGATGGCCACTCGATCATCTGTGATCTCCGCGAACGTAAGTTCGAAGAGAATCGTAACGCGGAGCCGCTGCACTGTCAAGCGGATGGTGCTGCTGAGTGTGGTCGCAGAGGTGCACGTCGAACGAATGTTTCACGTGAAACATTTTCCCGGACGACGCGAGTAGTTTTTTGCGCGAAAGTTATACACTCAGCCGCTGTCAGGGTCGACTGAGGAAGACGGGTCAGCATCATCATCCGGCCACGCCAGTTCCACCCGTCGCCCCTCGCGGTCGGATTCGTAGGCCGCGCGCACGACGCGTAACGTGTCGTACGCCAGTCGCGTGGTGGCGGCAGGCTCGCGGTCGTCCACCAGGGCGGCGATGAAGTCGTTGAGCATCGCCTCCACCGCGTAGGGCGGGACGTGGAGAGGATTGTGTACGCGGATGGGGGAGAAGTCATCGCCGTGCAGCAGCGCCAGCGGGATCTCATCCTCGGGCATGTCACGGATCATCAGGACGCCCTGCTCGCAGACGATGCGGCGGTCGGCGCGGTAGCGTTCTCCGTGATCGGCGAAGGTGACGGTGAGGTTCGCCATCACTCCGTCGCCGAAATCCAGCGCGACCGCCGCCGTGTCCTCGCCCTTGCCCTCGACGTCGATCAGCAGCGAGCGGCAGGTGGCGCTGACTGAGTGCGGGCGGCCGAAGATGCGCAGCAGAACGTAGAGGGGATGGTAGCCGGCGTCAATCAGGACGCCGCCGCCGGCACGTTCGAGGCTGCCCTTCCAATGCTCGGGATCGCTCATCCGCTCGAACTCGTCGTCGTAGATGTTGAAGACGGCGAGGAATGCGCGGCCGACCTCGCCCGACTCGACGATCTCGTTTGCGCGGACGATCGCCGGGAAGTACACCTGCGGAAGTGATATGAGCAGGCGCCCCTCGCTGGCCCTGGCCGCCGCGAGCATCGCATCGGCCTCGTCGAGCGTGCGCGCGATCGGCTTCTCACAGATGACGTCTTTGCCCGCCTCAAGCGCGGCGACGGCGATCTCACGGTGCGTGTCATGCGGGGTGACGATGTCCACGATGTCCACGGTCTCGTCCTCGACGACCATCCGCCAGTCGGTCTCAGTGCGGGTGATGATGCCGAAGCGCCGGTGCATCGCTTCGAGCGCGGCCTCATCAGGATCGGCGGCGATCACCGTCCGAGCGTGCTCGTTGCGCACGAGGCCGTCGAGGTGAAGTGATGAGAACTCCCCGCATCCGATGAGGCCGACTGTCAGATCCATGGCAACTCCTTCTGTCTATCCTTCGTCGGACGGCGGCGGGCTGCAAGCCCGCCCCACGGGTGGGATGGATTCGGCCCTCTTCCCTTTTCCCTTCGCCGTCACGCCCACTGCTCCAGCGCGATCTCCGCGGCCTCCACGTGGCCCACTGTGTCGGAGTGGCAGTTCGTGACCGGGATGCGCTCAAAGCGTTCGGCGAGCGCGTCAGGCACGTCGATCCTGGCCTTGCGCATCAGTGAGATGACCACGGGGGGGTGCGGCCGGCTTGAGCCGTCGGAACCCTTGACCGCGATCCCGATGCCGAGACTGCGCGAGGCGACGCAGAAGAGGCCCTCGGCGCCGCCCTTCGCCACGACCTCCCCCGCGCCGAGGCGCAGTAGTTCGGTGTTGAACGATTTCTCGCTGCTGACCATCACCGGCTCAGCGGCCATCGCGTCGCAGATGCGTCGGGTGGCCTCCGGCAGCTCATCCGGGAGTTGGTCGGGCGACGCGAGCCGCGCGAAGGCCCGGGCCATCGCGGGCAGTGGCATTGCGACGGTGGGGGCGCCGCAGCCATCGCGACCGACCGCGAGCTGCTCCACGGATACGTTTGCGAGCAACGACAGATGGACGCCGATCAACCGCTGGACCGGGTGCTCGAAGCTGAGGTAGCCCTCGGTGGGAGCACCGAGCGCGCGGGCGGTGGCGAGCATCCCCGCGTGCTTGCCGGAGCAGTTGTTGTGAAGCTGCGAGGGTTCGGAGCGCTCGCGGATGAGGCGGTTGCGCTCATCGGTGTCCCCGGGCCAGTGGGCGCCGCAGTTGAGGTCAGCTTCGTCGAGGCCGAGCTTTGCGAGGATCCCGCGGACCGTCGCGATGTGCTCGGCGGAGCCAGCGTGCGACCCGCAGCACACCGACAGTTCCTTCTGCGTGAAGTTGAAGCGATCGGCCGCGCCGGAGGTCACGACGCTGAGCGCCTGCAGCGGCTTGGATGATGAACGCCAGAACTGCACGGCTTCGCGGTTGCCCGCGTTTGCGAGCAGGCGACCGTCGGCCTGACAGATCGCGACACGTCCGAAGTGCGTGCTCTCGAGGACTGAGTCGCGGCTGACGGTCGCCAGTGCAACTACGCCGGTGTCGAGTGTATGCATGCTCGAATGCTCCCTCCGTGTGTGATCGTGGAGGTACATTTGTGCGCGCCAGGCACAGCGACCTCCCCGGGGGAGCGAAGATGCCAGCGGGGGCTTACGCCTCCGGCGCCTGCTCCTCGGCGCGCTTGCGCCGACGCATGAAGTTCACGCGCAGGTCGGTGAGAGTGCGGTCGAAGTCGCGCTTCTCATCCTCCGCGGCCTCGTCGCCGAGTTGCTCGACGAGCAACTGCGTGGTGTCGATCGCGACCTTCGCGCAGCGCAGGTCCATCTCCGTCTCCCCCGCACCGTAGCGCGGCTGGAGGCCAAGAGCGATCCACGCTTCCTGCGTGAAGAGGCCGATCGCGGCGCGCAGCATGTCGAAGACGTCGGTGTCGGGCGGTGGCGCCTCAGTCTCAAACTCCGACTGTGCATCCGGCTCCTCGTGGCCCTCCTGCGTCTCCTTCGCCGCGGTCTCGGACTGCTCGGTGTCCTCTTCTGCACTTTCTTCAATGCGCTCGTCATCAGTCATTGCCTTCACCCCAGTTTCCCCGGCCGCCGGTGGCGGGCGGCATCCCCACGCCGTCCACCGTCACGACGCCGGTGGATTCATTGATGGTGATGTCCACGTCAAGAAACTCCCCGATCACCCATGCGTTCGTCCGAATATGCTCTGTCATCCCGTCCGTGAGGCACTCTGTCCGCCCGCCCGCGATGGCTGCGTAAAGCAGAACCTGGTCCGCGAGGTGACGGTCGACGGATGCGGTCCCTTCGAGAAAGCGAGCGGCTTGACCTCCAGCCTCCTGTCCGACCTCCTCGGCGGACTTGCCTCGCCTCCCGAGGGCGGTGAATCCTGCTCGTCCGTGATCGAAACTCGCGGCGATGACGAGGCTGGTGCCGGGGCAGTGTGAGGCCGGGCGTGATTCGAGCGCCCGGACACCCGCGGATCCGAGCGCCTCGCGCGCAGCATCGATCTGCCGTCTGACGATGTGTGACGGCAGCCGGGATTCGGCCACGGAGTACGCGGTGAGCGAACGCAGGTCGCCGCGCTCCCGCCAGTCGAGCGGCTTGAGCCCGCGCTCAAGGGGCTGCACGCGCGCTTCGATGCACCCACCGCCCTTCGGGAAGAAGCCCGGGAGAAGGCACTCCAGCGCGACCTCCGCGCCCATCTCGCCGATGGTGGGGAGGAAGACCTCGCTGATGTACTCATGCGAGGGGCTCCACTGCACGTTCGTGCCACCGTGGACCTGAAGGTGCGAGGAGTTCGGGGCGAAGAGGAGCGCCGGAAGCACCGTCTGCATGACGAGCGTGGCCGCTCCGGCAGTCCCCACCTCAAACTGATAGCGCCCGCCCCGCAGTTCGCGGGGTCGAAATTCAATCTCCATCGAGCCGATGCGATCGCCCTTCAGCGACGCCCCGCAGACAGCGGCGGCGGCCCTCGCGCTTGTGAGATGCTGCGCGGCGAGTCCGGGTTTTGAGCGGCCCGCGCGGATGTTGACTATCCGCAGATCGCGGCCCAGCAATGCGGACAGGCTCAGACCGGTCCGCAGAACCTGTCCGCCACCTTCTCCGTGTGATCCGTCGATCGTAAGCATGTGTTGAAAGTATGCCAGCAGCAATCGCAGTGGTCAAGGGCAGACGAACGTAGCGCAGCGAGAGAACTCAGCGGAAAAAGTGAGTCGTGCGTCATGGAGGAGGGGGCGACCGGTTCCGCGAACTATCCCTGCACGATGGTGGTATCACACGGACCAGACTTCGCCGAAATGATTGCGGAAACCGACTCGGTCGCGGAGACGAAGGCGCTTGCCCGCAGGCTCGGCGCAGAGCTTGCTCCCGGCGACTTCATCGCGCTGATGGGGACGCTCGGTGCGGGCAAGACGGCCTTCGTCCAGGGCCTCGCCGAGGGCCTGGGCTCGGAGGGGACGGTGACGAGTCCGACTTTCGTGCTGATGCGGCTGCACCGCGGGCGGGTCCCGCTCGCCCACGCCGACGCCTACCGCCTTGGTGATGCGGCCGATCTGTCCGACCTCGGACTGAGAGACTGGATGGCCGAGAGCGTCGTGGCGCTCGAGTGGGCCGACACAGTCGCGGAGGCACTTCCACCGGAGCGCATCGAGGTGCGTATTGAATACACCGATGCGGGCAGACGGCTGCGGATTCGGGGGCTGGGGCGCAGGCCGGCGGAGGCAGTTCGGGAGATCAAGCGACAGGACGAAGAAGCGTCGGGCGGGCAAGCATGAAGATACTTGGAATTGAAACATCCGGTGAGGTCGCCGGCGTGGCTCTCGCTGAGCAGGGCGAGATCGTCGCCGAACGCAGCTTCACCGCGCGGATGACGCTGAATCAGCGGCTGGCGCCGGAGATAGCAGGGATCCTCGGCACAACGCCCCCCGCGGCTGGGTTGGACGGCATCGCCGCGGGGATAGGCCCCGGCTCCTTCACCGGAGTGCGGATGGGCGTGGCGGTGGCGAAGGCGCTCGCACATGCGCTGAGCCTGCCGCTCGCGGGCATCTCGGCGCCGGAGGCGATCGTCGCGGGCCTCGAGCTTGCAGCCGGCACCGGGGTGTGCGTGCTCCAGGAGGCGCGCGCGGATGAGGTATACGCGACCACTCTGATCGTGGAGGATGACGGCTTCGGCCGCGAACTTGCGCCGACCCGGGTGCTGACCCTGCCGCGCGTGCTGCGCAATGCCGAAGAGCTGCTCGGAGGCGCGCCCGATCTCTTCGCGGGAGACGCCGTCGGGAGCCTCGTCGGGCAGATCGCCAGCGTCTTCACCGACGCGGAGTTTGCGCCGGAGCAGCGCGCTCGGCCGACCGCGAGTCAGATTGCCCGGATGGCGGCAGTCAGGAGCGACCGACTCGACAACGACGCAACGTTTTCTCTGACACCCCGCTACGTGCGCGTTTCTCAGGCTGAACGGCAGTTCGGCGTTGACCTCGGGTTGAGGGGATGACCGCCATGCACGAAGCAGCCGATCGCGCGCTGACTGAGGACGTGGTGATCCGTCGGGCCACGCCCGATGACATTGACGCGGTCGTGGAGATCGAGGCGGAGAGCTTCCCGACGCCGTGGAGTCGCTCGCTTCTGATGAGTGAACTTGATCAGCCTGGCAGTATCTACCTGGTGACCGAGGTCGGGGGCGACGTTGTTGGATTCGTCGGGCTGTGGCACGTGATGGATGAGGGGCACATCTGCACACTCGCCGTCGATCCCTCCCAGCGGGGCCGGGGACTGGGCGAACTGCTTGTCCTCGCCGCGCTCGACGCGGCTGTCGAGGTCGGTTCCGACGCGGTGCATCTTGAGTACCGCGTGGGCAACGAGGCGGCGGCTCAGCTTTACGCCAAGCTCGGGTTCGAACGCGTGGGTCTGCGCAAGGGGTATTATTCCGACACGGGCGAAGATGCCGTCCTTGCCCGGGTCAGGGGACTGAGCGGCGCGGAGGGCGGCGCTCGGCTGCATGAGGCGTGGCAGCGCTGGGAGAATGAGAGGAGTCTGCGGGTTGCAGTTGAGTGACCACAGCCTGGTGCTGGGCATTGAAACCTCGTGTGACGAGACCGCCGCCGCGGTGATACGCGGCGGTCATGAGATTGTCAGCAACATCGTCGCGTCGCAGGAGGAGATACACGCGCATTTCGGTGGGATTGTGCCCGAGGTGGCGTCGCGGCGTCATGCCGAACTCATCACGGCAGTCGTGGCAAGCGCTCTCGGCGATGCGTCGGCCTCGTGGGAGGACCTCGAACTGATCGCCGTCACCCGCGGCCCCGGCCTCGTAGGTTCGCTGCTGGTGGGTGTCAGCGCCGCGAAGGGCTACTCGCTCGCGACCGGCCTCCCGCTGATCGGCGTCAATCACATCGCCGGGCACATCACCTCCTCGTTTCTTCTCACCCCCGATGGCGCCGAACCTGCTCCGCGGGAGTTCCCGGCGCTGGCGCTGATCGCGTCCGGAGGCCACTCGGACCTCGCCCTGATCGAGGGCCTCGGTGAGTATCACCTCGTGGGCTTCACACGTGACGACGCGGCAGGGGAGGCGCTGGACAAGGCCGCGCGGCTGCTTGGGCTCGGATATCCCGGTGGCCCGGCGATCGAGCGGGCCGCGCGTGATGGCGATCCCGCGGCGGTGGATCTCCCGCGGCCCGACACCGACGAGGGCTTCGAGTTCAGCTTCGCGGGATTGAAGACCGCGCTGGTTCGCATCGTGCAGCCGGGGGGCGTGGAGGATTCGGGGTACTCAGTCGCCGACCTCGCGGCGTCCTTCCAGCAGGCGGTCGTGGACTGCCTTGTGCGGGAGGCGACCGAGGCGGCGGTGCATTTCGGCGCGAAGCAGATACTCGTCGCGGGCGGGGTCGCGGCGAATCAGACGCTGCGCAATGACATGTGCGAGGCAGCGGGCAGAGAAGGTCTCACCGCGTACTTCCCCCCGATGCGCCTGTGCACGGACAACGCCGCGATGGTCGCGGCCGCCGGGCATTACGAGGCGAGCCTGCGCCCGCCCGACGACCTCGGGATGGAGGTCGACTCGGCGCTTCGGCTTCCGTCCTGACGGACGGCGGCGCGCCGACTACGGCATCTCCAACTCCAGCGCACCCTCGTCCAGCAGTTGCGTCGCCACCCCCGCGACCTCGTCGATGTCCGTGGCCGGCATCAGAGCGAAGCTCATCGTCACGGATTCGTCCTGGTCGACCGTGGGCTTCCGCGGATCGGTGTAAAGGAGCATCGTTCCGAAGCGTGATTCGCCGAAGTCGCCGCCTGAGATCCAGCCAACTCCGGACGCGTCATCATTCTTCGAGGGCAGCAGCAACCATCCGTCAGGCTGCGCATCCTCGTAGCTCATCGACCAGTCGTGGGTCGCGCCGTCTGACGTCACGTAGCCGTCGCCGGGCAGCCACCCCCAGAACGCGTACACGCTGCGCTCGTCGGCGAGATTCGTCGCATTGGTTGTGACCACGATCGCCGGAATTTCACTGTGCACAGCGAGGCGCAGACTAAGGCTGACGCCGACCTGCTCGTCCGTGACCGCGTTTCCGTCGATGTCCTCCAGCGCGGCTTCGACATCCACGAAATTCCAGCCGCCGTCTTCACCGAGATGCTCAACACTCTCAAATCCGCGCACGTAAAGGTGCTTCTCACCGTCGGGTTGCAGCGTGAGGAACGCCGAGAGGCCGGCCGAGTCGACCGTCACGGTCTCACGCCTGTGCGCGCTGACCGTGAACCCCGCGCCTCCGCCTGAGAGTGTGATCGTCTGCTGATTGCCGCTGATCTGCGCGCCTGCGATGGAGAGTTCGATCGGAACGCGCAGGGTGTTGCTCATCGGCGAGAGATCGGTGACCTCAAGGGTCGCCGCCCATGCGCCGGGCCCGAACTCATCGAGGTCTACGCTCAGCGTTGCCGTGCGCGCATCGCGATCTTCATCGACGATCTGCGGACGCACGTCGGGCCTTCCCTCGACGCGCAGGCGGGCGGCGTTTACGTCGATGGGGTTCGCGTCATCACTGAGTTCGAATGTGATGCGTCGCTCCCCGGCAGCCGCCCGGAGGCTGTCGATCGCGATGACTTCATCCGCGCTGACTGATTCGGCGGCGGCATCCGCGACGGAGTAGCTGACCACGCGCGGCGGGGTCTCGTCATCAAGTACCATCCACGCCGGCTTGTTGATCACCATCAATGCCCGGCCGCCGTCAGCCTCTGCCGGCGTCACTGAGAAGCCGATCGTGTCATCGTGTTCGGCCGCCTGAAGCTCGATCCAGGCGCCGTCAGCCTGCCGCGCGTGGACGGATGCGGCGAGTGCAGTCGTGCTGCTCAGAACGAGGAGTGCGAGCGCCAGGGGGATGTCGCGGGTCATCGCAATCGACCTCACTTGACTTCACGGGAGAAGGCACGAACACAGGCTGGAGCGGGCGCCGGCCTCTCCAGCGACAGCAACGCCCGGGCCGCACAGCCCCGTGCCGCCCGGGCGGGTGGACATTGCGGTCTCACATCTGCATGATCTGGCGGATCTTCTCCGCGGTGGTCGCAATGTCCTCAATGCGCGGCGCCACCTCGGAGATCAGTGCGTCGTCGTAGCCGACGTTGCGCAGCTCTTCCATCACGAGCGGGAAGTTCACGTCACCCTCAAGCAGCGGCTTCCACTCGTATCCCTCGCGCTGGAAGTCCTTGAAGTGTACTTTCACGATGCCATCGCCGATGATCTTCACCCACTGCTCGGGGAAGCTTTGAATGACCATGTTGCCGGTGTCGAAGTAAAGGCCGACGTAGGGTGAGCCGATCTCGCCGAGGAATCGCTTGAACTCCATCGGTGACAGCAGGAACTTGTTCCACACGTACTCGACGCCGATGTGTACGCCGACTTCCTGCGCGAAGGGCGCGAGGTCGAGCAGCGCCTCGCGGGCGTTGTAATACGCGTCGTCGTAGTGGCATTCTTCGCTCACGCGGCCCGGCACCAGCAGCCAGGTGTCGATGCCGAACTTCGCGACGACTTCGAGGATGCGCTTGATCTCGTCGACACTCTCGCGGCGCTTCGCATCATCGCAGGTCATGATATCCGGGCGTGGCTCACCGGAGCCCACCGCGGCCGCCAGTTCGATCTCCATGTCCTCGGCCATCTTGACCATGTCCGAGATTTTCTCGTCGGTCATGCTGTCGAGGCGCGTGTCACGGTCGTCGCGGAACGCAAGCTCGAACGCCTCGTAGCCGGCGTCCTTCGCCTTCCGCAGCGTCTCCTCGTAGCTCCACTCGGACGGGGTGATGATCCCGCTCAGTCCAACCTTCATGGGTGGCCCTCCTGATCTTCTCTTACGCGTCTGATAGCAACTGCGAGGATGTTCGCCGTGAGGAGTGAGGGGGCCTCCCCTTCCTCCGATGTTCATTGCTCGAGATGCAGAAAGCGTTGTCCCGGCCCACGCGGAGGGACAGACACGAGTGATCAGAGTTCGCGGAAGAGGTGGTGGGAGAGGAACCCCGCGACCTCGATGCCCATCATCATGCGCTTGCCGGGGTCCGTGAAGAAATGATCCGCGCCCTCGATGGGCAGCACTCGGGCCTCGAGTTCGTGGTGGTCGCGAAGCTCAACGATGTTCGGGATCGAGGAATACTCGTCCTCTGTCCCTGTGACGAAGAGCAGCGGGTGCTTCACATCCGCAAGGAACTTCCAGTCCTCGAACGTGACCGCCTCGTGCCCGGTGGGGAGACCCACGCAGGCGACTGCGGCGGTGTTCTTCGCTTCAGCGGCGGCCTTCATCGCCATCTTTGCGCCGAATGAGTAGCCGGCCAGCGCCACCCGTTCGCCATCGACCGCCTCCTGAGCGCGGAGGAAGGCCAGTGCGCCGCGGACATCGAGCGGCTCAGTCAGGCCCTCACCGTGCTCGCCCTCGGATTGTCCCGTTCCGCGGAAGTTGAAGCGCAGCGCCGCGATCCCGAGTGTGAGCAGGTGGTCGCGGATCTCCAGCACCACCGGGTTGTCCATCGTGCCGCCCATCGCTGGATCCGGGTGGCAGACGACCACGCCGGGGACCGCGAAGTCCGCGTCAGGTCGGCTCGGGACACACAGTTCGCCCTGCAGCGTGGGCGCGTCCTCACCCGCGGCGGCGAATGTCACGGGGTCGGAGGTCGCCGGGGCGGGCGTGACGAGGTCCTCCTGCGCGAAGGCGCAGGCGGCGAGGGTGATGGCGAGGATGATTGTGAGTGTGCGGTGCATGGTTTACCCTCCCCGTCTCTCCGTGTGACGGGCAGCCTCGCCCGGGCGCCTGTCAGCAAGTGATCGAACGTCGTGCGGACGAGGGCGTCCGCCCCACAGACCATCTCTTCCTACTGCCGCGCCTCCGTCGGGATCTCCGCCGGCGCGCTGGTCGCCCCGAGGCTCAGCAGCGGCAGGTAGTCCTCAGCCAGCGCGCGCTGGTAGTTGAAAAGCACGAAGCCCTCGCATCCGAGCTTGCGCGAGGCCTGGACCTGATCGAGCATGCCCTGCGGCGTGACCTTCGGGTCGATGTCCGCGAAGGGGCCGATGCCCATCGCGACGGGGACCTTCCCGCCCGACCACGCCTCCTGCTTGCGCACCCATCCCTGAAACTTGTCCATGTCCGCAACGTACGTCATCGGCGCGACGAAATCAACGAGGCCCTCGTCGATCCACGTCTTCCAGTCCTGGCCGAAGCTGTCGCGGTGGCTTTCCCAGTTGATGAACACCGAGGCCGACAGCGTGGCGTCAGGCCGCACCTCATGCATCTTCTGCCGCACCGTGCGTAGAAGCGAGGTGACGATCTCCCGTCGCCAGTCGAGGAAAGCTTCCTTATGTGCGCCGCGAAGCACATCCCCCGGCCAGTTATTCACCCTGATGCCAGTGTCGGCCTGGAAGCGCTGCCGGCAGGTGTCGCAGACACAGCGGTCGGTCCACGAGTAGCGCAGGTAGTCGAACTGCACGCCATGCGCCTCGAAATCCTCCACCATCTCCAGCGCCGTCCGGATGATCTGCAGGCGGTTGTCATGATTCGACGGGCAGAGCCAGTTGCGGTCGATGCCGTCGGGCGACAGCGCCAGTCGCCCCTGCTGGTGCAGCGCCTCCTTGTGCTCGGCCGACGCGCCCATCGTGAAGAAACCGAGGATCCGCGGGTGGACTTCGACGCCATGCCTGCGGCCCGCGCGGATCGCCTCGCTCAGGCGGTTCGCCTTACACGAGGGCGTGGTGGGGAGGATGCGGCTTGGATAGTACGCGGCTGCGCCGGATGCCATGTAAGGAAAGACCGTGTTGAAGTTCGCGGCCTTGAGCTTCGCGACGGCGTCATCCCAGCCGCCATCGACGGTGTCCGACGCCCAAACGCCGCGGATCTCCGGGTCGCGCGAGGGATACGAGCGGAACCATGCACGCTGCGCCAGCGCCTCTGCCTCCCGAGAGGCCTCGATCGCCTCATCCTGCTTCCCGTCGTCGAGGAGGTCGGGGATCGAACTAAGCAGAGCATGCGCCTCACGCACGTCCTCGCGCGAGCCAACGAGATGGTCGCCGCTGGATTGTTGCAGTGCGGCGCTGAAGTCGGTCAGGCAGCCGTAGTGCCCGACGGGACCGATCGATCGCGCGTCGCTGGGCGCCAGCGCGGACCACAGCGACGTCTCGTAGTGCCCGATCAGCGCGCGCAGAAGGAGTTTGAGTTGTTCGACATTCGCCGGATCAGGCGCGGCGCCGATGACCGCGCCGCGATCTGACAGGATGATGCCCGCCATGTTCGCATCGAGGCCGCCGGTGGTGCGCCATGAGGCGACCGTCAGACCGCCCGCGGCGGGCCAGAGTTCGCGCACACTCCGCCGGGGGAGGACGAGGCTGGCAGGCAGGCCGGTGACGCGGTCGGATATGCGGCGGAGCGAGTGGAACTGTCCATCCACGATCTCGCGCATCAGTTGGCCGCTGCGCGCCCCGAGATCACCGGCGAGATCGCGCGGCGTCTCGTGGAAGACGATCAGCCGCGCGGGGCGCTCGAGGAATGCGCGCAGGCGTGTAAGCTCGGCATCGGTCACGCCGGGGTTGCCCGGCATGATCGCCACCGGGACGTCCGGGAGGCCCCAGCTCTCGACGGTGCGGTCCGAGGTTTCCTTCCACGGGATGCCGCCCGCTTCGAGGGCCGCGGTGACCGCATCGAAACGATCGGCGGCGTCTGCGTCACTCTCCGGCAGGTCCGGTCGCACAACCGCCACTGTCGGCACGGTCGCAGCGGCGGCCGGCGCGCCGGAGGCGATCATGAGGACGAGTGCGAGCGGAGCGAATCTCATCACATCGACTCCGGGGCGTCGATCCCGAGCAGACCGAGCATGTTCGCCAGCACGATGCGAGTGGCGGTGACAAGCGCCAGACGCGCCCTCGAAAGCTCCGGCGCCTCGTCGTCGATCACGCGGCAGGTCCCGTAGAACTGATGGAAGGTCGCCGCGAGGTCGCGGGAGAGGTGGGCGATGCGGTGCGGCGCCCGACGCTCGGCGGCGTCGAGGACCTCCGCTGGGTAGTCGGCCATCCAGCGCATCAGACGAAGCTCATCGGGGTGCTGGAGCAGCGCAAGATCGGCCTCCTGCAGGTCGTCGGTCGCGAAGCCCTGCGACCGCGCCTCGCGCAGGATCGAGCAGATGCGCGCGTGGGCGTACTGCACGTAGTACACCGGGTTCTCATCGCTCTCTTTGCGGGCGAGATCGAGGTCGAAGTCAAGATGCGCGTCCACCGAGCGCGAGAGAAGGAAAAAGCGGGTTACGTCCGGGCCGACGTCGTCGATGAGCTGGCGCAGGGTGACGATCCTGCCCGCGCGCTTGGACATCTTCACGACCTCACCGCCCTCGGTGAGGCGGACGACCTGGTGGATGACGAACTCCGTCACGTCCGGGTCCACGCCGGCGGCGGCCATCCCGGCCTTCACCGACGGGACCTGTGCCGCGTGGTCGGGGCCCCAGACGTAGATGCAGTGGTCGAAGCCGCGCTCGAGCTTGTCGTCGACATAGGCGAGGTCGGTCATGAGGTAGGTCTTCGCACCGGTCGAGCGGACCAGCACGCGGTCTTCCTCATCGCCGAAGTCGGTGGTGCGCAGCCACAGCGCGCCGTCTTCCTCGTATACCACGCCGCGCTCGCGCAGATCCTCGATCTTCTCGTCCACCACGCCCTCCTCGAAGAGTCGGCGCTCGGAGAACCAGCTTTCATACTCGATGCCGAGCATCCCGAGTGTCTCACGAATATGATCGACGACGACCTCCTCGGCGAGGACCGCCATCTCGTAGTGGCCGTCGGGGTCGTCGGAGATGGCGGTCAGCTTCTCCTCGCCCTGGCGATCGATCAACTCCCGCGCGAAGTCGATGACGTAGTCGCCTTTGTATCCATCCTCGGGCATCTCCCAGTCGAGTTCGAGAAGTTCGCGGACTCGTGCCTGGATCGAGGCGCCGAAGAGGCGGAACTGCGTGTTGTCAGGTCCATCGTTGAGGAGATACTCCCGCTCGACCTCGTAGCCGACCGCATCAAGGAGCATTGCGACAGAATCGCCGTAGGGGCCGCCGCGAGCGTTGCCGATATGCAGCGGACCGACGGGGTTGGCTGAGACAAACTCCACCTGGATTTTCGTGCCCGCTCCCACGTCGGAGCGGCCGTAGCGCTCGCCCGTCAGGAGGACGCTGCGCACGGTGTCCTGCAGCCAGGTGGAGGAGAGGTGGAAGTTGATAAAGCCCGGCCCCGCGATCTCGCAGCGATCGACGACACCGCACTCGGGGAGGCGCTCGATGATCGTCTGCGCCACGTCGCGAGGGGGCATGCCGGCGTCGCCGGCCATGCGCAGGGCTACGTTGCATGAGAAGTCGCCCATCTCGGGCGTGGGGGGCTGCTCAAGCTGGATCTCGACGGTACACTCGGGCAGGTCGCCACATTCGGCGCAGGCCGCGAGGGCCTGCGCGAGAAGGTCGGTGAGTTGCTGATCGGCCATGAGATGTCCTCCGGGTGCAATTCGCGCCCTCAGCAATGTCAGGGCGCGTGAGGGTGGCGGTCAGAAGTCAAGCCAGACGTGCAGATGTCCGAATACCTGGTTGATGAGCCACAGGCCCACGAGCATGCCGCTGAACATCTGCAGCATGCCGCGCCGCCAGAAGCTCACCAGCGGCGGGAGACGCTCACCCGCGTGTTCCTTCCAGCGGGCGAGCACCGCTTTGCCGGACGCGAGGCCGGCCTCAAGCTGGCGCTCGGTGGGCTCCTTGGTGGCGAAGATGACCTGGATGAAGTACCCGACGACGTAGCGGAACTGCCAGCCGAGAACGACGACCACCACCGCAAGCAGGGGGCTGACGCGGTAGAGCGGCTCACCGAGCAGCAGCAGTGGAAGCACGCCCGCGAGCAGGTTCGATCCGCATCGGCGGTGCGCCCGGGGCATCATCCGGGCGCGCTCTTTCGTGGGCTCGCCGAAGTGCTCGATGGCGGCGATGACCTTGTGCTCGGCCGCGTGGTAGCCTGACAGCGGGGTGATGCGCATCAGCGTGAGGAAGCTGAGCAGCAGGAGCAGGTTGAGGCCGACATCCACCCACGGGCCGGTCCCCGGGTCCACGGTTGTCCGCACCATCAGCAGCACGTGTGCGAGCGGGACGCCGTAGACCTCCTGGAGGATCCACGAGACCACGTAGGTCAGGGCCATGCCGGTCGCGCCGAGAAGCGCGATGGAAAGACCGGTGCCGACCAGCGCGATCTCGCCGGTGAACCCTTCGTGGCTGCGGGCGTTGCCGCTGGACATGAAGACGCCGCCGGGCATGGCGCTTCCACTGATCCGGGGCGGGCCGTCCTCCTGCAGGTTCGGCTGCATCCAGTCAGGATATATCTGCTGTCGGGCATGGCGGAGTATGATGATCGCCTCGTTGGCGGCTTGTATACTTTCTGTGTGCTAAGGACGGCTGTGCTGCCGATCGGGTTCTTAGACTGCTACGCGACGGTCATACTGGTGCCGACGAAACAACGAGGTCGATGAGCACTGTCGCTGACTTCGCCATCCACCACGCTCGATCGCGCCCAGGTCACTCCCTGACACGACCTGCTCAGTCGCCATCTGCTTTCTCCCCGGGCGGTTGGCGCCGGCGCTCGGGCGTTCCCCCGACCTTGCGGGCGGCGCCGGGTTGTGATATGATAAAAAGCCCGCGAGATACCGGCAGTGGCGTGAAAATGCGGCTGCCTTCGGAAAGGGATGCGCGAGACATGGCAAAGTGTTACGTATGCGACAAGGGCCCGCAGAGCGGCCACAGACGCAGCAATTCGATGCGCGCGACGAACCGGAAGTGGAAGCCGAACCTGCAGCGCGTGCGCGCGATCGTCGATGGCAAGCCGAAACGAATCCACGTCTGCACTTCCTGCATCAAAGCGGGAAAAGTGAAGAAAGCCGCCCGCGGCTAATCCTGATTGCCCCAGTTTTCCTCTCAGCGGCCGGGGAGCGATCCCCGGCCGTTTGCCGTGCCTGCATGGAGCCGATTCGTCTGACTTCCGGGCCTGGTGGCCTCCCGGATTTCCCCAGCGCTGGCGCGGAGATTATAACACAGCGACTCGCGGCGACGCAACCCGGAGCCGATGCGTGGAGAGGTGCGGTGAGAGGCAATGACTGAAGCCCCCCGCGTGGCGATCAAGACCTTCGGCTGCAAGCTCAATCAGTACGAGAGCGAGCAGATTCGCGAGGACTTCGAGACCCTCGGCTTCCGCCCGGTCGGGTTTGATGAAGCCGCGGACGTGTACGTTATCAACTCATGCACCGTCACCCACCGGACAGACCGCGACACCCGCAGACTCGCCCGCCAGGCGCGCCGCAGGCAGCCTGAGTGCATGGTGATCGTCACCGGCTGCTACGTGGAGATGCAGCCCGATGCAGTCGAGGACATCGGCGTCGTCGATCTCGTGGCGAAGAACGATCACAAGGCGAGCCTCGCGCGGGCGGCGGCCGACTGGCTGTCGGAGCGCGGGAGGCACCTGGTGCATGCTGGTCCTCGGCCCGACACCGGGCGCCTCGTCTCCAACTTCCCTGACAACACCCGTGCGTTCGTGAAGGTGCAGACCGGATGTGACGCCAACTGCGCGTATTGTACGATCCGGCTGGCGCGGGGCCCCTCGCGCTCGGTCCCGCCCGATGTCGCGCTGGAGCAGGCCGACCTGCTCGCGCGGAACGGCCACCCGGAGATCGTGCTGGTCGGGATTCACCTCGGGATGTACGGCCGTGACCTGCCGGAAGCGATCGACCTCGATGAACTCGTGCGGCGGCTGTGCGCGCTTGAGAGCGTTCAGCGGCTTCGCCTGAGCAGCATCGAGCCGATGGAGATCTCCGACGACCTGGTTGAACTCGTCTGCGCCGGCGGCGTGGCGTTGACGGCAGGGCCGGACGCGCCGTGCGCCGGCAAGGTCTGCCGCCACCTGCACGTCCCGCTGCAGTCCGGCTGCGACGCCACTCTTGCGCGGATGGGACGGCCCTACGATGCGGCGTACTACCGCGAGTTGATCGAGCGTATCCACCGCCTGGAGCCGCTCGTCGGGATCGGCGCGGACGTGATGGTCGGCTTTCCCGGGGAGACCGAGGAGGAGTTTGAGGAGAGCTTTGCGCTGGTGGAGGCGCTGCCGGTGAGCTACCTGCACGTATTCACGTACTCCGAGCGACCGGGCACGCGCGCCGCGGAGATGTCCGGGCAGGTGAACCACGAGGTGCGCAAGGAGCGCACGCACCGGCTTCGCGCGCTGTCGAAGCGGAAGGCCGAGAAGTTCGCGGCCGGAGCGGCAGGCGAGACGCTGGAGGTCGTGGTGGAGACGCCCGGGGACGAGCCCGGGACGCTCTCGGGGATCGCGGACAATTACCTTCGCGTGAGCTTCGAGGGCCCCGATGAGCTTCGCGGGCGGCTCGTGCGTGTTGCCATCGACGAGACGCGCGGAAGCGAAGTCAGCGGGACCCTCGTTGAGTGACGCTCAGCCCTCCCAGTCATGATCGGTGAGGGAGATCATCTCCGGCGGCCGGGGCGCGTCGATGACGGTGTCCACGGATGCGCTTCCGATCTGTCGCTCCATCACGAATGTCTGCCGCATGTAAACCTCATCGGGATTGTCGCGGCTCATGGGGATGGTGGTGCGCTGCGTCTCGTAGCCGGTCTTGCTGACGAGAATCTCGATGTCACATCGAAGGTTGGAGCAGTCGCGCAGATCGATCCAGTAGGGACCGCCCGACCAGTTGTAACGCCAGCCTGCCCAGTCAGGCGGAAACTGGTCGCCGAGGCGCCGGTACTCGTCTGAGCTGCGCTCATCCTGCTGGCGGCTGTCCACCCAGACGGTCGCCCCCTCGAGAGGTTCGCCATCCTGATCGCCGATGTTGAGGTAGACGAAGAGTGTCTTCTGATAGGAGTCGGTGTCGTAGCTCGGGCGATCATCGTGGTAACGATCGTCGTAGTGCGGGTCATCGCGCCAGTGATAGTCGTCCCCGCTGCAGCCTGCCAGCGCCATGACGATGAGCGTCAGCACCGTGGCGGACAGCGTTCCTCGAACCATCCTGCTCATCTGCACGTCAGCCACCTCCGGGGAGCACGGGAGCTTATGTTGATCAGCACAGTGCTTGATACTACGCGTCGTAGTTGATACTACAACAAGTAGTAGTCCGGGGTCAAGGGGGAGATTAAAAGAGCATCCGAGTGGGGTGCAGACGCAGATTGTTGGTGGCTGATTTGTGGTATGTCTTCCCGAGAACATCCCGCCGTGCGTCTGGAGTCCAGGCGCCCTCGCCTGGACGCCGTTTTCGTCAGACCTGGTGCCAACGACTCTCCGGGCGAGGGCGCCCGGAGTCCTGGTCTTTGCCGAACGCTCCTGCGGCTGGAGCCCAGGCGCCCTCGCCTGGACGCCGTTTTCGTCAGACCTGGTGCAAACGACTCTCC
>JBKHFA010000031.1:0-20247 GCA_046540615.1 Armatimonadota bacterium | reverse complement strand
TCAAGACCGCGGCGTCGGGCGGATTCTGGGCGGCCGACGAGGTCTGCTCGGTGCGCAATTACACGCTGGAGGAGCTTGTTGCGCTGGCGGATGAGGCGCACGCGTGGCATATGCCGGTGGTGGTACACGCGCACACCCAGCCCGGCATCAACAACTCGATCGAGGCGGGGATCGATCAGATCCACCACGGCGCGTTCATCGACGAAGAGGGCGTGCGCGGGATCCTTGAGAATGACCTGTGGTACATGCCGACGCTGCGGGTGACGAGCGATCGGAACATCGCGGCGTGGCCGAATCGGCCGTGGATGGCGGAGGAGATGAAGGAATCGCAGCCGATTCACCGCGAGGGTGTGCGGCTGGCGCACGAGTTGGGGGTGAAGATCGCGATGGGCTGCGACTATCCGGGCTCTGCGCACGGATGGGCGGTCGGCGACGCGTCGATGTGGGAGCTTCAGGAGCTGACGTGGTGCGGGCTGAGCCCGATGGAGGCGATTGTTGCCGGGACGAAGGGCACCGCGGAGGCGTACCGGCTGGATGACATCGGCACACTTGAGCCGGGCAAGAAGGGCGACCTGCTGGTGGTGGACTGCGACCCGCTGGAGGACATCAGCGGACTCTACGAGCAGGACAACATCAACATCGTCATCAAGGACGGCCGGGTCGAGTCGACGGACGAAGCGCACAAGGAGCACTACCGCGTGCGCGAGGATCAGCCCGAGGGGCGTTTTCAGGGGTAAAGCGCGATGAATGCAGGGGATGTCCTGTGTTCGCTTGTTGTGCTGATTGCGGTCTGCGCGGCGCCGATGGCGGCGGCGACGTATCACGTGGCGCCCGGCGGGGATGACACCGCGCCGGGCACCGCCGACCGGCCGTGGGCGACGCTGGAACATGCGTCGTCGATGGCGGGGCCGGGTGACACGGTGGTGCTGGCGCCGGGCGAGTACCCCGGCATTCTGCAGCCGCGGGGTGGTGCGGAGGGCGCGCCGATCACGTTCCGCGCCGAGCCGAGGCACGGGGCGGTGCTGACGGGACCGGAATCGGGGCACGCGGCGGTTCTGCAGGACGTCTCCCACGTTCGCCTCGAGGGGCTGGCGTTCCGGCCGCGTTCGGAGGGCGGGATGTGGGTGCTCGGGCAGAGGGCCGAGTCGATCGAGCTTGCTGATCTGATGATGGATGGCTGCGATCAGACCGGGTCGGTGCGGCTCATTGAGTGCGCGGATGTGCGGATGATCGACTGCACGGTGCTCAACGGGCGGCGCGGCAACATGGTTTACGTGACTGACTCGGAGCGGCTGGTCTTCGAGGGCTGCGAGATGTCCGGGAGCGGGCATGCGCTGCTGCTTTTTCTGCCGGACCGGACGAATCAGCAGGTCGTGATACGCGGCTGCGTGTTTGCCGGGAAGACGGGTCGGACGCTGCTGATCGACAGTGTCGATCAGATGCTCTTTGAAGACAACGCGATCGTGCGGAGTCTCGATGGCGGGCGATCGGCGGGGGCGAGGTTCGGCTTCTTCGCGACGAACTCGATCTTCCGCCGCAGTCGCGTATATGACAACTGGGGGGCGGAGCTTTTCAACATTCAGCCCTACCGCGAGACGCTCGACTTCGCCGGTGTGCGCGTGTACAACAACGTGTTTCACGGAAACTGCTCGGAAGCGGCGTGGGTGCGCAACTACGAAGGCAAGTACAATATGACCGACTCGGTGCTGGCGAACAACGTCTTCGCGGAGAATGAACCCTTCGGCAGTGACCGTCAACTGGTCATCGCCGAGGAGGACCCGCGCGAGGACATACTCTTCCGTGGCAATCTCATTGAGGGGAACGTGGAGGTGCTGGGCGAGCTTCTGCCGGCGTCGGAGCTGGGGGACGGCGAGCCGCTGGCGGGGATCGTTGCGGGGTCGCCGCAGTTCACGAATGCCGAGTGGTGGGAGCATGTGCCCGTGGAGGGCAGCGCGCTGATCGACGGCGGAGTGTTCCTCACCGAGGCGATGGCGGACGGCGAGGGGCGGCGGATTGAGGTCGAGGACGCGAAGTGGTTCTTCGACGGCTTCGGCATTGCTGGCGAGCAGGGCGATCTGATCGCGGTGGGCGCGGCGGAGAATGTTGCGCGGGTTGTGAGCATCGACTATGAGGCGGATGCGCTCGAGCTTGATCGCTCGCTGCAGTGGAGCGCCGGGGACGCGGTGAGTCTGCCGTGGGCGGGCGATGCGCCTGAGATCGGTGTCTTCGAGGTCGGATCGGAGAGGCTTGGGGCGCCGGTGGTGGTGGCGGAGCCCTACCCGGTGAGGCCCGGTGAGCCGGTGCTCCTGCGAGCGGTGATGCCGGCGCCTGTGCCGGACGCGCGGGTGCAGTGGCAGCTTGCCGATGGCACGCGGCTTGACGGCGTGGAGGTGCGGCATACCTTCGCCGAGGAGGGCGAGTGGGGCATCCGGGTCCGCGTGGAGGGCGCCGACGGTGAGGTTGTGCGGGGCGCGGGTGTGGCGGTGGTGGAGGAGCCGCGCGGTGCGGACGAGCCGCTGGTGCACAGCACCTTCGGCCCGGATGACGCGGATGCGTGGTGGGTGTGGCAGACCTACCGGCCGGGGAAGACGGAGTGGGGGTACGAGGAGACCGACGACGGGTGGGCGCTGCACGTGCGAGCGCCTGAGGACAACCTTTACCTGCCCTGCCGGACGAATCCGCGCGAGTGGGAGATCGACCGTGATCCTTTCATCACCGTGCGCTACCGGATCAGCGAAGGGGCGCCGGTGGCGGCGTACGTCGAGGCATTTCCGACTCACGAGGACGCGACGCGGCGGGTGTTCCTGGCGGGCACACCGGCAGCGATGCCGCTTCCGGGAGAGCCGGAGGGGGCGGTGGAGTTGATCGACGACGGGGCGTGGCACACGGTGACGCTTGACGCGCGGGCTCTCCGCGACCAGTGGCCGGACGTGACGATGGCGATGCGGTTCGCATTCGAGGGACAGTGGCTGACGAAGCGGGGCAGCGTGGACGCGGGCGACGAGTTCTGGATCTCAGAGGCGACGATCGGCCCCGCGGCCGCCGGGGACTGAGACGGCGACGGACGACGCGAAAAGGAGACAACATGCATCGGGAGATTGCAGGCATCGGGATTCGACTGCTCGCATTGTGCGTGGCGATCGGGATGGCGGCGGTGGCGTGTGCCGCGACCTATCACGTGGCGCCGGACGGCAATGACGAGGCGGCGGGGAGTGCGGATCAGCCGTGGGCGACGGTGACGCACGCGGCCGAGCAGGCAGGGCCCGGCGACACGGTGCTGCTTGCGCCGGGAGAGTATGCCGGTGAGTTGCGTCCCGGGCGCTCTGGTGAGCGCGGCGCGCCGATCACGTTCCGCGCAGAGCCGAGGCGCGGGGCGGTGCTGACCGGTCTTCCGGACACAGAGGATGCCTACGCGGTGGTGTTGAGCGAGTTAAGTGACATCAGGCTTGAGGGCCTTGTGATTCGCACGGAGCACCCCCGCGGGCGCTGGGTGCGCATGCACCAGTCGGAGCGGATCGTGGTTGATGACGTGCTGATGGAGGACACGGATCGATCGCTGGGGTTTCATGCGACGGAATGCAGCGACCTGCGCCTGATCGGCAGCGACCTGCGACTTTGCCGCAGCGGGTCGATGGCGCGGATCGAAGACTCGCGGCGCGTGGTGATCGAGGGGTGTTCGTTCTCACGTGGCGGGCATGACGTGCTGCTGATCTGGCCGGACAGAACCAACTCGGAGTTTGTGTTGCGCGGGAATGTGCTGCATCCGAACACCGGGCGGTCGATGCTGATTGACGCGGTGGATCGTGTGCTCTTCGAGGACAACATCATCGTGCGATCGGATGACGGCGGGCGGTCGGGGTCGAGTCGCTTCGCGTTTGACACGAGCAACAGCATCTTTCGTCACAATCGCGTGTACGCGAACTGGGGCTCGAACCTGATGATCGCGGGAAGGTTCCGCGACACGCTGGACTTCAGCAACCTGCGTTTCTACGCGAATGTGTTCGATCACAACACAGCGGTGGCGACGGATCTCAACGGCGATGCTGAGACGATGGACAACGTCATCTTCGCCAACAACGTCTTCTCGAGGAATGACCGGTTCGGCGGCGAGCGGCAGGTAGGCGTGCGCAGCGGGGACGCGGACGACGTGATGTTTGTGCGCAACCTCATCGCCGGGAATGTGCAGTACGAGGGCGAGGCTTTCACGCTTGACGAGGCCGAGGCGCTGCCGGAGGGGATCTTCCGGGACAACATCGGCGCGGCGCCGCAGTACCGGGACGCCGAGGCGTACGATCATCGTCCGGCGGCGGGGAGTCCGATGATCGACGGCGGGCGGACTTTCACCCACGCGGTGGGCGCGGGTTCGGGCAGGCTGCTGCGAGTGGATGACGCGCGGTGGTTCTACGATGGCTTCGGCATTGAAGGCGAACGCGGCGATCTGATCTGCGTGGGCACAGACCGACAACGCGCGCGGGTCGTCGAGGCCGATCACGAGCGTGGGATGCTGCGGCTTGACCGCGAGTTGCAGTGGGAGGACGGCGCGCAGGTGAGCCTGCCCTTCAGCGGCGAGACGCCTGAGATCGGCAGGTATGAGATCGGCGATGAGGGCAGGCCGACGGTGCAGGTGCTTGCGGAGCCTCAGACGGCGGCGCCGGGTGAGCCGGTGCAACTGCGCGCGGTGATGCACGGCGACGTCGAGGCCGCGAATGTCCGCTGGCTGCTCGGCGACGGTGAGATCGCGGAGGGCGCGGAGGTTACGCACACGTACACCCGGGCGTACGACTATCCGATCCGCGTGGTGGTGACGGACGCTGACGGCGTGAGGCACTGGGGGACCTCGTTTGTGCTGGTGGAGGAGGAGCGCCCGGCGGACGCGCCGCTGCTGCACAGCACGTTCGGCGAGAGCGACGATGACGCGTGGTGGCAGTGGATGACCTACCGCCCGCTGCCCTCGGCGTCTGAGTACGTGGACGGGCCGACCGACGGCGGCGCGCTGCGGGTGTTCGCGCGCGAGGACGGGTATCCGCTGGGCGCGCAGGCGCAGCCGAAGGGCTGGGACCTTGACGCGTATCCGCACGTGATGGTGCGCTACCGCATCGCGCCGGGGACGCCGCTGGTGGTCTCACTCTTCACCTGGGCGACCGCGGGCGGCTCTCGGGGAATTCGCGTGGCGCAGACAGAGACAGGGACGTACTCCGCGGAGGACGTGGTGCTCGATGAGCCGCTGATCGACGACGGTGAGTGGCACGAGCTTCGCTTTGACGCCGCCGAGTTGCTTCGCGCGGCGTTCGGGGAGGACCTGCAGATGGCGAAGCTGATGAACTTCCGCGCGACGGACAAGGACCTCGTGACCACGGAACACGAGTACTCCCTCGACGAAGTGATCATCGGACCGGCGCCCTGAGACGGGTGGCAACATCATCCGACGGACAGCAAGAGTGATCATCAATGAACATGACCATCGGACAGAGCATTTGTGTGCTGACGATCTGCGCGGCATTTTGCCTGGTGGGAACGCCGGCGGCGGCCGCGACCTACCACCTTGCTCCGGGAGGCGATGACGCGGGGCCGGGCAGCGAGGCTCAGCCGTGGGCGACGCTTGAGCATGCGAGTGAGGTGGCCGGGCCGGGTGACGAAGTTGTGCTCGCGGCCGGGGAGTACGAGGGACAGCTCATTCCTCAACGCAGCGGCGAGGCGGATGCGCCGATCGTCTTTCGGGCGGCAGAGCGGCACGAGGCGGTGCTGCTGTGTCCGGGCGCAGAACACTCGGTGGTGTTGCAGGACGTGGCGCACATCCGGCTGGAGGGGCTGGCGTTTGAGCCGAGCGGAAGCGAGGCCTCGTGGCTGATCGGTGAGCGGTCGGAGTCGATCGAGCTGGTGGACCTGATGATGCGCGGGCCGGCGCGGAGCAACGCGGTGCGGCTGGTCGAGTGCGCGGACATCCGCCTGAGCGACTGCACGATGCTGGGCGGGATCTCGGGGAACATGGTGCATATCACCGACTCGGAGCGGATGGTGTTCGAGGGATGCGAGATCTCCGGCAGTGCCCACGCGCTGCTGCTCTTCCTTCCTGATCGAACGAACCAGCAGGTCGTGCTGCGTGGCAATGTCTTCACGGGGAAGACGGGCCGGACGTTGTTGATCGACAGTGTCGATCACCTGCTCTTTGAAAACAACGTGATTGTCCGCGGGCTTGACGGTGGACGTTCGGCGGACTCGAGGTTCGGCTTCTTCGTGTCGAATTCGATCTTCCGGGGGAGCCGGGTCTTTGACAACTGGGGCACGCGGCTCTTCTCCATCGCGCCCTACCGCGACACTCTCGACTTCAACCGCGTGCGGGTGTACAACAATGTGTTCCACGGCAACACCGCCGACGCGGTGACGGTGCGTAACCACGAGAACGTCTTTGACGCGGTGTTCGCCAACAATGTGTTCGCGGACAACGAGCCCTTCGGATCGCAGCGGCAGATTCTGATCAATGAGGGGAACACGCCCGAGGACGTGCAGTTTGTGAGCAATCTGATCGATGGGAATGTTCAGATCGCCGACGACCTGCACGCCGCGTCAGAGGCCGAAGACAGCGAGCTTTTCAGCGACGTCATCGCCGGACGGCCGCAGTTCACGGCCCCGCTTGGCTGGCAGCATGTGCCTGGTGAGGGCAGTCCGCTGATTGACGGTGGGGCGTTTCTCACGCGGGCGACGGCCGATGGCGAGGGGCAGCGACTGGAGGTCGAGGACGCTCAGTGGTTCTACGACGGCTTCGGGATCGCGGGCGAGCAGGGCGACCTGATTGCGGTGGGGAGCGCGGAGAACGTCGCGCGCATCGTACGCGCCGACTACGAGGCGGATGTGCTTGAGCTTGACCGTGCGCTGCAGTGGAGCGAGGGCGATGCGGTGAGCCTGCCGTGGGCGGGCGAGGCGCCGGAGATCGGGGTGCTCGAGGTGGACGCGGGGTGGTTGACGTCGCCGGTGGTGGTGGCGGAGCCGTGCAATGCCGCGCCGGGGCAGCCGGTGGTGCTGCGCGCGATCATGCCGGAGACGGCGCCGGACGCGACGGTGCGCTGGCAGCTTTCTGACGGGACGATGCTGGAGGGCGCCGAGGTGACGCATACATTCGCCGACGAGGGTGAGTTCGGTGTGCGCGCGCGGGTGGAGAGCGAGGATGGCGAGGTTGCTCGCGCGGCGGGCCTGGTCGTGGTGGAGCAGCCGCGCGGGCCGGATGAGCCGCTGATGCACAGCACCTTCGGGCCGGAGGATGACACGTGGTGGTGGCGCTGGCACACCTACCGCCCGGGGGACACGCAGTGGGAGCGCGTGGAGACCGACGAGGGTCACGCGCTTCACATAAGCGCATCCAGTGACAGACAGTGGATGCCCTGTCGGACGAATCCGCGCGAGTGGAACATCGACCGGGATCCGTCTATCACCGTGCGCTACCGCATCAGCGAGGGGGCGCCGGTGGCGGCCTACGTGGAGGCGTTCCCGAGCCACGAGGGGACGCGCCGGGTGTACGTGGCGGGGACGGAGTCGGCGATGCCTCTGCCGGGTGAGCCGGAGAACGCGCAGATGCTGATCGACGACGGGCAGTGGCACACGGTTCAGCTTGATGCGCGGGCGATCCGCGACGAGTGGCCGGACGTGACCGTGATGCAGAGGTTCGCATTCGAGGGTCAGTGGCAGACGGCGAGGGACAAGGTCAGCGAGGGCGATGAGTTCTGGCTGGGTGAAGTGACGATCGGACCTTCGCGCGCGCAGTAATCCACTCGGACGGGGAGCATCATGGCTGCTCAGGCAGAAGAAGAACGCGATGTTGCACCGCGGGTCACGCCGCTGCGGATGACGGGTGTGCTGGTCATCGGCCTGGTGTTGCTCGTGCTGGCGAATCTGTGGGTTCGGCAGGCGGCGCTGATCAGCATCGGGGCGCAGGTGGCGATGGCGGTGCCGCCGATCCCGGCGCTGGCGGCGCTGCTGCTTTTGCTGGCCGTGTACCCGCTGGTGAAGAGGTTAGGGATGACCAGGCGCGAGGTCGTCGGGGTGTACTGCTTTCTGACGCTTGCGGTGGCGCTCACCTCGGGAGGGGCGATGCGCTTTTTCCTGCACTCGCTCCCGACGCTGCAGTATTTTGCGGGGCCGGAGAACAACCTCGGCGAGCTGTGGGACGACATTCCGGAGTGGATGGGTCCGACTGACGAGGCGGTCATCCGCACGTATTTTGAGGGGGCGGACGATGGCGCAGTCCCGTGGGAGGCGTGGGCGGGGCCGCTGTCGCTGTGGCTGCTCTTCTTCGTGGCGTTCTTCGGCCTTCTGATCGGCCTTGCGGCGGTCTTTCATCCCGAGTGGGAGCAGTCGGAGCATCTGACGTATCCGCTGGCGGAATTACCCGTGCGGCTGGCGGATCTCGGTGGCGAGAGGATCGCGATCTGGAAGAATCGCGGATTCTGGATCGGCTTCGGCATCGCGTGTGTGTACAACCTCCTGAACATCCTCAACGCGTACAACCCGGGCCTGTCGGCGCTTGGGAGCGATCAGTCTCTCGATCCGCTTCTGAGCGAGCACCCGCTGTCGGCGCTGCGGCCGATGCGTATCTCCTACCGCCCGGAGATACTCGGCTTCGGCTACCTGATGCCCACCGAGATCGCGCTGTCCACGGTCTTCTTTTACTTCGTGTACATGAAGGGCATTGCGCTCGGCGCGGCGGTCGGCGGAGTGGACGACGCGCAACTCCCCTACGAGAACGAGCAGGCCGCCGGCGCATACATCGCGCTGGTCGCGCTGCTGGTCTACCGCTCGCGTCACCGCTTCGTTGAGGTCTTCGGGCGGCTGCGCAAGAGGTCGCCGGGCAGGTGGCTTCTGCCGGCCGGGATCATCGTATGTTCGCTGGGGATCGTGGCGTTTCTCACGGCGGCGGGTATGAGTCCGGTCGTGTGGGCGCCTTACTTCTTGCTGGTGCTGATCTTCAGCGTGGGGTACGCGCGGCTGCGCGCGGAGTCGGGCTATCCGCGTATGTGGGGGCGGCCGCTTGGTGGCGAGCAGAATCTGCTGGTGAACGCGCTGGGCACCGCCCGGCTTGCGCCCGGCGGGAGTATGCGGTCGCTGACGCTGATGGCGTCGATGCATTACATGACGCGGGGGTACATGGGGCAGCTCATGGCGTATCCGACGGAGGCGCTGAAGATCGCGGACGATGTCGGCATCACCCGTCGGCGGATGATCGCGCTGATGGTGGCGGCGGTTTTGCTTGGTTCAGTGATAAGCTGGGGGATGCACCTCGACGCGTTCTACGAATACGGCGCGAACATCCTCGAAGGTGGCACGACCGAAGGCGGCTTCCGGGTCTCGCTGATGCGGACGTCCTACGAGACGGCTGCCGGATGGGGCAAGGGGCACGCGGTTCCGAAGCGAGGCGAGACGATCGCGGCGGGCGTGGGCCTTGTGATGGTGCTTGGGCTGGCGGGGTTGCGGCGCGCGTTCCTGCGCTTCCCGCTGCATCCGCTGGGGCTGATCCTGGCGCTGACCGGCGGGGGGTACACCGGCTGGGCGATGCTGCTGACGGTTTCGCTGATCAAGATGGCCGTGCTGAAGATCGGCGGGATGGGCGCCTACCGGATGCTTGTGCCGGCATTCATCGGGATCGCGGTCGGGCATTACTTCGCCGCCGGTCTCGTCTGGAGCCTGCTGGCCTCATTCGGCGGGCAGTTCTTCGGCGACAGATACCAGCTCTGGTTCTGACGGTTCCGCTGCGTCTGGAGGGTGTTCACCGATGTTCACCGTGATCAGTGCCATCGCCCTGCTTTCGCTGGCCGTGTCAGCATCGGGCCAGCCCCCCGAGCCTCCCGCGGATGGTCATATCTCGCCGCATCAGAGTCCGCTCTACTGGCTCGAGCCGAACAGTGGACGAAGCCATCACATCAACCCGCCGACGTTCCGCTGGCCGCTCTCAGGTAAGGACGACTACGTGGTGCAGGTCGCGCGGTCGGCGGGATTCGATGAGATCGTCGCCGAACACGAGACCTCCCTGACGTTCTGGCGGCCGCTCGAGCCGATGTCGCCGGGGGAGTACTTCTGGCGCTACCGCGGCTCCTCGTGGCCGGCGGGCGCGTGGTCGGCGGTCGAGCATTTCGTGGTCAGCGAGGATGCGGTGGCATGGTCGCTGCCACCGTGGGAGGAGAGTATTGCGCGGGTGCCGGACGAGCACCCGCGGTTGTGGCTCACGGACGAGACGCTCGCGGACCTGCGCCGGATGGCGGCGGGGCGGTATGCGCCGATCCTGGAGACATGGCGCGGCCGCTTTGACAGCGAGATAGGCCGGGAGCTTCCGCTGGAGGACGAGAAGATCCCGAAGGACTACGACAATCAGCGCGAGCGGATCATCCAGCTTCGCGAGGCCAAGGCCGAGACCAACGACACCATCCGGCACATGAACAACATGGCCCTTTACTATCTGCTGACCGGCGACGAGGTGGTCGGTGAGGAGGTCCATCGGCGGGCGATGATCTGCGCGAACCTTGATCCGCATGGCTGGACGTCCGAGCGCATCAGCAACTTCGCCAACAGCAGCCTTATCGCCGCGATGGCCCATGCGTACGACCTGTGCAGCGATCTTTTCAGCGCTGAGGAGAAGGAGGCCGTCGCCAACGCCATCGCCGCGCGGATGACGGTCGTTTACGACAGCTTCCGCCCCGGCCTCGAGCAGCGGCTTTACCACGCGCATGGCTGGCAGCTTATCATGACGGAGTTCCTCATGGGCGCCATCGCCGTGCAGGGGAGCGTCGCGGAGGCCGACGAGTGGCTTGAGTGGGCGCTGAAGCTCAGCGTGGCGACGTATCCGTGGTGGGGCGGTGAGGACGGCGGCTCGGCCGAGGGCGCATCGTACAACGTGATGGACGCGCGGTCGTCGATGGAGCTTCGCGATCTCATCCACGCTGCCACCGGCATCGAGATGAGCACGAACCCGTGGTATCGCGGGAACATCTACTACTCGATCTACTCTCACCCGCCGCATCACGGCCGCTCGCAATTTTGCAGCCACGGGGGCGGCCCGTGGTCGGGCGGCCCGGCCCGCGGAGCGTCGATCGTCGCGCGTTACCGGGCGGCGCTGCTGGATGATCCCTTCGCCGCAACCTATGCGGAGGCATACGAGGGTGATTTCACCGATCACAGCGATCTGCGGGAACTGCTGATGTGGACGGCCGAGCCCATGCCCGACGAGCGTTCGCTGCGCGAACTGCCTGACGCCGCCGCGTTTGAGGACATCGGGCACGCGATGATGCATTCATCGATCGACCGGCCCGATGCGAACATCTTCTTCGAGTTCATATCCAGCCCCTACGGCTCGCACGGCCACTCGTATAACCAGCAGAACTGCTTCAACCTCGCCGCTTTCAACGAGCCGATCTTCATTCGCTCTGGCTACTACCTCACCTTCGGTGACCCGCACCACGCCGGATGGACGATGCAAACGAAGGCTCACAACGGCATCCTCATAGACGGGACCGGGCAGCCCAATTCCGAGATCACCGCCCACGGGAAGCTGCTGCGCTTCGACCGGGGCCCGGAGTACGCGTTCGCGGCGGGTGAAGCGAAGTGGGCGTACCAGGACGTCGATCTTGACCGCTTCGCGCGCAACTGCCTGTGGCTGAAGCCCGACCTGGTCTTCATTTACGATCAGCTTAAGGCGCCCGAGGAGCACACGTATCAGTGGCTGCTGCACACCGAGGAGCAGATGGACTTCGACGCTGAGGCGGGGACGGTCGAGGCGCACACCGATCGCGCCGACTGCCGTGTGACCTTCGTCACGCCCGACGCGCTTGAGATGTCGCAGACCGACGAGTTCTCGGTGCCGCCCGAGGAGTGGCCGGGCCGATTCTCTGATCTGCGCGACCAGTGGCACTTCACGGCTGAGCCGCCGGAGGCCTCGGCCGACCAGCGTTTCCTGGTGGCGATGGAGGTGCAGCCGAAGGACGCAGGTTTCGCCGAAGAAGTTAGCGACATCTCCGGGGAGGGCTGGGAGGGGCTGCGACTTCGGCGCGGAGAGACCGACATCTTCGTCGGGTTCTCAGTCGAGCCCCTCGACCTCGACGGCAACGGCGTACCGGTGGCGATGACGCTGGGGTCCGCCGAGGTCACCGCGTACGCGGCCGCTGCGGAGTTCCGTGGTGACGAGCTTGTCCGCCTTGCGGTGGTGCAGGGGCGGTGAGCTTCGCGACCGCGATCCTCTCACACGACCACGGCACACATAACCGGAGGCGCCGATCGTGAGCATCTCTCACGGCCGCAAGCTGTGTCTGATGATGATCCCAGTACTGATGCTGATCGTCCTCGCAGTTGCCCTGCCCGCGATGTCTGATGCGCAGGCCCCCCTGACGTCCTCACACGAGGGCTCGTTCAGCATGAGGTATCACCCGGGCGGGGTGACCGTGGGGTATTCCGTCCAGGCCGGGGATGAGAGCGTTACGCTCTCGTTCGATGTCCCCGAGCGTCCTCGATGGATACTGCTCGATGGCGCGCAGGCGCCGAAGAACCGGCTGGCGTTCGATGCGGATGCCCGTCAGGCCACGGTGATCGTGCCTGTCGGCACGCACACGGTCGAGGTGGGCTGGGAGAGCGCGAGTCCTCCGGAGCGAACCGCGCCGGAGATCCCGGTGCATGGCCCGCAGGGGCAGGTGGGCATCATCGACGGTTACTACGACCGCGGCTTCATGGGCGCCGCCGGCAAGCTGCGGATTGCCGAGCCGGTGACGGCGACGCTGCGGCTGGAGGGCAGCGGGACCCTCGCGGCGGAGACGGTGTCGCTGACTGTCGGCGGCGAGACGATCGACCGCTGGTGGGAGGCCGACGGGGCGCTGATCAGCCGGCGGCAGGCGGTCCTCGACGACGGCGTCCGGCTGTCGCTGGTGGTGGAGGAGCCGAACCTGCAGTCGAGTCCGATCGACCGAATCCTGCTCGAGCGTGTGACCACCGCGACCTGCGCCGAACCGCTTGCGACCACCGCCTTGCCGGATGATGCGCTGCTCATCGAGGCAGAGTGGGTCGAGGACGGCCCCGAAACTGGTGACTTCACTTCAGGCGATTTTGGTGCGTCCGGCTCCAGCTACGTGATCGACCCCGGCTCACACACCGACACCCACGGTGGCTCCTGCGTGTTCAGCTTCAGGGGAGACGGAACGTCGTTGTGGTGGAGCGCGATCGTCCCCGAAGACGGGCTCTACGCGCTGCGAGCGAGGGTGGCGCAGGATGGAGACGGCTACCGGCGCATGACTATCGACGGGCGCCCGGCGCCGGGTCTGAAGCTGGTGCGCTTTCCGAGCACGGGCGGATGGGGACACGCGGCCGATGACTGGCAGATCGTGGAAATCGCGGGGCCGAACGCAGATGCGCCGCCGCTGCGGCTGTCGGCGGGGAAACACCGGATCGAGATGACGGGCGTGCTGCAGAACAGCATCAACATCGACTACCTGCTCGTGGTGCCTCTGGGGGAGTCGTGAAGACGTGGAGGTCATGTCATGAGAGCGCTTACACAGGCGGCAATGATCGCGCTTTGTCTCGCACTCATCTCCCCCGTGATGGCGGCGGATCCGCCGACCGAGCCCTCCGAGCCGATCACGCAACTCAAGCAGCTTCACCTCACGACCACGCTGGCGCGTGGCGGAGAGCCGGTGGCGGCGATCGTCGCGCCCGCCGACGGTCGCTACGAGCAGGCGGTGGGCGTGATCGAGGCGGCGATCGAGGCGGCGGGAGGCTGCGCGCTGCCCGTGATCGGCGACGACGACGGCGACGTCGCGCCGGAGGAGATACTGCAGGATCGGCCGGTGATCGCGCTCGGCAACATGGCGACCTCGGACTTCATTCATACGCTCTACCGCCAGTATTACACGTTCCTCGACCTGCAGTACCCGGGCGAGGGCGGCTACGTCGTGCGGTCGCTGCATGATCCCTGCGCCACCGGGCGGAATGTCATCCTGATCGGCGGGAGTGACGACGCCGGTGTGCTGGCGGCGGCGGAAGCGTTCGCGGCCGCGCTTGAGCCCGCGGACCCGCTGGAGATCGGCTGGACATGGGAGATCGAACTCGGCGAGGACATGAACCCGCCGGAGGTCGGCGAGCAGGAGTACACGTGGCGGGATAGCTGGCGGGAGCTTCCCAACGGCACGGACATCGGCTACGACCCGAACACGTACTTCGGATGGAACCCGATCAGCACGCAGGCGGCGCTTTATTACATGACCGGCGAGGAGAAGTACCTGCGAGAGTATCTTCGGCTGGCGCTGCCTGATCCTGACAACATTCCGAAGGAAATAAGTTCCTGCTACGCATTCGCCCGGGCCGACTGCGACCTCGAGCATCCGTTGATCGGCACCTACCACTACCGCGCGCACCTGCAGGAGTTCATGTACGACCTGATCGAGGAGAGCCCGCTGCTTGATGACGAGACCCGTCTGCGAATCACCAACGAGATGCTCGCGCGGCAGGAGTTCCTCGACGAGAATGCGCGGCAGGTCTTCTTCGAGGCGGACCTCGACGCTCCGCCACCGTCGGGCACGAGCCGCCACGGGCTTTACGACGGCCTGAGCATCTACTCAGGCAGCCGCTACTTCGCGAAGTACTACCCGTCCGAGCGGTGGGATACGCGGCTGGCGAAGCTGCGTCATGCGATGAGCTGGTGGCTCGAGCACGCGACGTGGGGGGAGCTTGACACGCTCGGGTGGATCAACACCTCGACCGAGCCGGTGGTGGAGTACTGGCAGATCGAGGACCCGGCGGCGTTCGTGGACAGCGGCGTGGCGCGGAGGATGATGCGGGCGCTGGAGATCCTGTGGACGGGCGCGCCGGCGGAGACGGCCAACGCCCAGCAGTCGATCAGCCTGATGCATCGGGCGACGTGGCTGCTCGAGGATGGCCGCTACGCGTGGATGGCGGGGCAGGCCGGGTACGACTTCGATCTCTTCCGCATCGGGCAGTCGTGGTGGCCGTCACCGGAGATGGAGGCGGCGCCGCCCGACGACCTCGAGCGGCGCGTCATGGCGATGACGCTGCCGGAGCCGCGGGCGAGGGCCGTGGACGCGCCCTTCCCCGCGGACGAGGGGTACCAGTTCCTCAGCTACCGCACCGGCATCTCCCCGTCGGACGGGTACTTTCTGCTCGACGGATTCAACGGCGGCGGGCGCAACACGCACCACGTCTCGGCGCTGTGGGTGCTGCGGATGGGCGTTGACGAGCCGACGGCGATCGACGGGGGCTTCAGCGGCTGGACCGGCGACCTGCTGCTGCGGGGCTACGCGAACCAGGCGACGGTGCTGCGCGACGGGCTTGCGGAGAACTACGTGGCCAAGGCCGCGCGTCTCGACGCCACGCATGAGGTGAGCACGCTTGCGCATGTTCGGAGCACCGTGCCCGACGCGGCCTTCAGCGAGTGGACGCGCGAGCTGCTGTGGCTCGACGACCGGGTGCTGGTGGTGAGCGATCTGATCACCGCGCGGGAGGCGGGGGAGTTCGATCTGTCGGTGGGATGGGAGCCGACTCAGAACATCAGGCCGCGCGACGACGGCCGTGGCTGCGTGCTGCACTCAGGCAATAATGCGACGATCGTCAGCGCCCGGCCGATGCGGTGGGAGTACTCGTCAGGCAAGTTGTTCGAGCGGACGGGCGCGACGCTGGATGAAGCCGAGAGCGAACGGCTCATCAGCGCGGTCTACCGCGACAGTGAGACGAGCGCGTTCGACTACGAGCTGGAGTCGCTCGGCGAGAACGCCGCGCGGGTGATCGGCGAGATGACCGCGGTGGTGGGCTTCGGAGAGGCGCGGTTCGGCGAGTATGAGGCCGTCGCCGACGCCGTGGTCATCGGTGAGGGGCGGATCGCGATGCTGGGCGGACGCGAGCTTGCGGGGCCCGAGGGGACGCTGGTGGCGGCGGACGCGCCGGTGTCGATCGACTGGCGACTCGATGAGGGCAGCGCGCAGATTGAGACGGACGCAGCGGCCACGCTTCGGCTGAGGCTGGCGGGTGGGGCGCAGGCGAGCGTCGATGGAGAGCCGGTGGGGAGCGCGGAGGGGCAGATGACGGTGCTCGAGGTCTCGCCGGGCCGCCACGTTCTGACGGGCGCGCGGCCTCTGGAGGCGCTGAGCGAGGCGCTCGCGGCGATCCTCGCCACCCCGGCGGTCGAGACGGCCGCGGCGGCTGATGCCGAGGGCGTGGCGGACGGAGAGGCATGGCCGGAGCGGTGGCAGGCGGAGGTGGGGGGCAGCGTCACCGCCATCCTGCCGATGGAGGACGGTGGGGCGTGGGTCGCGGCCGAGATCCCGGCGGAGGACGGCGACGATGAGCCTCCCACCGGCCTGCTCACGCGTCTGAGCGCCGAGGGCGAGACGCTGCTCACGCGCGAGGTGCCGGGCAGGGTCAACGCGCTTGCTTGGGCGGAGGCGCGCGCGATGGTCCTCGTCGGCGGCGACGACGATGTGCTGCGCGCGTTCTCGGTGGATGGCGAACTGCTGTGGGAGGGCGAGTCGCGTGTCTCCGAGCACTACCGCACCGGAGACGGGTGGTACGCGCCGTGGTTCACCGATCCGGAGCGGAAGTTCGGGATCAGGTCGCTGATGGTGGCCGATCTCGGCGAGGGGCCGGAGATTATCCTCGGGCGCTCGAGCACCGTGGAGTTCTGGTCGCTCGACGGCGAGTTGATCGAGCGCACGCCCGTCTCATTCGGCGACCTTGAGAGCCTCTCGCTGCTGCAGCAGCCGGATCAGCCGCCGCGGATACTGGGCGGCCAGTGGCTGGGCGGCAACGACTACGTCTCGATCCTCACGCACGAGCGCAAGGTGCGGAGTAACTCGGGCTTCCACGCGCTGCCGGAGGGCAGCACGCGGATGAGACAGTGGCAGCAGCGCGGAGTGCGCGAGGTCGTGGCGACGGACCTCGACGGCGCGCCCGGCGACGAGGTGGTGGTGGCGCGCTCGGGGCATTGGAATGACGTCAGGATGTTCGACGCGGATGAGACGGTCCGCTGGCAGCGCAGCTTCGGCCCGGCCGACCCCAACAGCCGCTTCATCGCTGATCTGTCAGTCCGCGGCGCGGATGATGGCGCGGGGATCGTGGTGGGCCTGCAGAGCGGGCGCGCGATGCTCATCGGCGCGGACGGAGAGGTTGCGTGGTCACACGGGTTCGAGCGGCCGGTGGGCGCGGTGCGCGCCTTCCCGGAGGGAGCGGCGGTGGGGTTGACCAACGGGAAGGTCCACCTGGTCGATGACGCGGGCGAGATTGTGCGAACCGCGGGAATTGGGTCGGCAGTCGAACTGCTGCGCCTCGCGGACGGCGACGAGCGGATGCTCCTCGTGGGAACACGCGGCGGGGAGGTACACGCGCTGGAGGTGCGGTGAGGCGGCGCGCCGCACGACCACGACGACGGCAGAACGGCCGGGCCGTCGGAGGTGGGCGCAGGAAGGGGGCGAGGGAGCGGAGGGCGAATGACTCCACGTCACACCTCAAGCCAGCGATCTGGCGCGACGCGTCAGGTTGTATGTTTTTCCCCACAGGAGGTCGTATGATGCGCGTGAAGATGATCTGCGGCACACTCCTACTCTGCCTCGTGGCGTGCGCCGGCGTCATGGCGCAGGACGCCGCGCTCGGAGTTGATGTGCGCGAGTACCTGCCGGAAACATGGGCCACCGATGGCTCTGAGGACCTGCGGGAGGCTATCCAGCAGGCATTCGATGAGAACGCGATGGTCTACTTCCCCGGAAGCGATGATCCCGACAATCCGATCGTTTATCCCGTCACCTGTGGCCTGGAGACCCAGGAGAACGCGCGAGTGACGTTCGGGGCCAACGCGTGGCTGCTGCGCCTGCCGTCCGAGGGCTCAGTCATCACGTTGAACAACGGCGCGCACCTGAGCGGCGCGGTCATCGATGGCAACAAGTACAATCACTGGCCGGAGTTTGAGGATCTCGGCAAGAATGATCCGGGCGTCAAGCTGCTTCACAACTGCGTGGTCGAGGATGTCGTAGTTTTCAACAACCCCGGCATCGCGTTCTTCAGCTACGGCTCGTACAACAAGCTCTACCGCTGCCTCGCCGAGAACGTCGGGTACATCGACGTGAAGTTCGGCTCGATGAACTACCAGGGCAGCCGCGACGCGTGGAGCGGCGACGGCTTTTACTTCCGCGGCACCGGCAACCTCATCCGCGACTGTGAGGCCTACGACGCCAAGCGCTGGGCGTTTTGCTCCTCACACAGCGGCGCGAGGCAGAACACCTACGTGGACTGCCGGGGCGGTGATGTGAACTTCCGCACCTACGGCTTCATCGACATCGAGGGCGCCGAGTCGAACAACCGCCTGATCCGCTGCATCAGCCCCAACAGCCACATCGCCATCCCGGGATCGGCCAACACAGAGGTCATTCAGTGCATGGCCTCGCGCATCAGCTTCTACGACAATCAGAACCCCGACAGCATTGACATGTACGGCGGGCAGAAGGGCATCGCGCCGGTCATCGACGGCTGCATCACCACCGAGGGCGGCATCGTCATCGGCGGGTGGTCGAGCCGCCGCGATGCGCTCGTGCCGGGCGCGATCTCGCCGATCATCACCAACAACCGCATGTATAAGTCGCACAGCGGCCCCAGCGACGGCTACTCCGACTGGTCCTTCAGCGTCCACTCCGTCGATGGCAACGGTGTCGTCTCGGGCAACGTCCTCTTCGAGTTCGACGACGGCTACACGCGCGGCCCGGGGATGAACCTCGAGAACATCGAGGGCTCCAACAATCACGTGGTCTACGGTCAGGACTGGGTGCTCGACCTGCCGAAGCCGAAGCTGCGCTACGGCTACGTCGAGGAGGAGCAGGTTGAGGCGCGGAAGTACGAGTACGCACGTGAGATGCTCGCCGAGAAGGCCGAGGAGCTTGGGCTTGAGGGCGAGATCGCCTCGCTCGAGTGGCTGCCCGACAGCGCGCAGTTCATCAAGGACTCGCGCAACGCCGGCGAGGAGGCAGGCTGGCAACGCTCGATCCCCGAAGACGATGCGCTGATGGAGATGCCCGTCGGCACCCACTGGGACTTCAGCATCGGTCGATATGCCGGCGTAGGCTGGTACTACCTGCCCATCGAAATGCCCGAGGTCGCGGAGGGGCAGGACCTCTACCTTTACGTCAGTGGCATCGACTCGGAGGCGAAGTTCTTCATCGACGGGCAGCCTGCCGGCAGTCATGTCGGCTGGGACAGCCCCTCGCTGATTCGCGTTCCGGAGAACCTGCGCGGCACCGACGACGGCCTGCTCGCGGTGAAGGTCTACACCTCCGGAGGCATGGGCGGGATCTACGGGCCGCTTGGCCTCGTGGTCAGCGGAGGGGGTGCGTGATGAGCGCGAACGGCGGCCTCACCCCCCCGGCCCCCCTCTCCCTGGACGCCGCAAACGGCGCGGTGTCAAGCGGAAGAGGGGGGAGAACAGCGGCGGTCCTCGCGCTTCTTCTCCTGGCGATCGTCGCCCATGCCGAGCCTTTCGCCTTCGACTTCTCCGATCCGGCCGCGCTCGAATCGGTCACGCTCGATGGTCGGCAGAGCGCTCGCACCGAGGAGGGCCACGTGCTGCTTCGCGGCGGCAGCAGCATGTATGTGACGCAGGCGACCGGCCCGGGCGTCTACCACATGCGCTTCAGCATGATCGAGGCGGAGAAGTTCCAGTATCATGTGCCGGGGCTGGAGCTTTTCAAGGCCGACGCGGCTGACCCGGCGAGTGATGGCTACGCCATCAACTGGCAGCCGTGGGGGATGATCACGCTGACCGCGATGATCGACGGCGAGCGCGTGTACAGCCGCGAGTTCATCCACCCGGGGCGCGACAATCCGAATCGCTACGAGTCAGGGGAGCCCGTGGACATGACGCTGCGTGTCCCGCCTGAGGGCGATTGCGTGGAGGTCTACGCGCACAGCACGGAGGCGGAGGGTGAGCCGACCTGCCGCTTCAAGCTGCTGGAGGAGATGCCGCTGGAGGGGCACTTCGGCTGGCGGAATACGAAGTGGTACTCACACGCGGCGATCCATCAACTGAGCTTCCAGCCGGCTGAGTAAGCTCAGACCGCCGAAAGTTGAAAGTCGCGACTGGACCGGGAGGGCGCTTGCTCTCCCGGTCTTACATTGGCTCCCCCCATGCGGCCTTACCTTCACACACATCTCGGCAGGGGCCGCCCGTTCGCCGTCGGAGGGGCGGGACCCCGCTCCCGCCTGTGCCGTCGCCGTGCGCCGTTCGCCGTCGGAGGG
>JBKHFA010000030.1:0-20472 GCA_046540615.1 Armatimonadota bacterium | reverse complement strand
CACAACAGCAACAGAGAGCACAACCCCACCCATACACAAACGGTGGAACGTAACCGCGCCGCCGTCCCCGTTTGACTCCCCGCCCCCGCCTCGCTATACTTCCCGCAGGTCGGGTTGGGGAGGCGCCATGCGCGCGTCCGCCGCCCACCCATTTCGCATGTACAGCGTCGGCGAAGCCATGCTCGACGCTTTCAGTCACCAGGCAAGAGAGGCGACCGCCATGCCGAAGATCATCACCGAACTCCCCGGGCCGAAGTCCAAAGAGATACTCGAAACCGCCCGCACCTACGAACCCCCCTCGATGGGCGATCAGATGCCCGTGGTCTGGGACCACGCCGAGGGTTGCGTCGTCTGGGACGTTGATGGCAACGAGTACCTCGACTGGTCATCCGGCGTGCTCGTGACCAACGTCGGGCACTGCCACCCGCGCTACGTCGAGCAGGTCAAGGCGCAGTGTGATAAGCTCTTCAACTGCTACGACTTCGTCACCGGCCCGCGTGCTGAACTCGCGAAGAAGCTCGTCGAGATCACGCCCGACTACATCGACCGCGCCTTCCTCGTCACCACCGGCTCAGACGCCACCGAGGCCGCGATGCGCATGGCCCGCCGCGTCAGCGACGGCTTCGAGATCATCGGCTTCGACGGCGCGTTCCACGGTCGCACCTACGGCGCGGCATCCGCCGGCGGCATGATGGGCTCGAAGAACGGCTACGGCCCGATGACCCCGGGCTTTCTGCACGCGCCCTTCCCGTATCTCTACCGCGCCCCGATCTGCCAGGGCAAGAGCGAAGAGGAGGCCGTCAAGGCCTGCCTCGACGCCCTCGACTGGATGGTCGAGCGGCAGTCGTCGAACGCGCTGTGCGCGATCATCACCGAGCCCTACCAGGGCGGCGCGGGCGGCATTATCCCGCCGAAGTCGTGGATGGAGGGCCTCTTCAAGTGGGCGAAGGACCGCGACCTGATCTTCATTCTCGATGAGGTGCAGTCGTCATTCGGCCGCACCGGCAAAATGTTCTGCATGGAGCACTGGGACATCCAGCCCGACCTGATCACACTCGGCAAGGGCCTCGGCTCGGGCATCCCGTGCTCGGCGGTCGTGGGCACCTCGGAGATCATGGACGCGCTGCCTGAGGGCTCGATGGGCAGCACCAACGGCGGCAACCCGATCTCGTCGATCGCGGCGCTGACGGCCATCGAAATTATCGAGGACGAGGGTCTCGTCGACAACTCCGCGAAGATGGGCGACCTCTTCGAGGCGCGCTTTGAGAAGATCCAGGAGCGCTTCCCGCAGCTTGGCGACATCCGCGTGATGGGCCTGATGGGCGGGCTTGAGTTCGTGAAGGATCCCGAGACGAAGGAGCCTGCGCCTGAGCTTACGCGCCAGATTGTGTGGGAGGCCTTCCAGCGCGGCCTGATCATGATCGCGCCGATCGGCCTGTGCAACAACGTGATCCGCGTGGCCCCGCCGCTGATCATCACCGAGAGCGAGGCCAACGAGAGCCTCGACATCTTCGAGGAGGCCGTCGAGGCGGCCGTCAACGAGATGGGCTGAACCCGCGAACGCAGGCGGCAGGGTTTTCCTACTCGTCCTGTCTGAAGTGAATGAGAACCTTACACGGAAGGGAAACCGCGTGTTTCCCTTCCGTTCGCCTCCCTTAGCCAAAAAAAGCGAACATTCTTAGCTTAGTGGAACTACTACCCAAATGAGTTTGTCTAACCAGGCAGGTAGCGCAATCTAATCGCGGTTACTTTGGGTAGGAGGTTCGGGGCGTGTTTCCTGACAGCGCAGTGACGACTCCTTCCGGCGACTGCACGCCGATTGAGGGCGGGCTGTGGGGATTCGTCCCGAGCGGCCCTCCGTGGGAGCTTCATCTTACCTCGCGGCTTGTGTCTCTGCTTGGCGAGGCCAGCAGGGCACTGGGCGCTCTCGCGGCAACCGCCGAGGTGCTGTCCGGCGCCCGTTTACTGACCGTCCCGGCGATCCGCATAGAGGCCGTGAGCAGCTCGCGCATCGAGGGCACCCGCACGTCCCTCGAGGAGCTTCTCGTCGCCGAGCGCGATCCGGTGGCGGCTGAGCCGACCGGCGACGCGCGCGAGGTGGTCAACTACGTCCAGGCGATGGACTGGGGCCTGGGGAACGTGGATCGCGAGGGTATCACGCCTCAGTTCATTCAGGCGCTGCACGGCGTGCTGATGCGGTCTGTGCGCGGCGCGGTACGCTCACCGGGACAGTTCCGGGATGTGCAGGTATACATCACCAGCGGGCCGGGCATCGAGAATCTGCGCTACATCCCGCCGCCTCCGTCGGAGGTGCGGCGGCTGATGGGCACGTTCGCGCGCTTCGCGCAGGGGCCGCCTGCGGAGATGCCGCTTCTGGTGCAGGTCGCGCTTGCCCACTGGTTCTTCGAGGCCATCCACCCGTTCAGCGACGGCAACGGGCGCGTCGGGCGGCTTCTGATAACTCTGACGCTGTGCGCGCGCGGTATGCTGCCGGCGCCGGTGCTCTACCTGAGCCCGTACATCGAGGCGCATCGCCGCGAGTACTACGACGGGCTGCTCGCGGTCAGCCGCGACGGCGACTTCGCGGGCTGGCTGGAGTACATGCTGGGCGCGTTCGCGACACAGGCGCGGTCGGCGACCACGACGATGCACCGCATTGCCGGGCTGCGCGAGGAGCTTCGGGAGCGAGTGCGGGCGGAGAGCCGATCAGTGAATCTGCTGGCTCTGCTTGACCTCCTTTTCGAAAACCCGTTTGTCAGCGCGCCCCGCGCTGCCGAGTTGATGGATGTCAGTGGCCAGACGGTGCGCAATCTGCTCGAGACGCTCCTCGAACTCGGCCTCGTCGAGCAGTTTGGCGAGCGCAAGCGCAACCGGGTATACTACGCCCCCAGGCTCCTGCGCATGCTGCAGGAGGCCGCAGAATCCGGCGACAGGATTGAGACTCGCAGCCAATGAGGATCGCGCGTATCTTCGGCATTGCGTTTATCACAGGCTTCTCGGGCGCGATGATGCCCGGGCCGATGCTGGTGCTTGTGATCGGTCAGGTCGGGGCGCATCAGAGCATGGGGCCGGTGTGGGCGATCGTCGCCGGGCACGCGCTGCTTGAGATCATCACCGTGATCCTGCTGATGGTCGGTCTGCGGGAGGCGATCCAGCGGCCCGCAGTGCGCGGCGCGATCGGGCTTGTCGGGGGCGCGTTCCTCGCGTACATGGGCGTAGACATGATGGTTCACGCGGGGGACGTGACGCTGAATCTCGGCGTCACCGAGGCGGGGATGCCGTGGCTGCAGCTTGTCCTCGCGGGCGCGTTCGTCTGTGCGGTCAACCCGTACTTCGTCGGCTGGTGGGCGACGATCGGCACCGGCCAACTGGCGCACACCGCGCCATGCAACACATCTGAGTACGCTTCGTTCTACCTCGGACATGAACTGTCCGATCTCGTCTGGTTCGCCATCGTCGGTCTGATTGTGTTGACCGGAGCGACGTGGCTTTCGCCGACGGTTTACATGTGGCTTATTACTGTCTGTGGCGGCGCGCTGGTCGTGCTGAGCGTGTGGTTCATCTGGACCGGCGTCCGCTTCATCTGGCCTGGCGCGGGAGACGAGGCGGGGAATCTGCCGACCCGCGAGATGCTGGAGGAGGCCTGCGCGGGCGCCGCCGAAGCAAATACTGAGGAGTGACGATTCTCATGTCGGAGAAGCAGTTGCGCATCGGGCTGCCGAAGGGCAGTTTGCAGAATTCAACGATCGAGCTTTTCAATAAGGCGGGGTTTTCCGTCACCGTCGATGAGCGCGCGTATGCGCCTGACCTCGGCGATGACGAACTCTGGGGCGTGCTGCTCAGGGCGCAGGAGCTTCCCGAGTACATCGCGCATGGGGTGCTTGACTGTGGCCTGACGGGCTACGACTGGATCCTCGAGCGCGACGTGGAGATCGTGGAGGTGTGTGACCTGCTCTACGCCAAGGGCGGCATGCGGCCTTACAAGTGGGTGCTGGCGGTGCATGAGAACTCGGGCATCGAGGGCTGGGATGACCTCCAGGGCAAGCGGATTGCCACCGAACTGGTGGGCGTCACCCGGCGCTTCCTCGCGGACAACGGCGTTGAGGCCGAGGTCGAGTTCTCCTGGGGCGCGACTGAGGCGAAGTGCCCGGACCTCGTCGACGCCGTGGTCGAAGGGACGGAGACCGGCAGCACGCTGCGGGCGAACAACCTGAAGATCATCGACACGCTTTTCACGTCATGCACGAAGTTCGTGGCGAACAAAGAGGCGTGGGATGATCCGTGGAAGCGCGAGAAGATCGAGAGCATCGCGCTGCTGCTCAACGCAGCGCTTGAGGCGGAGAATAAGGTGGGGTTGAAGATGAACGCGCGGGAGGAAGACCTCGACGCTGTCATCAACTGCCTCCCCGCTTTGAAGAAGCCGACGGTGTCGCCGCTTGCCAACGGTGGCGATGACCACTGGGTTGCGGTCGAGACGATCGTGGATGGGAAGATCGTCAAGGATCTGATCCCGGCGCTGAAGGCCGCCGGCGCCCAGGGGATCATTGAGTATCCGCTGAGCAAGGTTGTCGTGTGAACCAGCATCGGGCAGGAGTCGTCTTCAGGGGCGCGCGGGGCTACTCGCGCGCCCCGTCGCGAATCAGGTGGCCGGGCCTGCGACGAGGCGTGAATCGCTTGACACCCGGGTGCTTTTTCGGCTAACGTACCTTTGACTTATTGTGTAAGCTTGCATATGAAACTGCGACAAAGCTCCACCCGGACGGTTGGAGGCGGTGACTGACGTGGCACAGTGCGAAGAATGTGGAGCGCGAAACGCGGAGAATGCCACGTTCTGCGTGCGGTGTGGCGCTGAACTGACACATGGTGACGAGGGGCCTGTCGGAGAAGACACCGACACGCTCGATCCCGTGCAGGACGACGGCGCCGGTGAACCTGCAGCCGGAGACGTGTCCTCAGAAGCGAAGGCTGTGAGCGAGCCGGATCCCTCGGCTGAGGACGTCGCCGCGGACGTCGCGGAGGACCACGGCGGCCACGCCGGAGCGCTTGTTGGCGAAGCGGGCCGAATGCTGTCGGATGGTGACGCCGATGGCGCGGCAGCGAAGTGCCGCGAGGCGATCGAGATCGCGCCCGATCTCGTGGCGGCGTACTCGCTGCTTGGGATGGCCGAGGAGCAGCGCGGCAACACGGTGGCCGCGGCCGGCGCCTACCGCCGTGTACTGCAACTCGACCCGGATCGGACGGTGGAACGGGAGAAGTTGGAGGCGCTTTATGCCGAGGGAGGGGCCTCGCCGCACGGTGCGGCCGACCGAAAGCGCGGCACAGATCGGATCGTAGCGTGGGCGCCCTGGGTTGCGGCAGTCGCGGCGGCGTTCTTCGTGATGATGACACTGACCGCAGTGGGGCTGCGCGTTCACGCGGCCGATGAGGCGGAGAGGCTTTACACCGAGCAGATGGCGGTCGCGAAGGCGTCACTCGACGACGGAGAGTACCGCGAGGCGGCGGAGGCCTTCGAGACGGCCCTTGCCGTGAGACCCGAAGACAGCGACGCGAACCGCGGTCTCAATTACGCGCGGCGGAAGATGAACTCACGCGTGAGCACGCCCGCGAGGTCGGGCACATCCCAGCAACAACGTAACTATCAGGCGTCGATCGTGCCATCGGGCGGGCCGAACCCCTTCCCTTCGATTCCCATCGGCCCCGCGGACGATCAACGCAGTGAGCCGGAGCCGGAAGCGGGCCAGCCGCCGCGAACGCAGCAGACGCAGCAGACCCGGAGCACCCCGCCGCCGGTGATGTCGCGGGACGAGCGGGTGGAAGTGGATCGGCGGTCTCCGACGACGACCCAGCCGAGCGACGAGGCAATGCCGTTCGAGCAGGATGACGTGCTGGAGGCGCCCCGGGACGAGCAGCGCAGTGATGATGACGAAGCGTCCACGGATCAGGAGGAGACCGAGGATCAGGAGGAGACCGAGCCGGTCGATGATGAGTCTGAGGGGGAGATAACCATCTGGCGGAGTTCGCGGGGAAGCTCGGCTTCCGACTCCGAGCGTGACGAGAGCCCGTCGGAGTCGCAGGCCACGGCCAGTTCCGAGCACGCGTCTCGCGCTCAGCAGCTTCGGCGTCAGGCGCAGACCGCGATCGACCGGGGCAATTGCGATCAGGGACGGCAACTGCTGGACCAGGCGATCGAACAGTACCAGGCTGACACGGCGGCGAATCCATCGAAGCGGCAGGCGAATCAGGCGGCCATCGCCACGTGTCAGACGCTCCGCCAGCGGTGCGAGGCCGGGGAGGACCAGTGAGTTCCGATCTCCGCAGGATCTGGCAGTTTGTGCTGATCGCGGCTCTCGCACTCGCTCTATGCGGAGGCGTTGCGGTCGCGGACGGGCTCGGGGTTGTGCTGGCTCCCTCGGCAGAGCAGGTCTCTGAGGAAGAGGCGCTTTATGCCGAGGAGCTGGTGGCCGCGCTGGTGGCAGAGGGGCAACGCGCGGCGTATCTGCACGATGGCTCTCCACTGGTGCGCGCGACCGGGGTTAAACTCCCCACGGTCGGCGCCACCGACGACTGGACCCCACTGTCGGGAGAGCTGGACAAACTCGCCACCGTGATGCGTCTTGACTACGTGCTCGTGACCTCGCTCGGAACTGATGACGGTGAGACGACCGCGACGGGGCTGCTGGTCGCGCGCGGCGGTGAGGGAGTCAACCTGCGGGAAGTGTCAGACGGCGAGAGCCGGGATGTCGCTGTGAGGATGGCCGAGCGTGTCCTTCTTGACATCCAGCAGCTTCCCGCCCCCGACGACAGCATCGACGCCACGGCTCGGCTGGTGAGGCCGCAGGACGTGGCTCAGGACGACGCGCCATCCGCTCCTTCGGAGGAGGAGCCGGAGGAGGAACCGGCTGCAGAAGACGCCCCGCCGGCCGTCGAGGGCCACGCGCCGATCGTCATCGCCGATGAACCTCCCGCGGACGATGATCGCGCCGGCGAGTCTCCGCAGGCGGAAGGGCCGCCCCCGGGCGAGCAGGCGGATGGGCCGAAGGAGACCGATGATGCGCTTGCCGAGGCCGAGGCGGCGTATGAGGCGGGAAGGCTCGCTGATGCCGAAGAGTTGCTGAATGTTTCGCTTGAGGAGAGTGGGTCGTCAGCGGCGGCGTATTATCTGCGCGCGCGACTGAGCCTCGCCCGGCGAGATCGCGATGCGGCGGTCGGGGATCTGAGGCGCGCCGTGGCGCTGGATGAGTCGCTGGTGGAGGCGCAGGTGTGGCTGGGGCAACTGCTGGCAGATCAGGGGCTGTGGCAGGACGCCCGCGATCACTACGAGCGGGCAGTCGAGGCCGATCCCACGCACGTTGAGGCTGTGCTGGGGCTTGCGAGGCTCTACCGCGATCACGGACATCGGCGGAGAGCGATCTCACTGCTGACCGAGGCGGTCGATGGCGGGCAGGACGCACCGGGTGTGCTGATGTTGCTGGCAGAGTTGCACGGGCGTGATGGGAAGGTCGAGTTGGCCGAACGTTACTTTGTGCGCGCCGCCGATGCCGCGGAGGGTGAGCAGGAGGCGGTGGCCTGGGAGCGGCTGGGCGACCTTTACGTTGAGTTGAACCGTCACCCTGAGGCGCTGACCTGCTACGTGAAGGCAGCGGAGGTGAGCCCGTCACGCTCGAGCATGGTGGAGCGCAGGTACACGGAGGTCATGACGGCCGCGGATGGCGCCGTGCACGAGGCATTGACCGCGACGTGGAGCGCCTTTGAGGACTACGCGCAGAGCGGCATCGGTCAGCGTGAGATGGTCTACCGGCGGATGAGTGAGATGCGCGCGCAACTCGGGGAGGCAATGCAGTTCGTCGAGAGCATCGATCCTCCGGGGGACCTGAGCGAGCGACACATCGAGCGGCAGTTTGCGTACTCGCTGGCTGTCGAGGCGAGCGTGCTGGCCCTCACCTGGCTTGACCTCGGCGACGAATCGATGCTCGAGCGCGCGGACGAGGTGCACGCGGACGCGGTGGCGCAGTTCCAGCGGATAGGAGCAGAGGATTAAGGGCGGGCAGAAATGCTCGATCAACTCGCGCGCGTGATCATTGGCATCGGCTTGCTCCTGCTGGTCGCGGGCGGGCTGATGCTGCTGATAAGCCGCTTCGCTCCGTCGGGGAAGCTGCTGCCGGGCGACATCGTCATCAGACGAGATGGATTCACGCTTTACTTTCCGCTGGCCACGATGATTGTGATCAGTCTTGTGCTCAGTGGCGTGATGTGGCTGATTGCATATTTGCGACAGTAGTCGCGGGGTCAGAATCTTCAGAATTGCGTATGAGCGCCCGGAGAAGGGGCGATGAACTGACATGCTGATGCACGAGTGGATTCGCTACCGCAAGCAGCAGGTCAAGCAGGCTGGCGGCGAGGATGAAGAGGCCGAGGCTCCCGAGGCGGAGGAGGCGGTGTCCTCCGAGGAGGAGAGCGATGACGCGGCGGCTGCCGAAGCCGGCGTTGACGAGGGCGCGCCTGTGATGGGGGAGACCGACGCGGCGGAGGGAGCCGAAGAGGCGGAGGTAACACACGAAACGCGAGCCCCCGTCGAGCCTGAAGCTGCGGAGAGCGACGAGGAGGAGCCGGGGGAGCCGGAAGATGCACGGGGGGAAGCTCAAGCGGCCGCCGAGGATGCCGAGAGTACACTCAGAGACCGGGAGGCCGTGCTGAGTTCTCTCCAGGAGGAGCTTGATCGGGCCGGCAGCGGCATGAAGGATCGGCTGAGCCAACTGCAGGCCCGGCAGAAGCAGCTTCCGATCGATGTTGAAGAGGCCGACGAGGATGAGGAGTCTGATGGGAAATCGCGGAAGTCGACTGAGACACGGCAGGAGCTGGTCCAGCGGCTGCTCGACCCCACCCTGACTCTTCGCGAGGCCGCGCTGCTGATCGATGTGTGCCCGACGACCGTGCGGCGTTACACGAATCGCGGACTGCTCAACTGCTTCCGCACACCGGGCAATCAACGGCGCTTCCACCTCTCTGACATCCTCGACTTTCTGGAGCGGCGCGAACGAGGTGAGGTCTGAGAGCCTGCCACGCATTCTCCCGGGCGATGTTGCTTGATTACGTCAATCACCCGAGAGGGATCATATATGCTTGGCAGTACACTTTTGATCATGTCGCCGAACGAGATTCGTGATACCGTCGCCGCCGGGCTCCGCGACCGGCGGATAGATGTCAGGCTTGCCGAGGGGGTGGCCGGCCTCGGTGACGGAAGCGATCGGGCTGACGTAGCGGTGGTGGAACTTGGCCTTGCCGGCTCCGATGGTGCGCAGGTCTGCGCGGAGCTGCGCAATGACGGGCCCGCGGGGCTGATCGTGCTGGGCGATGGACGGGTGGACGTCGACGCGGCGGATGTGTTGCGCGCAGGCGCGGATGATTTCATGTCGCATCCGGTGAGCGCCAGCGAACTGGTCGCCCGGGTCCGCGCACTTCTCCGTCGACTTCGCGAGTACTGCGAGATCTCGCCGGGCCTCATCGACATCGGCGAGGTAACGATGCGCTGCGACCGTCATGAGGTGATGGTCCGCGGCGAACCCGTCGCCCTGACGCCGAAGGAGTTCGATCTGCTGCGCGAACTGGCGCGCGGCGCCGGCAACCTGGTTGAGCGCGAGGCCCTGCTCGAGCGCATCTGGGGGTACGATGAATCGATCTCCACCCGCACGCTCGACGTGCATGTCGGGCGGCTGCGGAAGAAGATCGAGCGCGATCCGTCCAGTCCGCGGTTGATACTGACGGTGCCCCGGCTGGGCTACCGCATTGCCGCCTGATCATGCCGCCGGGCACCCGGCGGATGGAGTTGATGCAGCAGTATGACACTTTCCGCCGTTGACACGATCCATCTCCGGGTGCCTCTTGACGAACCGATCCCGGCCAGTGTCGCGCGGCCGCTGACGGAGAATCTCTCGATCCACCTCGTGCGCCTGACCTTCGATGACGGCAGCGCGTCATGGGGGGAGGCGTGGTGTGACGATGCTGCCGCGGTCGGCGAGGCCGTGGAGCTTCTCCGACCGATCCTCCTTGACACCGATCCTCTCGACCGCGGCGCGCTGTGGGAGCGGATGGTTGATCGGCTGACGGGGCAGAAGGAGCCGCTTGAGGGTGGCGCGCCCGCCCTGTCCGCGATCGACGTCGCGCTGTGGGACGCATTCGGACGGTCGCTGGGCCTGCCCGTGTGGCAGTTGCTGGGCGGCAAGCGGATGGCGCGCCTCGACGCCTACGCCACGGGTATCTACCTTGAGGAGCCTGATGTTGCCGCGCGGAAAGCGCGGGCAATGCTGCAAAGCGGCTTCCACGCGCTCAAGATTAAGGCGGGCGCGGATGTTGCGCGGAGCGTCGAGGTGCTGGAGGCCGTGCGCGCGGTGATCGGGCCGCAGGTGCCGCTGATGGTGGACGCGAACCAGGCGTATGAGGATCGCGACGCCGCGATGGAATTCGGGGCGGCGGTGGACCGCGCCGAAGTCTTCTGGTACGAGGAGCCGATGCCTCCCGAGGACTGGACGAACTACGTGACGCTGCGAAACGCCCTTGACACGCCGATCGCGGGTGGGGAGCGGCTGCGCTCGCCCGGCGCCTTTCTGCGCGCGTTCGCTGCCGGGGCGCTGGACGTGGCGATGCCGGATGTGCGGCTCTGCGGAGGTATCACGGGGCTCTTGAAGATCGCCGACCTGGCGCGCTGGTACAATGTGCAGATAAGCCCGCACAACTGGGCGTCTCAGATCGGCGCGATCGCCTCCAGCCACGCCGCGGTCACACTGCCGAACTGCCTGATGACCGAAGTCGAGCGGACGAGGACGCCCGCGAGTGAGCACCTGCTGGAGCAACCACTGCGGTTCGAGGACGGCTTCGTCGTCATCCCGGATGGGCCGGGGCTGGGGATCGCTGTGAGTGATGACTTCGTCAGTGAGCACAAGGTCCAGTGAGCGCATGAGACCGGGGACCGAGCATGACAGGTGATGAGTTGGTGGCAAAGGTGCGCGCGGCCCGCGAGAGCCGTGACGCGATCATCAACCAGGTCTGCGGCGCGTGTGAGAACAAGTGCTGCCTGCAGATGACAATGATGGGCGCGCAGGACCTGCGACGCCTGATACGCGAGATGCGGCTGGACGAGCAGTTCGAGCGGCGGGTCCGGGACGGCCTGCGCCGGGTCGCGGATCGGCTTGAGGTGGACCTGCGCGTGGTGCGTGAGGTGGTCGGGCTGATCTCCGCCGCCTCTGAAGACAGCCAGCCTGATGACCTCGCTGAACTCAACCGCAGCGCAAGGGACTGGGCGGAGTTCGTGGACTGGCTGCGCAGCGACTTCCCCGTCGAGCAGTCCGAGATGCGGCGCCTGCTGATGTTCTCGGCAATCCGGTCGAACACGCTCAACGCGTTGTCACGCTTCCCGGGCGGCCTTGGGGCGCTGGTCAATCTCTCCGGCAACGAGGCCAGCTTTCAATTCCGCGGCCGTCGGATCGCCCCACCACCGTGTCTCTTCTACCTCGAGGACCTCGGCTGCATCTGCGAGGGCGCAAAACCCGCCAAGTGCGCGAACTTCTTCTGCGCGGGGGTCCCCAACCTGCTGGAGGAACTTCGATCCGCGCTGGGCTTCGACGACTTCGTGCTCGCCAACGTCACTCCTGTCACCATCAAGCGCATCCTCGACACGATCAGGCTCGAGCGCGAACTCGGCCCCGAGTTCGTTGAGCCGAAGATCGTCCTCGGGGCCTCCACGGAGGAGATCGACCGAATCGCGGAGACGATGGGGCAGTCCGGTGAGACGGTGCGTCTCAAGCAGATCGAGCGGCCCGGACTGCGCTCGGCCTCCGAGGTCGAGCAGCAGCTCAAGGCGATCCCCGAGGGCACGAGCCTGATCGAGGCGTTCCCGGGAATCAACGGGAACACGCTTTACGAACTCGCACTCGGCCTCGATCGACTGCGCCTTCGCGACGAACACCCCGGCTACGTGCTGGCCGCGACCGACCTTCTCACAACGCCTGCCGCGCATCCGCTGTGGGATGACCGGATGATGGCCCAGCCCCTCGGTGTCCTCGATCTGCTCGCTCTCGAGGACTGAACGTGCTGTCGGATCGGAGACCGCGCAAATCCACCTCCTGCCGCCGTGAGCCGCTTCCGGTCGCCTCCGAGCACTGACCGGCGCATAGACCGCTCCTGCACGGATTCTTCCAGCCGCCTGCAAGCGTGCGCGAAGGATTTCAAGGCGTCTTTCCCGCTACGATCATCCCGTCAGATCACAGCCCGCGTCCGGGACGGCCGGTCACGGGTCTGCGGAAACCCCTCGGGAGGGGCGGGAGATGCGACGCAGTCGGCAGAACGAGTTGGAGCGGCAGAGCGATGCACTTATCACTGCAAGCGGAGATGGTGGCGGGCGCAAGGAATATCCCTGTCACACGGAGCGATGGATGGACATCCTCGCCCGGCGCGAGCAGCCCGGGGCTGAGCGGGCGGAGGCGCCGGGTGGGGAGATAGAGGCGAAGCTCGCGGGGATCGTCGTCAACGCGAATCTCACGCGCCGCCAGCGGATGGTGATCCGGTGGGTGGCGCGTGGCGTCTCGCAGCGGGAGATCGCAGGGATGCTGGGGCTGTCCGAGGCGCAGGTGAGCCGGATCAGGAGCGCCGCGCTCGATCGGATTCGCCGGGAGGGCGCACTCCCGTGATTCCGGCAGCTCACCGGCCTCACCGGCGCGCGAGAGGCCTGCCCGTGCGTGCGGGAATCCCCGTCGCCCTCTACGTCACGGACACGCCCTCGGGCGGGAGGTCGAGCATGATCCCGCGCTTGGGGATGGTGCGGAGCAGGTCCGCGCCATCGGGCGCCGCGTCGGCGAGCTTGCCGGCGAGCCGCGAGCGGTGTGAGTATATCTGCGCGGGCTCGACGAAGGTCTCCTCGCCCCAGATGCCGTGGTATATGTCCTCGTAGTGCACACACGCGCGCGGCGCCTCCGCGAGCACTCGCAGCAGACGAAACTCCGCCGGCCGCAACTCCACGGGCTCTCCGTCCAGCAGGATGCGGTCGGGCCGGTCGGCGTCGATCACCAGGCGGCTCGCGGAATCGGCGCGTGGTTCGGCGGCGGAGCGGGGTGCGGGAGCGTCTACGCTCCGAGGCTCAGCGCGACGGCTCGCGCGCGGATCGATCGGCACGCCGCACGCGATGGCCAGCGCGCGCGTGGCAAGCGGCGCCCCAAGCAGGTCATCCAGCGTCTGCGCGTCGGCATGAGCGAGGGCGGCGCGGCAGTCGATGCCGGCGTCAAGCAGCGCGAGTATGTGTCCGCGCCCCATGCCCGGAACGTGCAGTTCATGCAGTCGCAGGCCCTCCTCGGGCACCCCCGCCGCGATGCTCTCGCCGAGGCGCATCAGCGCCTTCCACTGGTCGCTCGACCAGCCGATCTCACGGCCGATCCGCCCCATCACCTGCACGGCCCAGCCCACTGCTTCGGCGAGCGTCGCGAGCCGCCCGGCCGGAATGCGCGTCAGACTCTCGACCTCCGCGGTGGAGCGCCGGCCGCGCCAGTGTCGGACCGCCAGCACGATCCGCACGGCTCGCTCCCGGCGCTGCGCGGACGCTGACCCGGGCGCCACGCGGCCCGCAGTTTGCAGCAGTCGCTCAAGCTCCCAGTAGTCGTCACATGGGGCTCCGGGATCAGCGAATTCGTCCGCGAGAGCCGCTCCCCAGCCTGGACGCGGCAGCGGGATCGCCTGCACCTCATCGGTGAGCGCCGCCGTCAGGGCGATCTCCAGTTCGTCCGGCGCCACTCCGTCGGCCGCCCTCGCCGCGTCCATCAGTCCGAGGAAGCTTCGCGGCGTCAGCCCGCTCGTGCCGCACAGCGTCCCCAGCGCCGTGGGCCGCCAGCCGCGCGCCTGCGTCTCCTCAACAAGACCACGCGCGGCGGCCACATCGAGCGCCTCGCGCAACTCGCTCGGAAGCAGATCGGCCGGCAATCCCGCCTCGCGCGCCGACAGCGACCGTCGCCACGCCTCCGACAGGCCGCCAACACGACCGGCCGCGGCCGATCCCGCCAGCAGACAGACGCGTTGCAGAGGCGTCTGCTCGCGAAGCTGCGGTCGCAGGCGCGGGAAGTCGCCGTCGAGGTACGTGCCCATCAACACATGCCGCTGGACTTGGCCCTCCGCGATCAGCACCGCCCGCCCGGTCTCGTCGCGCCCATCGGACTGCCCGAGGCGCCCGGCCCGGCCCGCCATGTTCTCGAAATCCGCGCGGCTGATTGCCCCGAGCGTCGGCTTGCCGTCAGGCCCTGTCGAGCACCAGCGGCGCACGTCGATCACGACATTTCGCGCGGGAAGGTTGACCCCCATCGCGAGCGTCGATGTGCAGACAAGCACCGACAGATCGCCGGCGGCGAAGCCGGCCTCCACGACCTCGCGCTCGTCGAAGCGCAGGTCGGCGGAGTGAAACCCCACCCCGCAGCGCGCGAGTTCGCTCAGCGTCTGCGTCGCCCGTGTCTTCTCCAGCGCGCGAAGCTGATCGGCGGTGTGCTCGGCGGCCGGAAGAGCCGCGATCTCCGCAATCTCCCGCGCCATCTGCACGGTCGTGCGTTTGTCGCGCACGAATACCAGCACCGAGCCGTCGCGCCCGGCAAGCCACGCGGCCACCTGCGCCATCCGCTCACCCGGGTCGGCCGGCCCCTCCTGCAGTTCGGACCACTCCTCGATCCCCTCGGCGCCGTCGTTGTGCTGGCGGAAGTGATACTCCGCCCCGTCCAGCACGCCTCGCCGCAGTTCCACCGGGCGGCGGTCGTCGCGCACAGCCTCCGCGCCGAGCCACCCGGCAAGGCCCTCGACATCACCCAGCACCGCCGAAAGCCCCACCACCTGCAGATCGGCGCCGTCGGCGATGAGATCGCCGAGCAGCAACTCCAGGCAGGAGCCGCGTTCCGGGTCGGCCAGTACCTGCAACTCATCGGCCACCACCGTGCCGATCGCGCCGGCCATCGCCGGCCGCTCGGCCAGCACCGCGCGCATCTTCTCCGGCACCGCCACCACGAGGTCGAACTCCCCCCGTCCGATCCGATCATGCTGGTGCCGCCTGTCACGCGTGGCGATGGCGATGTTCAGCCCCAGCGGGGCGTAGCGCGCGCGGAACTGGCGGTACTTCGCCTCCGCCAGCGCCTTGGTGGGGACGAGATAGACGACTTTGCGCCCGGAAAGCGCCGCGTGGATCGCGGCCATCTCGCCCACGAGTGTCTTGCCCGCGCTCGTCGGCGCGGAGACGAGCAGACTCTTCCCGGACAGCACCCCCGCTTTGACCGCGCGCTCCTGGACCGGCAGCAGTTCACTTCCGCACGTCCGCTCCCATGCGTCAAGTACAACTGAAGGCACATCGTATGCCTCGAGAGATCGCATCAACATCATCACTACCCCCTGCTCTTGCCGACGGCGTGGACAGTGTATCGAACACTCGTTCTAATGTCAAGGCCGACGAGGAATTCCGTCTCGGCCGTGATTGACATTCCCTCAACAAAGGGCCAAGAATCTGCATTCCCCCGCTGACGCATCCACTTAAGGAGGCTCCTCATACGTCGAAAGAATTTTACGCTGCTCGACCTGCTTGTTCGTGGTCGCTATCATTGCGATCCCTGCGGCAATACTCTTCCGACCGCCACCCACGCGTTGTGCGTGGGGTGCATTTCTTGTGAAGGGAATCGCCGTCGAGCCCGGACGTGGCGGAGACGGCGCAGGGGAACTCTTTCTGCGTTCCAGGCAGGAATCTCCGCCGCTCACGGCGTATATTCACTCTCAATGAGCATGCCCCCGGACGAGACAGGTCAGCCACAGAGCGCCGCCGACCGCGGCATCATCGACGTGTTGCGCGATCCCATCACCATCGTTGTACTGGTCTCCACCGCGATGATGCTGGTCGTCTACTACCACGGGCCGGACATCCAGTTCATCCCCGAGTGGGCGCAGCGAGCGCGGCTGAACTGGTTCGGCCTGAACTTCCTGTGCCTTTTCATCGTGCCTGCGCTCATCACGAAGTTCGTCCTCAAGCGCACCCTCGCCGACATGGGCCTGCGCCTCGGCGACTGGCGGATGCAACTGAAGTACTTCGCGTTCTTCGGCGTCATCGTGATCCCCACGATCCTCATCGCCTCGCGCCTCGGCGACTTCCAGGGCTACTACGGCAAGTACTTCTGGGCGCGACACGACACGCCGCTGCTGGTCGTGTTCATGGCAGGCTGGGCGGTGTACTTCTTCGCCTGGGAGTTCTTCTTCCGGGGTTTTCTGCTGCAGACGCTTGGCGAACGCTTCGGCGATGCCGCCGTCGCCCTGCAGACGATGCCCTTCGTGATGATGCATTTTGCGAAGCCCGAGCTTGAGAGCATCTCCGCGATCATCGCCGGGATGGCGCTCGGCTGGTGGGGGTGGAAGACGCGGTCGTTCGTGGGCCCGTGGGTGTTGCACTGGCTCTCATCGGCGACGATGATCCTGAGCGTGTTGTTCTGGATGTCATAAGAGGCGGCCTCTTCCCCCGCTCCACTTTCCCTGTGCGTAATGAGCGACATTGCGCCTGCGGGAGAAGGGGAGAGCGACGACGGAGTCCTGATCGTGGAGGTGCAGGCAAGTGATCATCGATGCGCACGCACATCTCGCATGGCGCTCGCCCGACAGCGACTGGGAGGAGCGAGATCGGAGCCTGATCGATGCGGCCGACCGACTCGGCATCGACCAGCTCGCCTGCTCGACACTCTGTCCGAGACCGGCGGTGCCGGAGGACTTCACTCAGGGCAACGAGTGGACGCTCGATTCGATGCGCGAGTACCCCGATCGCATTCTCGGCTACTGCTTCGTCAACCCCGGGTGGACCCGGGAGGCGCTTGCGGAGGTCCGCAAGCGGATCGACGAGGGCTTCATCGGCGTGAAGCTTTACAACGAGTATCCGTGCAACGAACCGGTGGTCTTCCCGCTGGCTGAACTGTGCATCGAACTGGGCGTGCCTATCCTGCATCACGCGGGACACAGTCATTACTACGTGGAGCGGCAGCCACGGATGTCCGGCGGCGTGGAGATCGCCGAACTCGCGAACCGCTATCCGGAGTTGACGATCATCTGCGGCCACCTCGGCGGCGGCGGCGACTGGGAGTGGCAGATCAAGGCCCTGCGGTCGGCTCCGAACGCCTGCGCGGACACGTCCGGAAGCGTGGTGGACGAGGGCATGATCGAGATGGCGGTCGAGGTGATGGGCGCAGAGCGCGTGCTCTTCGCCTGCGACATGTCGATGACCGCCGGCGTGGGGAAGATCAGGGGCGCGCAGATCAAAGACGAGCAGCGTGAGATGATCCTCGGCGGCAACATGCAGCGAATCCTGGCGCAGCGGGGTGAGGCGCAGTGATCATCGACATGAACGCGTATCTCGGACACTGGCCCTTCCGCCGACTGCGGCAGAATGACGCCGACGGGTTGCTGGCGCTGATGGATCGCGCGGGCATCGACAAAGCGTGCGTCTCATCCGCGAGCGCGATCTTCTACCGCAATTGCCATGCGGGGAACGAGGAACTCGCCGAAGAGATCGCGGCGCGCGAGGACAGGCTGATCCCCTTCGCGGTGCTGAACCCGGCGTACGTGGACTGGGAGCACGACCTTGACGTGTGCGTGGAGGAGTTCGGCGCGCGCGGTCTGCGGCTCTATCCGCACTATCACAATTATGCGCTCACCGACGCCTGCTGCGCGGACCTGATCGAGGCGACCACCGAGCGCGGTCTGATCGTGTCACTGCCGATCCGCCAGATCGACCAGCGGCAGCGCCACTGGCTGCTGGAGATTCCCGACGTTCCGCTGAGCGACCTGGAGGCGCTCGTGGAGCGGCACCCGGAGGCGCAGTTCGTGTTCGTGAACGGCCTCGGCTTCACGCGCTCGCGGCTGGGGCGCGCGGACGGTGGTCTGCCGGGAAACTACGCGCTGGGCATCTCGCGTATGCGCGCGACGGTGGGGGATGAGGTGGGGACGCTGGTCGAGAATCTCGGCGCGGACCGCGTGGTACTCGGCACGGGGATGCCCTTCAAGTACCCCGAGCCTGCGCTACTGAAGGTCGGGGTGCTCGACGTGTCGGAGGAGACGAAGCAGGCGATCCTCGGCGGGAACGCGGAACGGCTGCTCCCGACTGCCAACAGCTGCTAACGTCAGCACACGCGGCAAGCGGCGTTCAGCGGCGTGTTCGGATTCGTCGTTGCTGGCGTTTGCCGCCGTTCTCCGCAGTTTGCCGCCGTTCGCTGCCTTGAACGGCTGCTCACGACTGCCAACACCTGCTAACGTCAGCACACGGCGGCAAGCGGCGTTCAGCGGCGTGTTCGGGTTCGTCGTTGCTGGCGTTTGCCGCCGTTCTCCGCAGTTTGCCGCCGTTCGCTGCCTTTACTCCATCCGCTGGAAGATCAGCACGAACTGATGGTGGATGTTGCCGACGAAGGCGTAGGGAATTGCCAGCGGATAGAGGCCCTTTGAGTCCTGCAGCAGCACCGTGAGGCCCTTCAACTGAAGGTCGGCATGACAGTCCTCGATCACTCGTGCGACGTCGGCGTGGTAGAGGTGGAACTGCGGGCCGTGGCGGAAGTCGGCGACCACCACGCACATGTACTGCTTCGTCCGCAGGACACGCCCGCACTCGGCGAAGACATCGCCGAGGCGGTTGAGAAACTCGTCGTAGTCCTCGACGTTGCCGAGGTCCGCGTCAGACTCGGAGTACTGCGTGGGCAGGCCCCTGTCCTCGCGCTCCTGAGCCGCTTTCTCGCCGCGCTTTTGCAGGATGCTCCAGTAGGGCGGACTGGTCACGATGAAGTCGAATGACTCCTCGGGCATCGCCTCGAGTGAGGCGCGCGAGTCTCCGTGGACCAGCGCATGCGCCCCGAGGGCCGTCGCATCAAGCGCGTCCTCCGCGGGCACGACCCGGTGGGGGACGTCCGCCGCGTCGAGGCGGCCCGTGGTCACATCCACCCAGCGCTCAATAAGCTCGATGCCGATGCCGATGCGATCGGTCTCCTGGCAGGCGAGCAGCGTGGAGCCACTGCCGACGAACGGATCAAGGACGGTCTGTCCGGACTTCGTGAAGAAGCGGATAAGCCGAGCGATGTCTCGCTCGGAGAACGTCGCGGGGTGTGTCGCCTTCAGCTTGTCGCGAGGTGGCGCGGACGACCACAGGGCGCTGCGGAAAAGCTGGCCCATCATCTCCGAGGCGCGCTCGTCGCCGTGCTTTTCGGCGAGGAAAAGGCCGAACTGCTCGAGCAGATCCGGGTCGAACCACACGGGGAGGTCCTCCTCGGCCTGCGAACGACAGAAGCTCTTGGTTTCGATCAGCCACTCGCGGTTGGTCAACTCGTTCATGCGGTTGCGGGGATCGGCGGTCTTACTCACGTGGGGCGTCCTCCAGTGGCGCGTGATCATGCAGCATGTACATTCGCCAGGACAGGGCCGGGGACCTTCGGGGGCGAGCGGGTATCAGCGGGTTCTGTGACCGCGGGGATGCGGACGCGAAGGGGATGTGCCGGTCTCTGTCGAAGATGCACTGCGGTGCGGGCATCAGTCGGGTGACTTTCGGACGGAGGAACAGCGGATGGCGCGGAAACAACCCCGATCAGGCGTCGGGGTGCGGATACTCATGGGTGTTGCGCGGGTGCTGGCGGCGGTGGTCATCGCGGTGGCGGCCAGCGCGGCCCTTGCCGACCTCGATGTACGCCCCATCGAATTCTCTCGCGTCCTCCCGGTCGTGCTCACCGGTGAGGGCATCATTTACATACTGATGCTCGGCGGGGGTACCGTCGCAGCGCCGATCCTGCTGCTGTCGGTGCTCCTCAGCTTCGTGGTTCGGGCCGGGATCGCGGTCGCCGCCGGCGCTCTCTCCCCACAGGTCACCGGCGACCTGCTCGCCAGCGCACAGTTTTACTACGCGTCGTACTGGCCGGCCGCGGTGGCGCAGGTGTTGATGATGGCGGTCGCGCTCCGGCTGATCCGCCCGCTCATCGCCACGCGTACCCGCAGGCGGCGGAAAAGTCGCCCGCAGGTTGCGGATGCGCTCCACGACAGCCGGCGTGAGGCCGAGCGGCAGGACGTGCTGCTCAAGGCTCTTGCCGAGAATACCGACGAACCTCCGATCAGTCCGACGGTCCTCGAGGAGAGACAGATCGGCGACCTTGCGGAAGTTGTTGAATCCGAGGCGGAGGAAGAAGCCGTGCCCGAGGCCCCGGCGCTGCCCTTCGACGAGGAGAAACCCGATGAAATCGAGGAGGAGACTGAGGCTGAGCCTCAGGCCGCCGATGAGGAGGCGTTGCCGCCGGGAGTGATCGACGCCACGCCGGAGGCGGCCATGCGCGCGTCCGCCGACGAGACTGACGCGGGCGAGGCGCCGGAGCCGGACGGGGTGACAGAGGAGCCTCGTGAAGAAGCCGCGGAGGAGGAGCAGGTCGGCACCGAGGCACCCTCAACTGAGGCCGCGGAGGAGCCCGGTGA
>JBKHFA010000029.1:0-20721 GCA_046540615.1 Armatimonadota bacterium | reverse complement strand
ACGGCACCCACGCGGACACCACCGACGCCGACGGCCAGTGGGAGCTTATCAACGTTCCCGCCGGCACCTACGAGATAGTGGCGAGCCTTGATGGCTGGCTCTTTGATCCGGTCGAGATTGCCGTCACTGTCAACGAGGAGACCGGTGATTCGACTGACAATGTCTTCACCGCCTCGATCGAGACCTTCGAGATCAGCGGCACCATCGCCACGCTCGAGGGTGACCGCCTCGCGGGCATCGAGGTACGGGCGCTTGAGGACGACGAGGTTGTAAGCACCGGGACCACCAACGCCAACGGCGTCTATCAGATTGAGGGTCTGGAGCCGGGCAGTTACCTGATCCGGCCGGTGGACGACACCTACGCATTCGACCCCGAGGACAGAGAAGTCGAACTGACTACCGATGTTGCGGACATCGACTTCGCCGCCGCGTCGCTCTACGGCATGACACTGCCGGCGGGCCTTGGCCTCGTCGCGGTGCCCGTTGAGCCGTTGCGCGCTGAGCCGGAGGATGTCTTCGGAGATGGCGTCGAGGTTGCTCGCTGGGACCCGGAGGGCGGCCGCTACGTCTTTGCGCCATCCGACAATTCGGTGATGCAGGTGCGCCCCGGCGCGGGCTTCTGGACCCGCTCGGCGGCCGCGACGCAGCTTGAGGTGCCCGGAACGGCCTTCCCCAACACCGAGAACCTCTCGGTGACCGCTCGGCGCACATGGAATATGCTCGGGAATCCCTACGACAGGGACCTGCCGTGGGAGCAGATGGATATTTCCGAGGGCGGTGGCGCAGCGCCGTACGGCTTCATCTGGGATGCCGGTGCGGACACCTACCGACTCGTGAGCACCGCGCCGGGTCTGGGGGCAGTCACCGCGGTCCCGAAGAACGCCGGCTTCTGGCTGCGCGCGACAAATGAGACGCAGATCGGCATCGAGGCCCCTGGCACCGCTCCGGCTTCAGTCGAGGTGGCGCAGGAGGCCGCGCGCAAGCCCGCTGACGACGCCTGGATCATCCCGGTCGTCGCCCGCGGCGGAGGCGCGCTGGACGCCTGCAGCTTCGCCGGCGTCCTGCCGCAGGCCGCAAGCGACCCGGCGACCTACCAGATGGATAATCCGCCGGTTGTCGGCGACTACGTGGACCTCTACTTCGTCGGCGACGGCGGCCGCAGGCTCGCGGTTGACGTGCGCGGCGACCGCTCGGTGCAGACCTGGCAGTTCGAGGTCGCAACCAACATGCCAGACACGCGGGTCGAGGTCCAGATGCCAGACCTGTCCGAGGTCCCGAATGACAAGTCCGTCTACCTCGTGGACGAGGCCGCCGGCAAGCGGATGTATGCCCGCACGTTGACCACCTACAGCTACGAATCGGACGAGGCCGGTGCGCGGCGCTTCACGCTCGAAGTCGCTGATCGCTCCGAGACCGGGCTGATGATCACCGCCGCCTCGGCGCAGGCCGCCGAAGGAGCCGTGACGGTCAGCTACACGCTCTCGGCCGACGCGCAGGTGTCGGTGGAGGTCCTCAACATCGCGGGCCGGAAGATAGCGACACTCGCCAACGGCGAGAGCGCGCCCGCCGGCCTCTCGACCTGCGGCTGGAACGCCCGCAACGCCTCGGGCTCGCTCGTGCCGAGCGGACGCTACCTTGTCCGGGTCCAGGCGCGGGCCGATGACGGACAGCAGGTCCAGGCGCTCGTTCCGGTCCAGATCGAGCGCTGAAACGAGGACAGCGGCGCACCTCGGCCAAAACTGCGACCACGCAGTCTCGGTTCGATGGTGCCGCCACTCGCCGTCGAAAACGAGATCGCCGATGCCCGGCGATCGCGAAGAAGGGCCGGCGCGCCCGGGCCCCCGCCCGGCCCGGGTCGCGCGGCGGCCACACTGAGGCGCTCGTGACAGTCGAACCAGTGTCAGCAGCCAGGCCAGCCCAAGAGGTGACAGGACGATGATGAGAACCAGGCGATTCAGCGGAACGGTGGCCCTGATGACACTCGCGGCCGCGGCAATGATACTCGCCGGCTGCGGTGGCGGCGGTGACGGGGTTGATACCGCCCAGACAGGCACTGTCACGGGTACGATCAACTACGCCGCGACGGGCGCTCCCCTCGGCGGCATCGAGGTGTCGATCGGTGACATCACGACGACAACCGATGACGATGGGACGTTCGAGCTTCGCCGCGTTCCGACCGGTCGCCAGACCCTGGTGATCGAGGCAGGAGATGACCGTGACCTGGTGGTTCCGCCGGGCGTTCCGCTGAGCGTGGACGTCCGCGGTGGCGAGACGACGGAGTTGCCCTCGCCGATTCAGATGATTGATGACGTCAACACGCCTCCCGCTCCTCCGCAAGACTGAGCAGCAGGCGTCTCGCGTAACGGGATCGAACTTTACGGCGCCGCCTCGTACCGGGGCGGCGCCGCTTTCTACGGTGACTGCGACAACGGAGGCACTGATACTGATGGTGGTGCGACACCCGGCGATCATCGTCGCTCTGATGGCGTTCCTGATGCTGATGGCCGCGCCTCTGCACGCTCAGTGGCCGATGTTTCGCGGGGACGCTGCGCGCGGTGGCATCGCTGAGGGCCAGCAGTCGGGCGGGGTCGAGGCGGCGTGGGTCGCAGAGATCGGGGGAAGCGTGGACAGCTCTCCCGCTGTGGTTGGTGGCACGGTCTTCGTGGGCAATTCACTGGGCGAGATGCATGCGCTGTCAGCGGAGGACGGGTCGCCGCTGTGGAGCTTCGAGACGGGCGGCGCGGTGGTCTCCTCGCCGGCCGTTGCCGACGAGATTGTCGTCTTCGGATCGGCCGACGGATTCTGCTACGCCCTTGACGCTGAGTCCGGCCGGCAGGCGTGGCGCTACCGCACGCGTGGTCCCGTGATCTCATCCCCGGCCATCGTTGACGGGCGCGTGTTCTTCGGAAGCATGGATGGTCGGATGTACTGCCTGTCGCTGAGTGATGGCTCGCCGGTCTGGCGGACCGACCGGGCCGCGAGCATCCAGTGCTCGCCGGCAATCGCGGAAGGGCTGGCGTTCTACGGGGATGACGAGGGGAGCCTGCGCGCGCTTGACATCGAGGACGGGTCCGTGAGGTGGGAGCACGGTGGGCGAGGGCGGGTGATCGCAGCGCCTGTGGTGGCTGATGGCACGGTGGTGTTCGGGGTGATGGGCCCGAGCGCGCTTCGACCGCCGAAGTTCGACTATCTGATTGCATTTCGCGCCGACACTGGCGAGAGGCTGTGGGCGCAGAACGAGGCGTATTCGATTCTCGGTGCTCCGGTGATCGCAGGCGGGCATGTCTTCTTCGTCACGGTCGAGGGATATGTCTCCAAGACCGTTGCGCGAGCCGCGAGTCTCTCCGACGGTGAGTTGCAGTGGGAGCGCACAGTTGGTGGCGTGGTTGATTCCGCCCCGGCGCTGATCGTGGGATCTTCCGGGTTCGAGGGCGGTCTGTCGGACGCCGGTCTGTGCTTCGGCTGTCACGACGGCCGGGTGTACCTGCTTCACGCTGACACAGGTCGGATCGCGGACGTGGAGTCGCTCGCGCAGAAGATATACTCATCACCGGCGGTCGTCGATGGCAGAGTGTACATCGGCGCGAATGACGGGCGTCTTCATTGCCTCGCCCTGCAGTAATCCTCAGAGGTATCTGCGCAACCACAGGTCGTCGAAGTCGCGGTAGACGTAGTGCCAGCCGTGGCCCGCGCCGGGAATCTCGATCAACCCCTTGAACGCCTCGATCCGGTCGTAGACCGGCCTGATAGTCTCTGGCGGGCAGGTGGTGTCCGCCAGTCCGATGGAGATGAACGTCGGGCAGGTGATCAGTTGGGCCAGGGTCAGCGGATCGAACCACGCCAGCGTCTCCAGCGCCTCGTCTTTTGCCCCCGGGTTCTCGGTGAAGTAGTTGATCAGTTCGAGGTAGGGTCCGGTGGTCGCCGTCTCGAGCGCCACGGGGTAGTTGCACAGGAAAGGTTCGTGGGCGACCGCGCACTTCACCCGCGGGTCGAGCGCCGCGGTGGCAAGGGTGAGGCCGCCGCCCTGGCTGAGGCCGATCACACCGATGCGGTCTGCGTCGATGTCCTCGCGCGAGCAGAGGAAGTCGATGCCGCGGAGGCAATCCGCGTAGCCCGCGCGGTAGTATTGCTCCGCCGGATCGTCGAGTCCCATGGTGAGCTTGGTCAGCCCCTCGGGAAGCTGCCAGTAGTCCGCGCTCTCGCCCTGCCCGCGCGGATAGACGGTCAGCAGCGCGATGCCCTTGTCGTAGCAGAGTCCGGCCATCGCGGTGTGTGGCGTGTTGCCGCCGTAGCCCGGCGTGTACACAACCGCACGGAGCGGCTCGGCGCCCGGTCCAAGGTCGGGAAGGGTGAGGAACGCGCGGAACCGGACCTCATGCAGACCGGTGAGTGTGACCCGCCATGTATGCACCAGCCGGTCTTCCTCGCGGTCGATCAGTTCTATCTCCGCGTCGAGCGAGACGCGATCGAGTTCGTCACGCACCTCGCCCCAGAAGCTCTTCAGCTCGTTGATATCCATCAGGTATCTTCCTCATATTCGACGTCCCACCGGCCACCGGTCATTCACCGAGGGATGCTGGCGGACCTCCCGAAAAGTTGCGCGCGCGTGGTGACGGCGGTATAATCCGCGTGGGCAGAGACAGCAGGGGGCGAGTATTGCTGGAAGAGGATGTGTTGGTGGAGATGAGTCATCGAGCGCGCGTGCTGGACGCCCCGACTCACCACGAGATGCTGGCCGAGATGGGCAGGATCGGCGTGCATCCGGTGGCCTCGGGATGGCTCGCGAGAAAGGCGCGGGTTCAGCCGGTCCGGATCGAGCATGTTCCCGGTCCCGCGGCGGCGCTGCTGAAGCAGGAGATGCTCGCGCTCGGGGGTGACTGTGCCGTCCATCGACGGGTCGCCGACTTCAACCCTGAGCCGGGGCCGGTGATTCTGATCGGTGATGCGCGGATGTATGAGAGACTCGTTGAACGCGTGGCTGACCAGCCGCATGGGTTGACTGAGATAGCCCGCGCGGCCGTGATCGCGGTGCAGTCGGCCGAGGAGGGCGGGGCGCGGACGCTCGAATGTGCGGGCAGGACGCTCGAGATCGGCGCGCGCACGCTGGTGATGGGGATCATTAATGTGACGCCGGATTCATTCTCCGGCGATGGCCTCGGTGCGGACGTTGACGCGGCGGTTGCGCAGGCGCGGGGGTTCGTGGATGCGGACTGCGACATTCTCGACGTCGGGGGCGAGTCGACGCGCCCGGGAAGCGAGAGCGTGGACGTGGACCACGAGCTTGAACGCGTGCTGCCGGTGATTGAGGCCCTCGCGGACGAGTTTGAGGACACGGTGATCTCGATCGACACAAGCAAGCCGGAGGTGGCGCAGCTTGCGGTGGCGATGGGGGCGGGGATGGTCAACGACGTCAACGGACTGCGCGCCGAGGGGATGGCGGAGACCGTGGCCGAGACGGGCGCGGCGGCGTGTATCATGCACATGCAGGGCTCCCCGCGAGACATGCAGGAGCACCCGGTGTATGATGACTTAATGACGGATATCCACGACTTCCTCGCAGGTCGAGTTGACGCGGCGGAGACCGCCGGCCTCTCGCGCGATCGGCTGCTGGTCGATCCGGGCCTGGGCTTCGGCAAGACGCTGGCGCACAACCTGGAGATACTGCGCCGGCTGCGAGAGTTGCGCAGCCTCGGCTGCGGCGTGCTGGTCGGGACATCGCGCAAATCGATGATCGGCGCGGTGCTGGACGCACCGGCCGACGAGCGTCTGATGGGCACCGCGGCGACCTGCGCGGTTGCGATCGCCAAGGGGGCGGACGTGATCCGCGTGCATGACGTTGCGGAGATGGCGCAGGTGGCGCAGATGACCGATGCGATTGTGCGGGCGGGGCGTGACGGCGGGTGAAGATAGCCGATGAGAAAGCGGCGTTACGCCGGCGCATGCGCACGAGGCGCGATGCGCTGAGCACGGAGGAGCGTGAGCAGAGAAGTCGCGAGGTAATGCGACGTGTGGTGCAGATGCCTGCGTATAAACGCTCGCGCTCGCGACTGCTCTTCCGCAGCTTCGGCAGTGAAGTGCGGACTGATCTGCTGATTGAGGAGACGCTCAGAAGTGGCGCGGAGCTGATCCTGCCGCGCGTGAAGGGGATCGAGGAGTCGCTGGCGCTGCATGCCGTCGCGGACCCGGTCTGCGACCTCGCGCCGGGAGCGTTCGGGATCGAGGAGCCGATCGATGGGCGCTGTCCCGAGCGATCGCTCAACGAACTCGACTTCGTGCTGGTGCCGGGACTGGCGTTCGATCGCGGAGGCGGCCGGCTGGGCTACGGCGGTGGCTTCTTTGATTACATTCTCAACGTGCGCAGTGACCTGATCGAGGACGGCGCGGTGGTGGCGGTGGCGTTTTCCTGTCAGATGGTGGACAGGGTTCCGCGGGCGGGATGGGACGTCCGCGTGCCGATGATCGCGACAGAGGACGAACTGATAGACGCGCGTGACGAGAGAGGCTGATTGCGATGGCTGTCGGCGACACGTTCGACGCGCAGATCGAGGAGTATCAGGACGCGGAGACCGGGGCGCGCATGCGGAGGCTCACCGGGGATGGCTCGGACAACGCTCACCTTTACTTCACGTCCACGTCTTTCCTCGGTGATGACGCAGAGCGGGTGATCATCAGTTCGGACCGGCGTGGGGGACGGGCGTATTTTCTCCTCGACATCCCCTCGGCGACGCTGGTGCAGGTGACGGAGGTTTCTGAGACGCCCTTCTCGCAGGCGTGTCTCGATCCGGGCGGGCGCCTCTTCGCATTCAGAGGCGATGCGCTGATGGTGGTTGACCTCGACACGCTGGAGGCCGAGGAGATCTACCGCGTTCCCGAGGGCTTCAGTCCGGCGCTGCCGACATGCACCGCCGACGGCTCGCACGTGGCGTTCGCCTACCGCGAGCGATTCCCGGTGAGCACTGACACGGGCGTGATCTACGCGACGATGGGGGAGCGTTACTACCAGCATCCGGGATCAGTGATTATCCGCGTGGAGACCGCGACGGGGAACGCGGAGGCCGCATGGGGCGAGCGCAACTGGATTTCTCACGTGTGCATCCATCCGACGAATCCCGACGTGATACTTTTCTGCCATGAGGGCGGATCGTACGTCAAGCAGCGGATGTGGACGGTGGACTTCGGCGAGGGGAGAGGCCGGCAGGCAAAGCCGCTCTTCCGCCAGCACTTCGGAGAGTCGTGCTGTCACGAGTATTTCACACGCGAGGGTGAGGTCGGATTCCAGGCGAACGCGGTGCATAACGGGAAGACCGAGGGGTACAACTGCTTTGTGCGCGCGGACGGGACATGGCTGCGGCAGTATTTGCTGCCGGGCCCGCGGCCGGGACACATTCAGTCGAACTCAGATAACACGCTGGTCATCGGGGACCGCGCGCACCTCTCGCAGGACGATCCGGAGGGCGGCGCGTTCATGTCGCTGATCCGGCATGAGAACGGGCGGGGGGTGGTGACGCGTCTGTGCCGCCACGACACGTCGTGGAAGACGCAGATATCTCATCCCCACCCGATCTTCAGCCCTGACGATCAGTGGGCGCTCTTCTCCTCGGACGCGGGGGGCGCCGGGAACGTGTACATGGCGGACGTGACGAGCATCTGATCCTCAGAACGCAGCGATCTTGCGGAAGAGGTCAGCGAAGATCGCATTGCGGTTGCAGCCGATGGCCTCGCGCATGAGGTGGCGCGAGCGATCGTGTGACCATGTGACCATCTCCGTCAGCATGGGCGCGTGAGTAAGGACGCTGGGCACCCAGTCGGCGTTGATGAGCCATGCGACCGGCGCGAGGTCCCAGACGACTTTTGCACGAGCGAAGTGATCGTCCGCGAAGTCGTCGAACACTCTGAAGAGATAGTCGCCAAGGGCGTTGTGCCCGGTGATGTGCGCGTCGAGTTCTGCGCGGGTGGTAGTGATGTGCTCGGCGACGTTCCTGCACGGGACGTGGACGAAGGGCACACCGCTGTCGAGGATCACGCGGGTGGCGTGCAGGTCCTGCTTGAGGTTGAACTCCCGCGCGGTGCTCCAGCCGTGGGGCTGCCCGCCAAGCCACGCGACGACGATGCGGTCGATGATCTCAGGGCGGGTCAGGATGGCGGAGGCGATGTTGGTGATGGCGCCGATGGGGACGACGTAGAGCGGCCCGTCGCGGTCGGCCATCGCGCGCTCGACGAGGTCGTCAACCGCCGGGCTCGGCACCGGCTCGTCGGCGGCGGGGAGGTAGCTGCGGGAGCCCTTGAAGGCGAAGCCCTCGGGGGAGCGATCCATCCGATCGAGGATTCTCAGTATCTCGTCGTAACTCTTCTCCATCCCGTCTTCGGGGCCCTCAGAGCGCGGATTGTGAAAGGGCGCCGCATAGACGGCCTCGACGTTGAGGCGTTCGGTGGAGAGCAGCGAGTACGCAAGCGCGAACTGGTCGTCGATCTCGTTGTACGTGTCGGTGTCAAGCACCATCGAGACGGGCCCGGTGGGTGGCTCGAGTCGCGTGATGCGCGTGCACTCGTCAAGCTCGGGGAATGTCATGATGGCCTCCAGAGCGTGCCAGCTTCAGTCGCGTGCTGAGTGAATGTTCGTCGTCGAGGCCGCGGGACCTGTCCGCTCGCGCAGTCTGCGGTGGAGCAGCGTGGATGCGTGTGGTAGAATGAGTATGTCGCAGCGGTTGCAGCGGATCGATCAATGAGCGTGGCGCGCGCCTGACCGGGACGCGGGGTCGCGTTGGATATGCTGATGAAAGGAGCGGTCTGAATGCCTGAGGGAGCAGTCCTGCAGGTGGCGCTTGATTTCGTGAACCTGTCGCAGGCGCTTCGGGCGGCCGAGGAGGCCGTCGAGGGCGGCGTCGCATGGGTTGAGGCGGGCACGCCGCTTATCAAGAGCGAGGGGATGAGCGCGGTGCGGGCTCTGCGCGAGCGCTTCCCCGGGAAGACGATCGTTGCGGACCTGAAGATCATGGACGCGGGGCGCACGGAGGTGGAGGTGGCGGCGAAGGCCGGCGCGGACGTGGTGACGGTGCTCGGGGCCGCCTCGGATGAGACGATCGCCGAGTGCGTGGAGGCGGGGCAGAACTACGATGCGCTTGTGCAGGTGGACCTGATCGGCTGTCCGGAGCCTTCGGAGCGCGCGCGGCGGGCGCAGGAGCTTGGGGCGGCGATCGTCGGGATACACACTGCGATCGACGAGCAGATGGTGGGCGCATCGCCGATGGAAGTGATCGCGCGAGTGCGCGAGGCGGTGGAGATCCGGCTGGCGGTCGCGGGCGGGATCAACTCCGAGACCGCGCCGGAGGCAGTGAAGGCCGGGGCGGACATCGTCATCGTCGGCGGCGCGATCATCAAGGCGCCCGATGCGACGGAGGCGGCGCGCCGGATTCTTGAGGCGATCGAGTCAGGCGAGGCCGTGGAGACCGAGCTTTTCAAGCGCGGGGGAGAGGAGCAGCTTCGCGAGATATTCGCCCGCTGCTCGGCCGCGAATATCTCCGATGCGATGCACAGGCGGGGACTGGTGCATGGGATATTCCCGGTGAAGCCCGGCTTGAAGGCGATCGGCCCGGCGCTGACGGTGTGGACGTATCCGGGTGACTGGGCGAAGCCGGTGGAGGCGATCGACGAGGCCCCCGAGGGGGCCGTGCTTTTCATCGATGTGCGCGGCGAGGTTCCTGCGGTCTGGGGCGAGGAGGCGACGAAGAGTTGCATCTCGCGGAATCTCGGGGGCGTGGTGATCCACGGCGCGATGCGGGACACGCGAGAGATCGCGGAGTTGGACTTCCCCGCGTTCTGCTCGACGCGCACGCCGTCGGCGGGCGAGCCGAAGGGGATGGGGATGATCGGCGTGCCGCTGAAGATCGGTGAGACGACGATCCGCACCGGCGACTGGATCATCGCGGATGATGACGGTGTGATCGTGGTGCCGGGCGAGCAGGCGGTGGCGGTCGCGAACCGCTCGCAGTCCGTGTATGAGCGCGAGCAGCGTGAGAAGGGCGAGATCGAGTCCGGACGGACTCTCGGGGAGATCGCTGAGCTGCAGCGCTGGGAGAGCGAGTCGGACCTGAGCGGATTCAAGGCGCACGGTGCTGAGGATGAGAGCAGTGACTGATGGAGTGGACGTGCTGGTGGTTGGCCCGGGAGCGATGGGCTGTCTGCATGCGGCGTTGCTGGCGGAGGCCGGGGTAAGGACGGGCCTGCTCGATCACCGGCCCGACCGTGCCGAGCGGATCAACGAGCGCGGGATCATCCTCGAGCGCGAGGATGAGGAGCGGACGGTGAAGGTGCCCTGCAGCGCCGACGCATCGGACTTCGCACCCGCGCGGCTGACACTGATGCTGGTGAAGGCGTATGACACCGAAGAAGCCACGCGGCATGCGTTGCCGGCGATCGGTGAGGACGGCGGAGTGCTCACGCTGCAAAACGGTCTCGGCAATTACGAGCGCATCTCGGAGATCGTGCCGCAGGCGCGCGTGACCGCGGGCACCTCGACGTCCGGGGCGACACTGCTTGGCGAGGGGCATGTCAGGGAGGCGGGGCGGGGCTTCGTGCAGCTTGGCTCGCCGACGGGGAACAACCGGCGGGCGCGCGAGGCGGCTAAGTACCTCAAGAGCGCCGGCATCGAGACACAGCCGGCCTCCTCGGTGGATGACGTGCTGTGGGCGAAGGCCACGGTGAATGCGTCGATCAACCCGCTGACCGCGTTGACCGGTCTTCGCAACGGACGACTGGTGGAGATTGACGCGTTGCGCGAACTGATGAACGCGGTGACCGTCGAGGTGGCGGAGATAGCGCGCAGGTGCGGGGTCTTCATGCAGGAGGGCATCGTGAAGACGGTGGAGGGGATCTGCGCGGAGACCGCTGAGAATCGCTCGTCGATGCTGCAGGACATCTCGGCCGGACGAAGGACGGAGATCGACTTCATCAACGGGGAGATTGCGCGGCGGGCCGAGGAGCACGGGTTGGAAGCGCCGCTGTGCGTGATGTTGACAGCGCTGGTGAAGGGACGCGAGGAGGCGGCAAGACAGGGATGATTGTGATCGGAGAATTGATCAACGGGACGCGGGAGGCCGTCGGGAAGGCAATTCGCGCGCGCGACGAGGATGCGATCGCGGAACTGGCGGTGCGCCAGGCGGACGCGGGCGCGGACTTCATCGACTGCAACGTCGGCATGGTCGGGGCGGCCGAGGCCGAGCAGATGGCGTGGATGGTGGAGGTAGTGACGCGGGTGGTCGACCTGCCGGTGTGCATCGACACGGCGGACCCTGACGCGATGGTCGCGGGCCTCGATGCATGGCAGGGCGAGGGGCGCCCGATCTGCAACTCGGTGACGCTGGAGAGTGAGCGGCTGGAGAGCTTCGTGCCCGTGGTCGCCGGGCGGGATGTGCGGGTGGTGGCGCTGCTGATGACCGACGATGGGGTGCCGAAGGGCGTGGTGGAGCGCGTGGATGCCGCGCATCGGCTGGTGAATGCACTTGCTGACGCCGGTGTGGCGCGAGGCGACGTTTTCATCGATCCGATCGTTACGCCGTTGAGCGTCGATCCGGATGGCGCACGCGTCGCGAATGACGCAATCCGTCGGATCACCGAGGAACTGCCGGAGTGTCACACGATCTGCGGCGTCAGTAACGTTTCCTACGGCCTTCCCCGCCGGGCGTTGCTCAACCGCGTGTTCCTCTGCCAGGCAATTGTCAGCGGACTGGACAGCGCGATCGTTGATCCGCTGGACCAGGGGATCATGTCCGGCATCTACGCCGCTGAGGCGCTGGCGGGGCGTGATGAGTGGTGCACCGACTATCTTGCGGCCTACCGACGCGGGGTGCTCTGAGTGCCGGAGATGCAGCGGACGGTGCCGATCCCGCTCGGGCGGCTGGTTGAGGAGATTCCCGCAGGCGCCCGCGTCTTCATCCTCGGCTGCGGCGACTGCGCGACGCGCGAGCGCTTCGGAGGAGCGGCGGAGTGTGAGGAGACCGCTGAGGCGCTGGCGGCAGAGGGCGTCGAGGTCGCCGGTTGGGCGGCTCCTCCCGAGGGAGATGGCACGTGCGACCCGCGGGTGGCTCGCGCGACTCTTGAGGGCGCGGCCGATCAGGTGGCCGACGCGGACGCGATCGTGCTGCTCGCCTGTCCGCAGGGAGCGCCGGCGGTCGAGCGAACGACGACGCTGCCGGTGATCGTGGGGACGCAGGTGGTGTCGGGGGGAGTGACCGGCGGAAATGCGTCCGTGGTCGAGGAGTGCAACTTCTGCGAGGTATGCATTGCCCGGGAGGCCGGTGGCCTGTGCCCGCACAGCTTCTGCCCCAAGCAGCTGATCAACGGCCCGTGCGGCGGCGCGCAGGGCGGGCGGTGCGAGGTGCTGCCGAAGCGGCCGTGCGTGTGGGAGTTGATCCACCGGCGCCTGAATGCAGCCGGGAAGCTGCACATCCTGCGCGCCTATCAGGAGCCGGTGAGCTTCAACCCCGCGGGTTCTGAGAATGCGGATGAGGCCCCTTGAAGCTGACGGAGATCGTGGCGGAGCGAGGCTTCGCCGTCACCGCCGAGGTGGCGCCGCCGAAGGGGAGCGATCCGTCGGCGGTCCTGGCCGAGGCGCGAGAGATCGCGGCGCACGTCGATGCGATCAACGTGACGGACGGGCAGGGCGCGACTATGCGGATGAGCCCGCTGGCGATCGCGCGGCTGATGACTGAGGAGGGGCTCACGCCGGTCTGGCAGGTCACCTGCCGCGATCGCAATCGCATCGCGCTGCAGGGGGATCTGCTGGCGGCGGACGCTCTTGGGGTGGAGAACGCGCTGATCGTGACCGGCGATCACATGGTGCTGGGCGACCATCCGGGCGCGAAGCCGGTCTTCGGACTGGATTCGGTGCAACTTCTGCACGTAGCGCGGGAGATGCGGGCGGGCAGGGACCTCGCTGGCAATGAGATGGCGTCCCCGCTGACGCTGAGCACCGGGGCAGTGGTCGCTCCGGAGGCGGATAACGTCGATCTGCAAATCATCAAGCTGCGCAAAAAGGTTGACGCGGGCGCTGAGTTCGTTCAAACGCAGGCGGTCTTCGAGCCGGCTGCTTTCGCGCGTTTCATGCAGCGCGCGGAGTTGGCGGGGATCCCAGTGCTGGCGGGGATCATCCCCGTGACGTCTCCACGGATGGCGCGTTTCATGAATGCGCGCATTCCCGGCGTGAATGTGCCGACGTGGGTCATCCAGCTTCTTAATGAGGCGGAGATGGGGGACCGGCGACGTGTTGGAGCGGAGATCGCGGGGCAGATCGCGCGCGCGGTCCTTCCGTCATGCCAGGGGCTGCACATCATGGCGCAGGGCGGCGCGGACCTTCTGCCTGCGATCATCTCGATGGCGGGCGTTTGAGCGCCGCGATCACGCACCTCGTGCGTGAGAGTGCGAGGAGAGTGCGACCGATGCGGCGAAGTGGCGGCCGGTGATCTTCGTCGTGCTGCCGGGCGTGAGGTGATAGATGTGCTTCGGCCGTGGCTTGCCGTGCTCGCGCTGGTCGGATGCGCGCTCATCGCACTGGCGGTCTTTGCGTGGAGCGTGACTTTCTCCGCTCCCGCCATCTTCAGCGGTGTCGCCGAGAGCGCCGCGAACGTTCGTCTGCAGGGCATCGCGATGAGCCTGCGCCGCCAGGCGGCAACGATGAGACGCGACGAGGTGCGGCGACTACGCAGTGACAACGCATCCGCCGCGCAGCGCGCGATCGCTCGCCACGCCCTGGCCGATGAGTTGCGCAGCGCGGCGCTGCTGGCGGAGACTGAGGGTGACCTGGTCCTCGCTCAGGAGTGGATGACCGAGGCTGCGCAGGCCGCGCCCGAGCGGATCGACCTCCTCTGCCTGCTGACCGACCTGCGCACGCGTGAGATCGCGCCCGAGGAGCGCAGGAAAGAGTTCTTGCTGCTCGTCTACGAGCACGACTCGCCGTGCGCGCATTTGCTTGCGGCGGAGAGTTTCTTCGAGGCCGACGATCTCGTGGCGGCGCGCGCGTACTTCGAGCGCGCCGCCCGCGAGGCGCCTCAGTGGGCGAAGCCACGCCTTGCGCTTGCGCGGCTGGATTTGCGCGCGGGAGATCGTGAACGCGCGCGCGAGCACGCTGCTGAGGCACTGGCCCGTGCGACGGGACTGCGCGCTGAGTTGAGCGCGGCGGCGTTGCTGGATGCAGCGGGAGGAGCGGCGCCGTCGAGGTGGCTGCTGACCGCGCGGTGGACGTGGCGGAGCTACGCGTGTCTGCTCCCATCGGTGGCCATCTTCGTCGTGTTGGTGCTCAGTCCGACGCTCGTGAGGCTGATCAAGCGCGGCGTGGCGGCGGTGCTTTCTCAGCGAGGCATGGCGGAGAGCGCGTCGTAGAGGTGGTCGGCGACAGCCTCGAGGCCGAAGCGTTCTCGGACCCGGCCGCGGGCGTCGCGCGCCATCTCGGCGGTGGCCTGCGGATCGGCCAGCAGACCTTCGACGGCCTCAGCCAGCGCCTCCGGATCGCGTTCGTTGATGACGAATCCCGACTTGAGTTCGCCGATGAGGTTGGGGATGTTCCCCGACGTTGACCCGACCACCGGCAGTTCGCACGCGGCGGCCTCGACCAGCACGCGGCCGAACTGCTCCTCCCACGAGGCCGTCGTCCGCGAGGGCACTGCCAGCACGTCGAAGACGTTCAGGTAGTCGCGCGCGGCGGTGTGAGGCACAACGCCCGTGAGAACCACGCGACCGTCGTCTCGCCTGCGACTCCACGCGCGCAACTCATCGGACATCGGTCCTCCGCCGACGAGCAGCACGCTCACGTTCGCGCCGCGTCGCCACAGAATCTCGGCGGCAGCGCGCAGGTCCGCGAGCCCCTTCTCCTCGGTCAGGCGTCCGAGGTAGCCGATCACCGAGCCGCGGACCCCGAGTTCCCGGCGGAGATCAGAGCGGTCGAGCGGCCGGAAGAGATCGGTGTCTACGAAGTGCGGGATGACCGCGACCCTGCCCTCGAACCCCTTTGCGCGCAGTACCTCCTCGATGTCAGGCGTGGGCGGGACGGCAAGGTCGGCGAAGGCCAGCACCCGGCGCTCCAGCCGCGCGAAGGGCCACGGGAAACGCTTGTTGCGATTCTGCGCGGTCATGAAGCAAAGCGGATAGCCCCCGGACCGGCAGATGCGCAGTGTCTGCCACGCGGGCAGAGAGTAAGGCTCCTCGTCAAGGTAGACGAGGTCGGGCTTGAATTCATGCAGCGCCCGGGCGAGACCGCGGTAGACGTGCAGACTGATCTGTCCCGAGCCGATCACCGGCAGCGGTCGCGAGTGAAAGCCTGCGTCCTCGACCTCCGGGTAATCTACGATCATCCCCGTCGATGCCTTCCACCGCTCGGGCGCGATCATCAGCAGTTCGACGTCCGGATGGGCCGCGCAGAGCTGCTTGAAGAGGCGCTGGTTGACCTCTACCACGCAGGCGTGGCTGATGACAGCGATCTTCACCGCGCCTCGCTCCTTTCGTCCGCGAAGCGCATCAGCAGCGCCTCGATCTCCTCCGCCTGCCGGTCCCACGAGAACTGCAGCGTGCGTTCGTGCACCGCCTCGCTCATCGCGCGGAGGCGCTTGCGGTCGGAGGCGAGTTCGTCGAGGCCCGCCGCGATCTCCTGCGGCTGCGGGCTTACGAAGAAGCCCGTCACGCCATCCTCGACGAGGTCGAGCGCCGCTCCCGTGGGCGCCGCCAGCAGAGGCAGCCCGCAGGCGGCTGCCTCCAGCGTGACGAGTCCGAAGGGCTCGTTGGGGTTGGGGTGTACGAGGCAGTCGGCCATCGCGAAGTACTCCTGCGGCCGAGCGGCGTGCGGGACGAAGCTCACACGATCGCGCACTCCCCACCCCTCCGCCCTCTCCGCGAAGTCCTGCACGTCGCCTTTTCCCACGACCACCAGGTGCGATGGCTCGCGCGTCAGCGGGAGGGCCTCGACCACCTCCACGAGCGCCTTCTCATACCATCGGCCGCCCACGAAGAGCGCCACGAAGTCCGCATCCGCCAGCCCAAGTGCGGCACGGACGCGGGGGCGCACCTCCCCGCGCAGAGCCGGGTGAAAGACCGAGTGATCGACGCCGTTGCGCGTGACGAAGACGCCGTCGGGGTCGAGGTCGTACTCGCGGACGAAGTACTCCTTGATGCTGCGCGAGACCGTCATGATCCGCCCCCGGCAGCGCCGAACCGCGCGGGCCTCCAGCGAGCAGAAGGCGCCATCTCGCAGCACCTCCCACGCCCGGCGCAGTGGCGAGCGCAGGCCGAACCTCCGCTGGAGCTTCGCCCGCGTGCGCCGGCGTTCGCGGTGGCCGGTGTGTGCGAGCATCGCGGTCTGCTTGAGCGTGTTGCCGCCCTGTGACAGCACCACGTCGAACTCACCCGTGCGCAGTGCGAGCGACGAAGCGAGGACAAACCACAGCGCGCGCGCCCCGAGCGGCAGTCGCGGATCGCGGAGGCGATGCACGGTGATCCGGTCGAGGTCGATGTCCCGTGCGGTGAAGCAGAAGAGGTGGACCTCGTGGCGCTCGGCGAGGCGCGGGGCGAGTTCGGCGACCACGCGCTCCTGACCGCCGCCGAGGCCGACGTCCTCGATCACGAGGGCGATCTTCAGGCCGTGGCGGTCGCTTGTCTCACTCATCGTTCGCCTCGGCTCCTGCCTGCCGCAGGGTCTTACGCGCCTCCATCAGCCCGCGCAATGCCGCGCGCCAGCGCATGACCGCCGTCCGCCCCTCGCGAGGCAGCATCGCCAGCATCCGCAGCGCGCCGTAGCGCCAGTGCTGGCCGATCAGCAGTGCGAACGCCCAGAACGCGGCCCGACGCGCCGGTGGCAGATGCTTGAGCATCACGTACGCGTAGTCATGTGACAGGTCGGTCACCGCCTGCAGCGACTCGCTGTCCCGCGGGTGACCGAAGTGCCGGGGCGCCGGATAGTGATCGACGATCGCCTGCGGATCATACACCAGCCGACCTCCGTGCGCGAGCGCACCGAACGCAACGTCGATCTCATGATAAACGCCGGAGCGGAGGCGAAGATCGTACGCGGGGATCACCTCGCGCCGGAAGGACATGTTCGCGCCCTTGAGGTGGTCCACCTCGCGGACCTCATCAAACCCTGGCTGGTGGTGATTGCCGATGATCCTGGCGTACCACGTCACCCGGCCGACGGTCGCCGCCGGATCGGCGGAGACCTCGTCTCCGTGATGCACCCGGTCGCGTCCTCCCACGCCGATCACGTCGGGGTCGGCGTAGTGCGCGAGAATGCGCTCCAGCCACTGATCTGTCGGCACGCAGTCATCGTCGATCAGACAGACCACGTCGCAACGCGCCACCGCAAGGCCCGACTCTGCCGCCGCCATCGGACCGGCCTCGGTGACCTCGGCGAGATCGACCATCTCCGCCCGGTCCGTCTCCTCGTCCAGCCACGCGTCTACTGCCTCGTGGGATGGCTCGTCGGTGTCGCGGAGCGCGATCACGATCTGATCGGGGCGCCTCGAACCCGCGAGGACCCCGTCAAGGCAGTTGATCAGGGCCCGAGGACGGTTGTAACTCGGCACCAGCACGGTGGCGGTGGGGAGGTGGTCTCCCCTGCTGCCGCTCCGCGTGGCCCCGGTCGCTTCGCCGTCGCGAGGTCGCACGTCATCTCACCCCTGCGGCGTGCCGTCTGATCGCTCATCCGCCGGTGCGGTCACCCGACGGAGGCGGAGGTCCCGGCCCGATCGAGCGAGTCGCGGAGGAAACGCCCGGTGATCGACTCCTCCTGCTCCGCGACCTCCTCCGGCGTTCCTGTCGCGACGATCCGCCCGCCACTGTCGCCACCGCCCGGCCCGAGGTCGATGATGTGATCGGCCGACTTGATCACTTCGATGTTGTGCTCGATCACGACCACCGTGTTCTCCGCGCTGACGAGTTCATCGAGCACGTCGAGCAGCCGCGCGATGTCCGCGAAGTGCAGGCCGGTGGTGGGCTCGTCGAGTATGTAAAGCGTGTGCCCGCTCTCCGGGCGCGCAAGCTCCCGAGCAAGCTTCAGCCGCTGCGCCTCGCCACCCGACAGCGTGGTCGCCGGCTGTCCGAGCTTCAGATAGCCGAGCCCCACCGCCACCAGCGTCTCAAGAATGCGGTTCACCTTCGGGACGTTTTGAAAGACGTCCACCGCTTCACTGATCGTGAGGTCCAGCACCTCGGCGATGGTCTTCCCCTTGTATCTGATCTGCAGCGTCTCGCGGTTGTACCGCGCGCCGCCGCACTCGTCGCAGTCAACGTACACGTCGGGCAGCATGTGCATCTCCACGGTCCGAGTGCCCGTGCCCTGGCACGCCTCGCAACGCCCGCCGGAGACGTTGAAGCTGAAGCGCCCCGGGTCGTACCCGCGCATCCGCGCCTCCGGCACCGACGCGAAAAGGTCGCGGATCGGTGACATCGCCCGCGAATACGTGGCCGGATTCGACCGCGGCGTGCGGCCGATCGGCTCCTGGTCGATGCTCACCACGCGATCGACGCTCTCCCAGCCCGTCAGTTCCCTATGCTCGCCCGGCACGTCCATCGAGCGGTGCAGCCGGCGCCGCAGAGCGCGGTAGACGATCTCCTGCACCAGCGTGCTCTTCCCCGAGCCTGAGACGCCGGTCACGCAGGTGAGCGTCCCCAGCGGAATCTCGGCGTCCACCTCGCGGAGATTATACTGCGACGCGCCCCTGACGACCAGCGACTCCCCGGTCCCCTCGCGCCGCTCCTCCGGCACGGGGATCTCTCGCCGACCCGAGAGGTAGCGCCCGGTGAGCGACTCGTCGGAGGCCAGCAGGCCCTCGACGTCCCCGTCGTAGATCACCTCTCCACCCTCAACACCCGGCCCCGGCCCGAAGTCCACCACCCAGTCCCCGCGCAGAATCGTCTCGGGGTCATGCTCCACCACGATCACCGTGTTGCCGAAGTCGCGAAGCCGCTCAAGCACATTCAGGAGACGGTCATGATCGACCGGATGAAGGCCGATGCTCGGCTCGTCAAGGATGTAAAGGATCCCCGCGAGCCCGGAGCCAAGCTGGGTCGCAAGCCGGATACGCTGCGCCTCACCACCCGCCAGCGACGGCGCGGTGCGGTCGAGTGTCAGATAGCCCACGCCGACCTCGACCATGAAGTGCAGGCGCGAACGCACTTCGTCAAGAAGCTCCGCGCACAGCGCCGCGTCGGACTCGACCAGGTCCAACTCATTGAAGAACTCGAGCGCTCGCTCGGCCGTCATCGAGCTTATCTCGCCGAGTGAGTTGCCTCCGACACGCACCGCGCGGCTCTCGCGGCGCAGGCGTTCGCCCTCACACTCAGGACAGGGCAGCGGCGCGAAGAAGCGATCGTAGAACTTCCTCTTGCCCGACGAATTCGTGTCGCGGTAGCGCCGCTGGCTGGCCGGGACGAGGCCCTCGAAAGTCTTCGTGTACTCAAACTGCTTGCCGCCGCGGGTCTCATACTCGAATGAAATCTCGTCCTCGGTGCCGTAGAGAATCACCTCGCGGGCGCTCTCCGACAGATCGCGCCACGGGGTGCTCAGGTCGAAGTCGTAGTGCTCAGCAAGGCCCTCGAGGATATGCCGCACATGCCGCGTGCTCACATCGCCGTAGATCTCCAGCGCGCCGTCAAGGATCGACTTCGAGCTGTCTGCAACGAGTCTGTCCGGGTCAAGGCCCCGCCGGGTGCCGAGGCCCTCGCACTCCGGGCACATCCCCGCCGGGCTGTTGAACGAGAACATCGCGGGCGTCAGTTCCGGGTACGCGATGCCGCACTCCGGGCAGGCGAAGCGCGTGGACAGGTGCATGTCCTCGCCATCGACCACGTCGATCACGATCAACCCGTCACCCTGCGCCAGCGCCGTCTCCACCGAGTCGGCCACGCGCGAGCGGATTCCCTCCTTGACCACGATGCGATCGACGACGATCTCCACTTCGTCGAACTCGCGCGTCGGGTCGGGGACGCCGCTGGAGACATCCACGACCTCGCCGTCCACACGGATGCGCACGAAGCCCTGGCGTCGCGCGTCCCGGGCGACGTCCACGAGCGCCTGATCCTCGTCGGTCTCCACCGGGGCGAGGACGTGGAGCCGGCTGCCCTGCTCCAGCGCGAGCACCCGGTCAACGATCTGCTGCGCGGTGTGCGCCTTCACCGGCCGCCCGCAGGAGTAGCAGTACACTTCGCCGGCCCGCGCGAAGAGCACGCGGAGGTAGTCGTGGATGTCCGTGATGGTCGCGACGGTCGAACGCTGGTTGCCCGACGAGGAGCGCTGGTCGATCGCGATCGCCGGTGAAAGCCCGTCCACGTGATCGACCTGCGGGCGCTTCATGCTCGCGAAGAACTGGCGGGCGTACGTGGACAGCGACTCCACGTAGCGCCGCTGGCCCTCAGCGTGGATTGTGTCAAGTGCGAGAGAACTCTTGCCCGAGCCGCTGACGCCCGTGAAGACAATCAGCCGGCCTCGTGGCAGTTCGAGGTCCACGCCCTTGAGATTATGTTCGCGCGCGCCGTATATCCGAATCCGGTCATCATCGTGCGCCATGAGTAGTTACTCGCCACCTCCGCGGCCAATCTTCCGAATGAATATTGTACCCCGCTTCCGGGCGGAGGTCAACGTTTCCATCGGCGCTTCGGCGCTGGGTCTGACCTGATTCTGCAGGTAGCTGTGGGTGAGCGGCCACGACAACCTCACCCCCCGGCCCCCTCTCCGACCCCTTCGGG
>JBKHFA010000028.1:0-21452 GCA_046540615.1 Armatimonadota bacterium | reverse complement strand
CAGGCGGCCCCTCCTGCGGCAAACCGCACTCGCACGATTTGTGCGTAATGCATAGCCCGCCTGGCGACGCGTCGTTTGCGGAGCAGGTCCTAACCCCGAAGGGGTCGGAGAGGGGGCCGGGGGGTGAGGTTGTCGTGGCCGCTCACCCAAAGCTACCTACAGAATTAGGTCAGACCCCAATGTGCCTCGGATATTGACTTCATCCCGAAGATCCCCTACAATTCCCAGTGTCGAAATAAGGAGGTTTTGAAAGCATTTTCCGCCACTTCGAGCGGAGTCATTTTTCGAAAAAGACGGCTGTTTTCTTCGAATGCGCTTGACTCGCGGGGATGTGAAAGGTAACATGGGGATCAGCGGGGATTCGGGGCGCTTTGATTTTGCGGGGATTTGAAGGACAAAGCCATGGGTCCGCAGGGACCGACAGTCAACAAGCTCGACGCATCGGGGAGGATCGCCCTCCGCGAGCAGCACCTGGATGAGCTTGAGGAAAGCGTCGTCCTGACGCAGGGCTTTAACGGCAATCTGGTGATGATGGCTCCCGCGCAGTGGCCGGATATGATGCAGGAGTTCGCGGCTAAGAGCCCACTCGATCCTGACATGAACGATCTGCGCCGCATATTCATCGGTGGGGCGACCGAGGTGGAGATTGATGATCGCGGCAGGATCAAAATCCCGGAGGCGCTGAGAAGTGCGGCGGGTCTGAAGCCGGGGGAGTCGCGGACGATGCTTCTGAACATGGGCTCGACGTGGGAGATCTGGGAAGAGCAGCATTACCTTGAATACACGCGCACTCAGCATCAGCATCTTAAGGAGCTTGCGCGGATGCGCTTCGGCAGTCTTGCGGTTGGCCCCGGCGGGACCGAGGCGACGTCCGAGGCAGGGGTGCAGTGACCGACTTCGAACACATCTCGGTCATGCCTGACGAGGTCATTGAGTATCTGCAGCCGCGCCCGGGCGGGACGTATTTCGACGGAACGGCGGGTGCGGGCGGACATTCGAAACGAATTCTTGAGAGCGCGCCGGACAGCCGCGTGATCGCGGTTGACAGGGACCCGGCCATGCTGGAGATCGCGGCCGAGAGGCTGGCGGAGTACGGCGACAGGGTCACGTTGAGGCGCGCGAGCTACGAAGACTTGCTTGATGTTCTTGACGAACTGGACCTTGAAAAGGGCATAGACGGCGCATTGATCGACTGCGGTCCGAGCCGCGATCAACTCGCGGGGCGGACGGCGGGCCGGGGCAGAGGTTTCTCGATCTGGGGCGGCGAGGAGCCGCTGGAGATGGCCTACGATCCCGATCAGGGACGGACGGCAGCATCGCTGCTCGCCGAGCTTTCGCAGTCGGAGTTGCGGGAGGTGTTCGGGCGGACGTTGCGCGGGGGAGAGGTCGGGCGCGTTGTGAGGACGATCGTGCGGGAGCGCGAGCAGGATCCGATCGACACCCCGGAGCGTTTGACGCGGGTCCTCAGAGATGCTTTGAGTTTCAGGGGGCCGGACGTTGAGAAGCGAGTCATGGCGGCCTACCTTGCGCTTCGGATCGCGGTGAATGAGGAGCTTGAGGGGCTTGCGAGGGGCATCGACGCGGCTGTCGAGGCTCTCAGGACCGGTGGGAGGCTGGTTGTGCTGACCTTCCACGGCTCCGAGCATCGGATAGCGAAGCGAAAGCTTCGGGATCTCGAGGGTGGGCCGATCGGGCCTCCGCGGCTGATTGGAGGGCCGAAGCGCGAGGCGATGGTGAAGGTGCTCACGTCCGGACCGCTCTACCCCAGCGACGAGGAGATCGCGCAGAATCCGGCGGCCCGCAGCGCTCGGCTTCATGCAGCGGAACGTCTTTGATACGCGCGCCGTCTACGCAGAGGTCTTTTGATACAAGGATTCTCCGGAAGGTGTGCTCCAGGCGCCATCGACCGGAGACCGGGAACGGGTGCCCGGGAAACACAGGCAGCAACCTTTGCAGCACAATCGAGGCAGACATCGCAGCCACTCATCGCAGCAATGAATGAAGCAAAGGTCGCGGCAATTGACATGAGGCACCGTGCACCCAGGGCACGCGGTCCATCGCAGCATTGCATCGAGGCAATACCGCATGGGCGCCCGTTCCCTCACAATCGTCACGTTCGTACGCCACACAGGTGCGTGGGAGGGAGAGCTTTCTGAGCGCTTCTCTCCCGGCTGAAGCCGGCAGCGATCGGAACCGGCGGGGAGGGCTCGATGGGAACACAGGCAGCGTCGCAGAGGCAGTCTCGCTCGACTCCCCGGATGTCCCCGGCGCGCCGTGTGTGGTCTGAGATGATCTGGCCCGCTCTCGTCATCGGGATGATTGGAGCGGGCGCCGTCGTGTACCTCTTCGCATGTGCGCGCATATCGATCATCGAATGCGATCTCAGACGCCTCGACCGCGCTCGGGAGGCGCAGCAGTCGGCGGAGTATGAACTTCAGCAGCAACTGGCGGTCCTGCAGAACGCCGAGCGCATCCAGCATCACATCGTCGAGCGGGACCTCGACAGGCCGCGCGGCACAACCCACGTGCGCCTGACCGACCTGCCCCCCGAGCTTTACGAGGCGCTTCCCGCAGCCGGTTCAGACCGCGAACGTCGGGAGATTGTGCTGGGACAGCTTGCAGCCGGGTCTGGCGCGCCACTTCATGCGAACGGCGGACAGATCGCCTCGGCGCAGGTTCAGTGAGATGTGCGGAGACAGCACGGGGATGAGCTGATGGCATACGGGAGAGCGCACACCGGCCAATCGGAGACAGTCACGCACCCGCGGGCTCGAGGTCGGGTGCGTCTGTTTCTTGCGGCCATGTGCGTGTTGATGCTCGGGATCACCGGGCGATTGTTGATGGTGCAGGTCTTCGATCGGGCGCACTACCTCGAACTTGACGCGCGCATCCACCGCGGCTCCGATCCTGAGAAGCCGGTCCCGGGCGGGATATACTCCCGCGATTTGCAGCCGATGGCTGTGAGTGTTCCGCTGGAGACGCTCTACGCCAACCCTGTGCAGATTGCCGGCTCTGAGCAGGGGATCGACGGCACGGCGCATCGCATCGCACGATTGACCGGGCTGGATGCGGAGGAGATTCGGACCAGCCTCGCGAGCGGCGCGGAGCGCGGCCGCAAGTCAGTACACCTCGCGCGACTGCTGGAGCCTGAGCGGATCGTGCCGCTGCTGGAGGATCGGCCGGTCGGGGTCTGGACGGAACGCGAGTGGGAGCGGATCTATCCCGGTGGGAAAACCGCCAGTCACATCCTCGGTCGCCGAAGCCCCTGGCATGAGCCCCTCGAGGGCATGGAGCGGCGCTGGGCATTCCTGCTTGACGGGCGGCCCGGAACGCACGCGAAGAATATTGACAGCTACGGGCGCAGTATCCTGGGCGCCGACTCAACACATGTGCTGCCTCCCGAGCCGGGGAAGAACCTGGTTCTGACCGTGGACTGGTCGCTGCAGCAGGTGGTTGAACTTGCGCTGGACGAGGTCATGGAGAGGAACCGGCCGAAAGCGGCCACCTGCACAGTGATGGACCCGCGGACCGGGGAGGTCCTGGCGCTGGCATCGCGGCCGAACTTCAACCCGGCCGGTCTCGAGGAGGGAACCCCCGAAGAGATCAGCGCGAGGATGCAGAACCTTCCCATGGTGCGGCAGTACGAGCCGGGGTCGCTCTTCAAGGTGCTGCTCGCGGCGGCTACGCTGGAGTCAGACGAGTACACGGGCACGCAGACATACCACTGCAGCGGTCTTACTCCCGACCTTGGCGGGCGGCCGCTGCGCTGCTGGGAAGATCGCGGACACGGGACCGTGGGTCTGACGAAGATGGTGTCACACTCGTGCAACATCGCCGCCGCCCGCTACGCCCTGCTGATCGGCGCCGAGCACTACCATCGCTTCCTTCGCAACCTCGGACTGGGCGAGCGCACTGGGATCGGGCTGCCCGGCGAGCTGGCCGGGGCGTTGCGTGACGCGGATGCGATGCGAAAGCGCGACCTGGCGAACCTCGGCTTCGGTCATGGCGTCTCGGTGACAGACATTCAGATGCTTAACGCGATCTCGGCGGTGGCAAACGGCGGGACGCTGATGCAGCCGCACATCGTCCGGGCGGTGATGGACGCGGAGACGAACCTGCCGGTGCGCGAGGTGGAGCCGCTGGCGCTGCGCGAGGTGTGCGCCGAGGAGACCTCCGAGCGGGTGCGGGAGATGATGCAGGCGACGGTCGATCAAGGGACAGGGCGCCGCGCGGCGATCGAGGGCATGCGGGTCGGCGGGAAGACGGGGACGGCTCAGAAGTGGCTGGGTGGAGAAGGAGGTTTCATCAGGGGGCGAAACATAGTATCATTCGTGATGGTCGCCCCTCTTGATGATCCCCGGTTCGCGATCCTGGTCACCGTCGATGAGCCCGAGGTTGGAGAGCACGGCGCAGATGTGGCGGCGCCCGTGGCGAGGACGGTCATGATGGCGGGGCTTCGCGAGGCGGGGCTGCTGCCCGAGCAGGTTGAAATCAGTGAGGACGCGGGCACGTAGAAGTATCAGCGGAGGGGGGAGCACGGTCAACATCTTCGGCGCAACGGAGCATCATGGACAGGATCACGTTCTTCAGCACACTGGTGGATGATCTGCCGGGACTGGTGAGTCGGCGAGGTGATACGTCGGTCACCGGCATCGCCTCCGACTCGCGCCTCGTGGAGCCGGGAGACATTTTCGTCGCCTACCGCGGCTTCGAGGCCGACGGACATGATTTCATCGAACTGGCGCTTGTGAACGGCGCGGTGGCGGTGGTCTTCGATGATCCGCGGCATGAGCCGACCGTCGAGGGGGTCCCGTGGGCCCGGGTGGAGGACGCCCGGATTGCCTGCGCGGAGCTTGCCGTGGCGTTCCTTGAGGACCCGTCGAGCGACCTGCTGCTTGCGGGAGTGACGGGGACGAACGGCAAGACCACGACCACATTTTTGATCGACGCGGTGCTCGGCGCAGCCGGGAAGCGCAGTGCGGTGATAGGCACGCTGGGCTACGGGGCGACCGAGGAGCTGGCCGAGGCTCCGCGGACAACGCCCGATGCGATCGAACTGCAGCGGCGGCTGCGTGAGATGGTGGACGATGGTGTTGAGGGCGTGGCGATGGAGGTTTCATCGCACTCGCTGGTGCTGCACAGGCCGTGGCGCTGCTCGTTCGACGTCGGCGTGTTCACGAACCTCTCGCAGGACCATCTCGACTTTCATCAGGACATCGAACGCTATCTCGACGCGAAGGTGCTGCTTTTCACGGATTACGCCGAGGCTTCGGCGAAGCCGATGGTCGGCGCGATCAACTTCGATGATGAGTTCGGCCTGCGCATTGCGCAGCGCGCCAGTTGCGAGGTGCTTGGCTACGGGCGGCATGAGCAAGCGCAGGTGCGCGCGGCGGGCGTGGAGATGGGGGCGGCGGGCTCGAGCTTTGAGCTGCTGCTGCCCTCGGGAAGCGCGCGGGTGGAGCTTCGGCTCCCCGGTGTGTTCAACATTGAAAACGCGCTGGCGGCCGCCGCGGCGGCGGAGGCGATGGGCATCGAGCCGGGCGCGATCGGCCGCGGGCTGTCATCGATGGACGCGGTGCCGGGCAGGTTCGAGAGCGTGGACGCGGGCCAGCCCTTCGGAGTGATCGTGGACTACGCGCACACCCCGGAGGCGCTGGAGAATGTGCTTCGGGCGGGTCGGCAACTCGATCCGGATCGGCTCATCTGTGTGTTCGGCTGCGGCGGCGATCGGGACCCTGATAAACGTCCGAAGATGGGGCGCATCGCAACGGAGAGTGCGGATTTCACCGTCATCACATCGGACAACCCGCGCTCCGAGGAGCCGGGAGCGATCATCGATGCGATCGCCTCCGGGGTGGTCGGGGACAGCTACGCCATCGAGCCTGACCGCGCGAGCGCAATCAGGCTGGCGCTGGAGGCCGCTGAACCGGGCGACCTTGTTGTGATCGCCGGGAAAGGCCACGAGACCTATCAGGTATTTGCCGATCGGACGATCGACTTCGACGACAGAGAGATAGCGCGCGAATTGCTCGAAGACATGTACTGCTGATTATTCCGACATGCTGCATGCTCTGATCCGAGGTGGCAATTGTGTCACGCACCGACCCTCATTTCTCCGCGACGCTCGGGGAAGTGGCCGCAGCCTGCGAAGGCACGGTCGAAGACGGCCGGGAGAATCTCGTCGTCTCCGGCGTGAGCACTGACACTCGCGAACTCGCCGGTGGCGAGCTTTTTGTCGCACTTGTCGGGCAGAATCACGACGCGCACGAGTTTCTGAGCGCCGCGCGGGAGAAGGGGGCGGCCGCTGCGGTGATCTCTGATCCGGAGCAGGCGCCGACGGACCTGCCCGTGGTGATCGTGGAAGACACGCTGAGAGCGTTGGGTCTGCTTGCCGCGTGGCATCGGGCGAAGATGCCGGCGCGGGTGCTGGGGATCACCGGCAGCACGGGAAAGACGACCACGAAGGATATGCTCGGTCAGATTGCCCAGCGTGTCGGGTCGGCGGTGGTCGCGGAGGGGACGCATAACAACGAGATCGGCGTTCCGCAGACGTTGCTGCGTCTGTCACCGGAGGATCGCTTCTGCGTGTTGGAGATGGCGATGCGTGGACCGGGGGAGATCGACTACCTCGCCGGGATCGCGCGCCCGGATGTGGGTGTGATCACGAACATCGGTCAGAGCCACGTCGGGCAACTGGGTTCCCGCGAGGCGATCGCTCAGGCGAAGGCGGAGTTGCTGGGGCACGTTCCCGTCGACGGGGCGGTTGTCCTCAACGCGGATGACTTCTTCTTCAGCGTGCTGTGCGCGATGGCGGAGGCGCCGGTTGTTTCTTTCGGGATCGAGCACGAGGCCGACTTCCGCGCGGTGGATGTCGATGACGGCGACGTGAAAGGTGTCGGCTTTCGGATGGTGACTCCGCTGGGTGAGGCGGATGTGAGGATGCCGGTGCCCGGCCGACATTCGGTGATGAACGGGCTCGCCGCAGCGGCGGCCGCCAGCCAGATCGGCGCGACACTCGAGGAGATATGCCGGTCGCTGGAGGAGTACGCGGGCAGTCCGATGCGCATGCAGCGGCTGGGTGGCAAGCGGGGCGCGGTGATTCTCAATGACGCGTACAACGCCAGTCCCGACTCGGTGGGGGCGGCTTTGAACGTGCTGGCTTCGGCGGAGGGACGCAGGGTATTTGTGTTCGGGGATATGCTTGAGATGGGCGCTGAGGCAGAGCCGGCGCACAGGCAGATCGGGCGCGCGGCGGCGGAGGCAGGTGTTGACTGGCTGATCACCGTGGGCGAACTGGCGGCGCTGGCCGCGGAGGGCGCGGCGGAACGGGGCGTCCGTGTCAGCACAGTTGACGAGGCCCCGGCGGCGGCGGAACTGGTGGACAGTGAACTGAGAGAAGACGATGTCGTCCTCGTCAAGGCATCGCGGGGGATGGCACTCGAACGAGTCGTGGAGGCGCTGACGGATGACAATTGAGGTATTGCTTGCATGGATGTGCCTGGTCGGCGGATGCGCGTTGAGTGGAGCGCTGACAGGAGCGCTGCTTCCGAAGCTCAAGCGGGCGAACGTTCGCCAGCATGTTCGCGACGACGGTCCCGAGAGTCACCTCGCGAAGGCGGGCACGCCGTCGATGGGCGGGCTGGCGATTCACGTCTCGGTGCTGATACTCGCCGGCCTGATTGCGGTCGGGATGGGGGGGCTGAGCGGGAAGACGCTCGCGGTTGTCGCGTTCATCGTCGGGATGGCCGCGGTCGGGTTTCTTGATGATTATGAGAAGCTGCGGAGAAAGACGCACTACGGCTTTGGCGCGCGGATTCGCCTTGTGCTGGAGTTCGGTTTCGCGCTGCTGCTGGTGTGGTACCTCGGCGGACACCAGCCGGATGAGTTGGTGTCGGGGCTGACGGTCGCCTCCCTGGCAAACTCAGGCTGGCTGTGGAAGGTATTTGCCGCGGTGGTCGTGGTGGGAGCGGCGAACGCGGTGAATCTCACGGACGGACTCGACGGCCTCTCAAGCGGATTGACGGCTTTGTGCGGGATAGCGCTGGCATTTGGCTGCTGGGTGATCGGCGAGATTGAACTGGCGCTGCTGGCGCTGGCGGTCGCTGGTGCGGCGGCGGGCTTTCTGTGGCACAACGCGCCGCCCGCGAAGGTGTTCATGGGGGACGTGGGGAGCATCGGGCTTGGGGCGGCGCTTGGTGGGATTGCGATCGCGGCACGGATCGAACTGCTGCTGCTGCTGGCCGGGCTGGTCTTCGTGATTGAGACGCTGTCGGTGATCGCGCAGGTTGTGAGCTATCAGACGACCGGTCGCCGCGTGCTGCGGATGTCGCCGCTGCATCATCACTTTGAGCTGGTCGGGTGGGAAGAGACCGCGATCGTGGTGCGGGCGTGGGTCGTCGGCGCCTGCCTCGCGGTGACGGGCATCATCTTCGTGGTAGCGCTGACCGTGTGACCGTCGGAGAGATCATGCGACTTGAGCCTGTCCGGAGCATCGAGGAGATCGAGGACTACCGCAGGTCCCTGCGCGACCGCAGCGTGGTGGTCATCGGCGCGGGGCGCAGCGGCATGGCTTCGATCCGCCTGCTTGTTGAGACGGGTGCGCGTGTATGCCTGGCGGACTCGAAGTCGCGCGAGGAGATGGGGGAGGCCGCACAGGAGGCGGAGGGCCTGGGGGTGGCGGTGGCGTCGGGCTTTGAGCGGCTCGATCAGACCGGGGGAGCGGACCTCGTGGTGTCCAGCCCCGGCGTTCCGTGGGATCATCAGGCGCTGGTGGCGGCGAGAACACGCGGCGTGGAGGCCTTCGGGACTCTGGAGCTTGCGTGGCGGCTCTGCCCGTCGCCGGTGATTGCGATCACGGGGACCAACGGCAAAGGCACCGTCTGCCGAATGCTCTCGGGCATGCTGGCTGAGGCCGGCATCGAGCACATCCTCGCCGGCAACATCGGACGCCCACTTGCGGATGCTCTGAGCGGGGCGGGCCCGCGGACACCGGCGATCGTGGAGGCCAGTTCGTTTCAACTCGAGGCGATCGTGCAGTTTCGCCCCCGCATCGCGGCGCTGATCAATCTGTCTCCGGACCATCTCGATCGCCACCCGAGCCTGGCCGCCTACGCGACGGCGAAGGCCCGTGTCTTTGAGAACCAGCGGCCGGAGGATGTCGCGGTGGTCAACAATGACGATGAGAACGCGCGGCAGTTTTCGGAGGAGACGCTGGCACAGAAGCGTCGAATCTCGCTCATGACGGACACACTTGATGCAGGCGTGAAGGGCGGGCAGTTCTTCGTCAACGTTGGTGGTGAGGAGCGGCTCATCTGCTCGACCGACGATCTCGTGGTCCGTGGACGGCATCACATGATCAACGCGCTGACAGCGGCGCTGATCGCATCGCTGGTCGGCGCCGACACCGAGGCGATGGCGGCAGCGATGCGCTCGTATAAGACACCGCGGCATCACATGGAGCGCGTTCGCGGGCCCGGCGGTGTGGAGTTCATCAATGATTCGAAGGCCAGCAATCCGGCCTCTGCGGTGGCGGACCTCGAAGCGATGGAGCGGCCTTTTGTCGCGATCGTCGGCGGGAAGGACAAAGGGGCGGACTTTGCGGAGCTTGGGCTGCTGCTGAGTTCGCGGGCACGCGGAGTGATCCTGATCGGCGAAGCGGCCGATCGGATCGAGGAGGCGATGGGGGGAGGCGCCGAACGGGCTGATACGCTCGAGGAGGCCGTCCGGCGGGCGTACGAGCTTTGTGAGTCAGGCTGGGCGGTGGTCATGGCGCCCGCATGCTCGAGCTTTGACATGTTCCGCGACTACGAGCACCGTGGCGATGCGTTTCGGGAGGCAGTGGCAGCGCTGAGGAGGGAGTGACACGATGAGCACGAGCGCGGCAGAAGTTGACCACCGCAGCGGGGTGAGTGAGCGTGCGCGCGAGAGGGCCTCAGGTCCGATGGATCGCACGTACTTTCTGCTTGTGTGGGCGCTGATGGTGACGGGGATCGTCTTCGTGTTTTCCGCGAGCTTCCCGAAAGCGAGTCGACCCGACGCGATGCTGCTGCCGGGTGATGCCTACCGCTTTCTTGTTCCGCATGCCTTCTTCGTTGCAATCTCGCTGGTCATGATGCTTATTGTCAGCGTCCTTTCTCTTCGTCTGCTGCGCAAAGCCGCCCCGTGGGCCTTCGCTGCCGGCGTCGTGCTGATGGGTCTCGTGCTTTTCAGTCCGTTGGGTGTGACGTCCGGAGGCGCGAGGCGCTGGCTGGAAATTGAGGGCCTGCCCAGCTTCCAGCCGTCTGAGTTTATGAAGATCGCGTTCATCCTGCTGCTGGCGCATTTTCTCGCCCGCAAGGATGAAGCCCAGGCGGATCGGGGTACGTCTTTCGGCTGGGTGTTGCTGCTCACGGTGGGAGTGGGCGGTCTGCTGCTGATGCAACGCGATCAGGGGATGGCGACGATTTATTCGGCGATCGCGTTCGCGATGTTGTTTTTTGCCGGCATGAACCTGTGGAAGCTGGTTCCGCTGGCACTGTCAGCCACGGGAGCTGCGCTGCTTCTTGCATATCAGGAGCCCTACCGCTGGCGGCGGATCATGGCGTTCATCGACCTTGAGAATGCTCCGTCGGACGATCGTTATCACATCCTTAACATGCTGATTGCACAGGCGCGCGGTGGAATCACCGGGACGGGACTGGGGATGAGTCCCGACAAGTGGCACTCACTGCCCGCGTCACACACTGACAGCATATTCTCCGTGATCGGTGCCGAGATGGGCTTGATAGGGGCGCTTGCGCTGCTGGTCGTCGTGGGCCTGGTGGCGTGGCGGGGATTGCAGATCGCGCGCCGGTCGGACAACGCATTCGGGTTCTATCTGGCGGCAGGCGTGGCCACGATGCTGTGTGTGCAGAGTCTCGCGCACATAGCGGTCAACACGTCATGCATGCCGGTCACGGGCCTCACACTGCCGTTCATCAGCGGTGGCGGGACGAGTCTGCTGTCGGCATCGATCGCCGCGGGCATGGTCCTGGCGGTTTCACGTTCCCCAGGGCGCGGTGAGCCATGAGCGGGCCGCGCGTGTTGATGACCGGTGGTGGCACCGCGGGGCATCTTTTCCCCTGCGTAGCGGTGGCAGAGGAACTGGGAGTAGCCGATCCTGAGGTGGAGGTCAGCTTCATCGGCGCGAGAGGACGCATCGACGCGGAGCTTCTTGCCGCGCGAGGACTGCCGCACGATCTCATCGACGCGCGGCCGATGCCCTACGGCATCTCAGCTGCGGCGCTGTCCGGGGCGATCGGGTTGCTTCGCGGAGTGCGGCAGGTGCGGAGGATCATCCGTCGCTTTCGGCCTGACGTGATGTTCAGCACCGGCGGGTACGTGGGCGCCGCGGCGGGGATCGCCGCCCGCTGGCAGGGCGTGCCGCTGGTTCTGCATGCCGCGGATGTGCGGCCGGACCGCTCGAATCGACTGCTCTCGCGGTGGGCGGAGGTCGTGACGTGCGTCTCGCCGGCGGCGGCGGAGGTCTTCGGCGAGATTGCGGTCGTCACGGGCCACCCGATCCGGCGGGAGGTGGCCGAGGCCACGGCCGAGGAGGGCATACGAGCGCTGGGGCTGGAGCCGGAGAGGCCGACGCTGATGGTCACCGGGGGCTCGCAGGGCGCGCGGCGGCTCAACAATGCGGTCATCGGCGCGCTGCCGCAGCTTTGCGAACAGATGCAGATCGTCCACCTGTCGGGTTCTCTGGACTACGAGCGACTTCGCTCACAGGCGGAGCAGATGGGCATGCCCGCGCGTTACCACCTGATCGAGCATCTGCCGAACGTGGGGCTGGCGCTTGCGGCGGCGGACCTGGTGGTCACCCGCGCGGGAGCGGCGAGCCTCGCTGAGAGCTGTCTGCATGGCGTGCCGATGATCGTAGTACCCTATCCGCACGCGGGCGGGCATCAGAGGCTGAATGCGGCGCCGCTGGCGGAGGAGGGGGCCGCCGTCATCGTCGAGGACGAACAATTCACCTCCGAGCGGCTGATGGCGCTTGTGCGGGAGATTCTCGGGGACGATGCTCGCCGCCGGGAGATGGCGGATGCGGCACTGGCCGCGGCAAGTCCGGGCGCGGCGGGGGACGTGGCGGACGCCGTGCTCGCGGTCGCGGAGGCAGCCGCCCTTGCGGAGGAGGGCTCGGGCGCGTAGAATCAGGCGGGCACACCTTCGGATGAGAACGCGTGATCGGGAGACTGCACGGATGGCCGCAGCGGAGAGACTTGTGTTGCAACCGGGCCAGCACATCCATCTCATCGGTGTCGGGGGCGTGGGGATGAGTGGGCTGGCGGGGATACTCGTTGAACGCGGCTTCACTGTCACCGGCTCGGACAGTGGAGAAGGACAGCGCGTGTCGCGGCTGCGCGGGGCGGGCGCGAAGATACACGTGCCCCAGGTGGCCGGTGGGGCCGGCGACGCCGACGTCGTCGTCGCATCGACCGCAATCCCTGAGGACAACCCTGAGCTTGTTGACGCCCGGCAGCGCGGATTGCCGATCTACCATCGCTCGCAGTTGCTCGCGGCGATCATTGAGCCGATGGAGAAGATCGCGGTCTCCGGCACGCACGGGAAGACGACCACCACCTCGATGCTTGCAGCCATCCTCCTCGAGGCGGACCGCGATCCGCTCGTAGTCGTCGGCGGGGATGCGGCCAACATCGGGAGCAACTATCACCCCGGCGAGGAAAAACTCGCGGTCTTTGAGGCGTGTGAGAGTGACGCGACCTTCCTGCGCTACGGCCCCTGCTCAGAGATTATCACGAATGTCGAGGCCGATCATCTCGACCAGCACGGGACCTTCGAGGCGGTCTGCGATGTGTTCGCGCGGTTCATCGACCTTGTGCCCGAGGACGGGTTCCTTGCGTGGGGCGCCGACTGTGAGCCGCTGGCGGGGATGATTGACCGGTGTGCGGGGAAGACGATCCCCTGCGGGCTGTCGGAGACGGCGGTCTTTCGCGCTGAGCAGATTGAGCCACTGACCTTCGGGGTGTCCTTCAGGCTGCTGGTGGAGGGTGATGAGATCGGAGAGGCGCGACTGCAGGTGCCGGGCAGTCACAACGTGCTCAACGCGCTCTGTGCGATCGCCGCTGCGTCAGAGGTCGGCATCGCACCTGTGGACGCGCTCGCGGGCATCGAGGCCTTCCGTGGCGTGCGGCGGCGCTTTGAATTGATCGGCGAGCTTGACGGCGCCCTCGTGGTCGATGACTACGCGCATCATCCCACGGAGGTCGCGGCGACGCTCGATGCGGCGCGGCGCGGATGGCCGGAGCGGCGGCTCGTCGCGATCTTCCAGCCGCACCTTTACTCTCGCACTCGTGACTTCATGGAGCCCTTCGCCAGCGCTCTGGCGGTGGCGGATGAGGTGATTGTCGCGGGAATCTACGGCGCGCGCGAGGAGCCGATCGAAGGGGTGGATGCCGCCGACCTCGCGCGTCGTGTTCGAGAGATCGCGCCCGACTGCGGGGTGAAGTACATCGCCGACCGAGCGGAGATCGCCGGTCGGGTCCGGGAGATGGCTCGGCCGGATGATCTTATTCTGACGATCGGGGCGGGGGACATCCGGCGTGTTGCGGAGGACCTTGCATGAGAGGCAGACCCTCCAGGCGAGGGCGCGGGGGCAGTGAGAGGCGGAGCAACGCGGGTTCGGCGGCCGACCGCGCCGAGTCCGCTCGCCTGCGGCGCAAGGCCGCGTTGACCGGCATCTCACTGGTACTCGCGTCAGCCGTCGTGGGTGGCCTGCTCGGGATCCTCGCCTCAGATCTTTTCGCGGTGCGATCGGTGGAGATCGATTCTGAGGATGAGAGCCTTGCCGCGGAGGCTGCAGAGTCCGCGGAGAAGATGGCGTTCGGCACCATCTGGCTGCCGCCGATGCGCGAGATAGAAGGCCGGATCGGCGGCCTGCCGCGGGCGAAGTCAGTCCGCGTCGGCCGCGAGTTGCCCTCAACACTGACCATCGAGGTGGAGCCGCGGACGCCCGTCGCGGTTGTGCAGCAGGGCGATCGTTTCATGGTCGTGGATCCGGACGGCGTGTGTATGCACTGGACGGGCGGGGTCCCCGACGGGCTGCCACGGATTCGCATTGAGACCCCGTCCTCACTCCGCGTCGGGGGGAGGCTGTCGCGGCGCGATGTTGAGATGATGAACGCGGTGCGCAGGGGACTCGGGGAGACGGGGCTGCTTGAGGACGCGCGCATTGACCTGAGCCGCCCGGTGCGTGTCGAGGTCTGGACCGCCGGCGGCGTCCTCGGCAAGCTCGGCAACCAGGAGATGCTGGAGGAGAAGGCGCTGCTTTTCGCCAGGCTGCTGGACGGGCTCTCGGAGCAGGGAGAGGCGCCGCTTTACATCGATCTGCGCGTCCCGTCAAGGCCGACGTTCAAGCGCGTGGACTGAGAGCCGCCGTGTGAGGGAGGAGCACAGGCGGCCTGCGGCGAACTCGTCACGTGGATGGCGCGAGCGTATCCCGGACGCACCGATCTTCTTTCGCGGAGGCTTCATCTTTGCCCAACACCTCGTTCGTCGCCGGCATCGATGTCGGCACCACGAAGATCTGCACGATCATCGGGTGTCCGCATACTGATGGGCGTCTTGAGATCATCGGCGTGGGTCTGACGCCCTCCGCCGGTCTCAAGCGCGGCATCATCGTGGATCGCGAGGACGCCATCGAGTCGATCCGCACCTCCGTGGACATCGCTCAGCAGCAGGCCGAGGTGGAGATCGAGAGTGCGTACGTGGGGGTCACCGGCGCGCACATCTCCTCGGTGAACGTCACCGGCCGCACCAACGTAGCGCCCGGACCGGCGATCTCCGAGCAGGACGTGGAACGCGCGGTGCAGAGCGCCCGCGACGCGGTGCCGCTGCCGCAGGATCGCGAGATCATCCACCAGGTGGTGCGCGAGTTCACCGTGGACGGCGAATCCGGCGTGACGCGGCCGGTGGGCATGTCCGCGCGTCGGCTGGACGTGGAACTGCACGCGGTCAGCGGGACCGCCAGCATCGTGGAGAACATCGAGCGCTGCGTGGTGGATGCGGGGGTCGCGGTGGGGAGCCGTGTCCTCGAGCCGATCGCCACCGGGATGGCGGTCATCACCGACGCAGAGCGCGACCTCGGTGTCATCCTCGTTGACGTGGGTGGTGGCACCAGCGACGTGGCTGCTTTCCTCGAAGGCTCGATCGCACATACCTCGGCGATCCCCGTGGGAGGGAATCACACCACCCGCGACATCGCTCGTCTGCTTCGCGTCAGTTTCGACGAGGCGGAGAAGCTCAAGTGCCGCTACGGTCGAGCGCTGACGGAGGGCCCTCTGCCTGACGAGCGGGTGCAGGTGCAGCTTGCCAACGGCGATCAATCCGAGGAAGTCCCGATGAGCCTGGTCGCGGAGATCATCGAGCCGCGGATGGAGGAGATCTTCTCGCTGGTGCGCAGCAACCTCAGGCGCGCGGGCGTCTACGAGCAGGCCAGCGCGGGCGTGGTGCTCTCCGGGGGCGGATCGACGCTACCGGGCACGGCGACCCTCGCCTCCCGCGTCCTCGACGACCTTCCCGCGCGCGTGGGTAGTCCCCGCGGCATACTCGGGATGGTCGATTCGGTCGCAAGCCCCATCTACGCCACCGGCGTCGGACTGGCGATCCTCGCCGGACGCGAGGGAGCCGCCGCGGTCAGCGAAGAGGAAACGCAGCGAAGCCTGATCGACCGTGTCAGGGACTGGTGGGAGCAGATCCTTCCCCGCGCGTAAGCCGTCGCGCAAGATTTGTCCTCGTGGCGAAACATTTCTCCGGCCGGTGTGTCTAACTTGAATGCGTGGGGATGGATGCAGCCCTCATCGAAGACAATCCCCCGGGTAGATGACCCGTGCCAGCATTCGTGTACTGTCGAGTGTGACAGGGAGTTGCCTGTCAGTGCATTCCGAAATGAATGACATTCGCCGCGCATTGGGCGCCATCGGGCGCGAGGAGGCGCCCGCCGATCTCCGGCGGCGCATCCTGCGCGCCTGCGCGGAGGCAGGGCCTGTCGAGGAAATCTCCTGCGAAGAGACCCTTGAGTTGGCCTCTGAGTACCTCGATGATGAGCTTCATGGCATCCGGCGTGACGCGTTTGAAGCCCATGTCTTCGCATGTGATTCATGCTATGTCGCATTCAAGCAGATGGAGCGGACGGTCGGACTGCTGCGCGAGACCGGTCCCGCATCCGCCCCTGCTGATCTCCACGAACGCATCACGGCTGCCGTTGCCCGCGATGACGCCGCCCTCGAGGAAGCCGCAGGAGACAGTGCTGCCGAATCCGTGTTCACCTGGCGCCGCGCAGCGAAGGTGCTGGGCGGACTGGCCGCGGCTGCCGCCCTGCTGGCGGCTGTCTTCGTGCCGCGTGGCGGTGACGGCATCGACTCCCCCGCGCCTGTGATCGCTGAGAGGCCGGCTGAGACCGTGGCCGACCCGGCAGATCACGCTGAAGCTGTCGAGGAGATCGACGAGCAGGTCGCCGCCGCGGAGGAGACTGATGATTCGACCGTCACCGAGGAGGGCGACGAGGCCACCCGGGAGACGCCCATCGCCGCGGCTCCGCAGTCCGTGCGGGAGGCGCCCTCCACTCGCACCACCAGCCCGCGCACCCCGCCGGCCGCAGACTCGCGGCCGGAATCGGAGCCGTCTGCGGGGACTGCCAGCGCGACTGCGTCAGAGCCCGAGCGCGAGGAGCCCGTGCCCGCCCCGGCAGCACGCCCGCATCCGGACCGACCTGCTGCCGCACCGCGCAGAAACGTAGACGCCCCGGAGACGCGCGAGCGCACGGTGACGCAGCCCGAACGCGAGCCGGAACCCGAGCCTGAGACGGCAACCGGGCGCTCCACTCCGACGCCTGAGCGCGAGCGCACACCCGAAGCCACGCCGGACCCACCCGCTCGCGATCCGCAGCCGCGCGAGACTGTGGTCGCCGCGACGCCTCGCGATCCTGAACCCGAACCGACAGTCGCGCCGCGGCCGGCCCCGGAGCCTGCTTCGACGGGCAGCGTGGCAGAGTCGACTGGAGAGTCGGAGAGTTTGCCTGTCGCGGTGGTTCCCCGGAGGCCTCACTCGCGCGCCGTCTATCAGCCTGAGCCCACGCCGGCGGCGGACCGCTCAGCGCGCCTCGCTCGGATGTCCGAGGGCATCAACGCCTCGCAGAACCCCGGGCTGGACAACCCGTCCTCGGGGATCGAACTGAACTGATCGGCATGATCGCGCGTCCGGGCCAACGGCGCCGCCCATCGATCGGGCCGGCGCCTTTTCCTTACGCGCAGGCCGGAAGCACAGCAGGTGAGGCTGGTGAGCAGGATGAGAATCATCGCGGCAATCTGCGTCTACGCCATGCTCGGGGCAAGCTGCAGCTCCGGGGGCGGCGGCACTGCCCCCGCTCCGCCGGTCAGCCCGCCCCCAGCTTCGCAGCGGCCCGCCTTTGATCAGGACCGAGCGTTCGCCGATCTTGAGGCGCAGTGTGACTTTGGTCCCCGCATCCCCGGCAGCGTAGCGCACGAGCAGTGCAGGCAGTTCCTCGTGGCGCAGTTGCGGGAGGCCGGGGCAGAGGTCGTGACGCAGCCTTTCACCGCCTCCACGGCACTCGGCGGTGACGAGGTGTATGACTTCACCAACGTGGCCGGCCTCTTCTCCGCTCATGCCGAGGGCGATGTTCTCCTGCTCGGCGCCCACTGGGACAGCCGTGCGAAGGCCGATGAGGACCCGGACCCGTCTCTGCGAGATGAGCCCGTCCTCGGCGCCAACGACGGCGCCTCCGGAGTGGCGGTGCTGCTGGAGCTTGCGCGCGCTTTCGCCGAGAGCCCGCCCGATCGGCCGATCGTGATCGCATTCTTCGATGCCGAGGACCAGGGCGCCGCGGGTTCCGCTCTCCCCGATGGCGGGTGGATCTTCGGCTCGCGTTACATGGCGGAGAACTGGCCGGGGGAGCTTCCGTGGCCTGATGAGATGATACTCGTGGACCTCGTCGGGGCCGACGGTCAGCACAACCCCGCGGTCGGCGTTCCGCCGAGGGCCACCGAGAGCTTCACACTGCTGATGGAGCGCAACTCGCTTCGCAGCGCGCCGAATCTCGTGGATCGCATCTGGACGATCGCCGAGCAGTCGGGGCATGACGCCTTCGAGCGCACCGCCGGCAGTTCGGTGACGGACGATCATATCCCTTTCATCGACCGTGGCGTCCCCGCGATCGACATCATTCACTTCGTCCCGCCCGAGTGGCACACAACGCATGATACCCCTGAGAACTGCAGCCCCGCCTCACTCCACCAGGTGGGCGACACGCTCCTTCAGTACATCTACCCGGAGTAGCGGGGGATTGCGTCGACGCCGTCGCGTCTCGTCGTTAACTCGCTACCCCGGCCGTGTCCATCGCCTCGATGATCTCCTCCGTCGCGCGTTGCGGATCATCGGCGCTCGAGATGGCGGAGATGACGCACACAAGGTCGATCCCGCAGTCGGCGAGTTCGTGCACATTCTCCGCGGTGATGCCGCCGATTGCGCACAGTGGCAGGTTCGTGAGGGCCCGCAGGTCGCGGGCAAGCTGCGGACCCGCGACGGATTTGTGCGGCTTGGTCGGCGAGCGGAACATCGGCCCGGCGGAGACGTAGTCGGCGCCCTCGGCCTCAGCCAGGCGCACCGCCTCGCGCGTCGGCGTCGTCGCGCCGACGATGGCGTCCTCGCCCAGCAGCTCCCGCGCCCGGGCGACCGCCACGTCGGTCTGCCCGACGTGGACGCCCGCCGCGCCCGCATCCAGCGCCACCCGCGGGAAGTCGTTCACCAGCAGCGACACATCGAACTCCGCGCACAGCCCCACCAGCCTCCGCGCGATCGCCGTGACGTCCCGGACGGGCAGATTCTTCGATCGCAACTGCACCAGCACCACCCCACCGCACAGCGCAGCACGGGTGGTCGTGTACATCTCGGGTTCGTCCAGCAGCCCGGTGTCGGCGGCGAAGTATAACCCGCGTGTCAAGTCGTAGCCCATCACGCATCTCCTCTCGTGACAGGTCTTCTCCGTCCGGGGGGCTCTGTCCTTGACGACCGAGCGCAATTCGCGGTAGAATCAAAGCAGGCGGCGTCACGCGCGCCGCCTCTATCTTTGTGTTTGTTGCGCGCCTTTCGGGAGTTTGTGTGTCATGGCCGTCGAAACTGTCGCGACCAATCGACGCGCCCGTCATGAATATCATATTAATGACAGTATTGAGGCGGGTATCAAGCTGACTGGACCGGAGGTCAAGTCGGTGCGGGCGCACCGTGTCAGCCTGGCTGAGGCGTATGCGACGGTGGAGAACGGTGAGGCATGGATACACAACATGCACATCTCGAAGTACGATGCGGGCGGATATGCGCATCAGAACCCCACGCGCCCGCGCAAGTTGCTGCTGCACAAGCGACAGATCAGGCGGCTTGAGCGCGACGTTCAACAAAAAGGCGTAACTTTGATCCCCCTGCGAATGTACTTCGCTCCGAGTGGGTATGCTAAGGTTGAGCTTGGGGTCTGCACGGGTAAACGTGAATATGACAAGCGGCAGACGATCAAACAACGCGATGAGAAGCGTCGTGAGGAGCAGGCGATCGCGGATCATTTCCGCGGCCGGTGACCTTCGCGCGAATGACCTGATGGCAAAAGGAGGTGGGAGATGTGGCTCGGGTCCTGGTAGTGGACGACGATCGAGCGATCCGTGAAGTGCTGGTGCAGGGTCTTGAGGACGCAGGGTTCAGCGCGGACCCCGCGTCGAGCGGTCGAGAGGCCCTCAAGAAGCTCTGCGGAGCCTCAGCAAACGACAGGTCTTATGATGCCATGGTACTTGATATTATCATGCCTGACGTGGACGGCTGGGACGTGCTCGAAGCCGTGAAGCACAATCCGCTCTGGCGGGATATGCCCGTCCTCGTGGTCAGTGGGCAGGCAAACGGCACCGGCGACGTTGCTCGCGTCAGCAGCTACGATGGCTTCTTCATCGAGAAGTCGGGAGACTTCGTCGAGGTCATCAAGTCGGCGCTTGGACGGCTTCTTCAGGCCGCGTAGCGGCGGCAACCGCAGCGTAGACACACAGGAGGCGCAGCCCGCTTCGGGCTGCGCCTCTCTCATCTCGTGGCGGCCTCGATCAGTGCTTGTGCCGAATGTCCTGTGTCCTGATGAGAAATGTCGAGCATGCGGCGTGATACGCCACATACTCGGGCACAGCGCCGAAGAATTTGCGCCTGACTTCGTGAAGCGGCGCGGTCCCGATCACCACGAGGTCGTAGCTGGAGCTTGCCTCGACGATGGTGGCGCTCGCGTCTTTGCTGATCTTCACCATGAGACGCACGCGGTCTATCACGCCGTGTTCGCGCAGCCAATCCGAAAGGAGTTCGCGCATCTCCTCAGCCTCTTGTTCGTTGGAGGAGACGTGCATTACATCCACCGACGCGCCGAGTTGATTGCGCAGAGCCTGCAGCACGTCGTGCCTGGTCTCAAGCGTCGCTCGACCGCGCACCGGAACCAGCACCCGCTCGAAAGTGGGTTCACCCACAAAGCGGGCCACGAGGACGTTGCAGGGGGCCTTATGAGCGATCTCGTCGACCAGCCGCTCGAAATCGCTGTCAGAACCTGCCGGGTGTTCGCGCTCTGAGAATCCGACGAGGATCAGTCGCGCGTCCGTGCTGGCGGCGACCTCGTCGAGTACGTCCGCCACCTCGCGCCCGACAGTCAGATTTCCCTCGAACTGGGCGCTGCAACGCTCTGCCACGTCTTCCGCTTCGGCAAGGATGTTGTACGCGCGGTTGATGCGGTCGTGGGCCTGATCCGTCATGGCGACCGCGAAACGGTCCACATCCACCACGGTGACCCCCCGCACCCGTCCCTGGTACTCCTTCGCGATCATGCACGCAACGTGCATCAACCGGTCCACGTTCTCGGGGTTGCCCAGACCGACGACGATTGTGTATTCACTCATCTTGTGTCTCTCCCTGCAATTGCTGCGGTGTTCAGGCATCAGTCTTCATCAGCTTTGCCGCAAGGTCCTGCTCGAATGCGGGAAGCTCGATCCGTGTTGTCGCATCCTCCACGACCAACTCGTCCTCGCCGATCACTTCGCCCCTGAACGCGTCCCACCACTGCACCTGGTAGTGACCCTCAGCAAGATCCTTCAACTCAATCCACTGATCCTCAAGGCGCAATTGCTCCGGCACCTCGTCCGGGGATTCGTACTCCGCCATGCGGTCATCGTGAAAGACGTAGAACATCCCGACACCCCCACCGGCCTTCGCCTGGCAGAAGATGTGCTCGGGATCCGAGGTGTCGTTTTCAAGCTTCCGCAGGTCCAGTCCGCGCGGGTCGAATCCCTCGTTGAAGCGCATGATCGCCCGCTGCAGCTTGAAGAGTTCAAGCTCATCCCACTCCTCGTGATACCACAGCACGGGCGGGCCCGCCATCGGCATCATGTTGC
>JBKHFA010000027.1:0-21464 GCA_046540615.1 Armatimonadota bacterium | reverse complement strand
TCTCCTGCTGCAGCTCACTTCCATGCGGGCCCTTGCCCTCGTTCCCATCGTCGGGTAGCGTGACAGCGGCCACCTCGTCCCCGAAGGGATCGCGGACGGAGATGGGCATCGCGTCAGGGCCCTCGTAGATGTTGAGGTCGCGCTTGCTGAAAGTCATCGTCAGCGGCCCCGGGTCCGGCATCATCAGCACCGTGCCGGAGCCGCGTATGACCGGGGGAATCTCGAGGGCCGGTGATGAGATCGTGGAGATGATCAGGAGTGCGGCGGTCGCGAACAGTACGATGCGGCGATGACGCATTGAGACACATGCCTTTCGTGTGCCGGAACTCGAGGGCGGCTCATCACGGGAGGATGGTGCATAGTACGTGACAGTATGAGGCCGCGGTTGCCCTCACCCTGTCCGGCACTGTCCACGCGACCGCCACCGGAGTCAGCTCATGTCGTACGCCAGGTCGATGACCACGTCGTTGATGTCACGGAGCCCGAGGAATGTCTCCTCAAGCTTCATGAATACCTTTTCGAGATCGCTCGGTGCGTTCGGGCTGTTCATCGGGCTGACACGACCGTCGATGTACACAACGCCGTTGATGACGCTCACATTCATCAGCGAGGTGTCCATGTCGTACTTTGCGATCTCGCGCACGACCCGCAATCGCGTCTGCTTGTCCTCAAGCGGCATGTTGCTCACCCCTCTACGCCGTTGGACTGCTCCGAGCCTACGCTGCCTCGAGTATACCCGTCCGCGTGCCTTCTAACGCTCACACTCCCATCCAGAGTCGGGCGTGCATCGCTTCGGGCAGGCCCGCCTCCTGCATCTGAAGCACCGCACTGGCGATGTCGTAGCCCACGCGGCGGATGACGACTTCACGGGCCTCATCGTCGTAGATGGCAAAGCTGGCGAGTTCGTTGCCGTCGCGAGGCTGCCCGACGGCGCCGGGATTTATCAGGTAGCGATGCTCGCTGCTGAGCAGCGTCGAGCCACCCGTGGGCAACGGGTGCTCGACAGGCAACTGCCCGTCGCCGGTGTCCACGAACCACTCGGCGTAGTGCGTGTGTCCGAAGAATGCCACCGGGGTAGTCATCTCCCGGAAGCTCATCATCGCATCGACGGGCGTGACGGTGTAATGATCGGGGTCGGGGACTGAGCCGTGGCAGATTGTGATCGCGTCATCGACGATCTCTCGTCGCGGGAGTTCGCGGAGAAACTGCAGGTTGTCCTCGCGCAACTGCTCCCGCGTCCATCGGATGCAGGCACGAGCAGGCGCGGTGAACCACTCGGCCTTCTCCGGGTTCACCGCGGCCTCGTCATGATTGCCCCTGACGCAGATCGCGTCAAGCTCCCGCATCAGGTCGCAGCACTGGTTCGGGCGCGCCCCGTAGCCCACGATGTCGCCGAGGCAGAGATAGCGATCGATCTCCGCGTCGGCAAGCTCCGCGAGCACGGCCCGCAGCGCAATGAGATTACTGTGGATGTCGGACAGCACCGCGTAACGCACGTGTACCTGCCCCCTCCGTTGCGCTTTTCTCTTTCGCGCACCACGCGACCTGCTCCTTCACCTCAATAAATCCGATTCTGATAAGAATCTGTGTCGCCCGCAGGTCTTTGCCGAAGGAATCATCGCGCGGGCGAACCCGCTCGGCGATCAGCTCAAGCGCCCTGTCGCCGGGCATAACGCCGTCTTCCCACGCGCGAGCGAACTCCTCGACGTCCACGCCGAGCCGCCGGCCGAGAGTCGCGAAGATCGCCTCCCTCAGCGATGTGGTGGCGCTCAGCGCCGCAAGGTTGATGCGCAGGCGATGAACCTCCACCGCGTCCCGCCATGCGTCGCCCGCGATGCGATCGAGCGCGTCATCAAAACGCCCGAGGCGACCCTCAAGCATCCGCACCCGTGCCTGGAGCAGCATGAACCGCGCGAATGTCAGCCGTCCCCCGGGGTCTCGCTCGCCCGCGAGCGCAAGTTCCACCAGCAGCGGCGCGACCAGCCGCGCGCTCCGGTGATACCTTCCCGCCAGTCGCGCAAGCTCCTCCGAATCCGGCCCCGCGCGCTCCGCCAGCGTCCCGGCTCGCTGAATCACCGGATCGGCCCGGGCGCTGAGTGCCGTGGCGTGTTCGGCCTCAACCCTCGCCGACCGAAGGGCCTCGCCGGCGGCCACCAGCCCCTCTTCCGCCTCATGCTGCGTACCCAGGGTCCTCGCGACGAGGTTGCCGCCGCGCATCGCCCGGTGCAGCACATTCACGCTCTGCGCCACGAGCAGCAGATAGCCCGGGTCTTTCAACTCAGGATCGACCGCCTGGGCCACCACGAGAGCCCGGTCGACATCGCGGTCATCCCACAGTCCGCGCAGACGCTTCCACGCGAGATCCCGCGCCTCCTGCGCCTCGGAGCGGGCCGCATCCGCCCCCGAGACGGCCTCCGCGACGGCGTCGCCGATCTCTGCCGGGAGGCCGACGCTCTCGTCGCGCTCCGCGTCGATCCGCTGCTCGATTCGCGCAAGCACAGCCTCCCGCTCGGCCTCCGAGTCGCCGGTGAGCGGTTCGCCGAGCACCTCCCGCGCGGGCCCGCAGCGTCCACGCTCGACCAGCGATCGGGCAAGCGCCAGCGCCCCGGAGGGGTCCTCCTCGCGCAGCCGCTCGAAATGCTCACGGATGCGCTTCGAGCGACTCGCCGGGTGGGGATGGGTGGAGAAGACGGATTGAAGATACGACCACCTTGGCTCATCGCCGAGGAATGCCTGCATGGCGCGGGGATCGTAGCCGGCGTCCCACGCGAGGCGCGCGCCCAGCGCGTCCGCGCCTCGCTCGCGGCTGCGGCTGTGACTGAGCGTCTCAACGAGCTGCCCGGCCTGCACGGCCGGAACCCAGTCGCGGCGGTCGTTGTTGCGCAGCACCTCGGCAAGCCCGAGCCACAGGGCGGTGCGGAGCATCACGCGCTGAAAGTCGTGGTTGGCGAGGTGCGCAAGTTCGTGCGCCATCACCGCTGCAAGCTCGTCCTCGCTCTCCATGCTTTCCAGCAGGCCCGCGGTGATGAAGACCCAGCCGCCGGGAAGGGCGAAGCCGTTGGCCTCAGGGCTGTCGAGGACGATGAAGTGGTAGTCGAGTTCGGGGCGGGGGGTGTGCGCGAGAAGTTCGTGGCCGACGCGGTTGACCCAGTCTTCGATCGGTGGCTCATCGAGGCGACCCCGCTGGGCGATGAAGACCTGCGCCATCCAGTTGCCGATGCCCTCTTCGATCTCGGTGTCAAGGTCGGCGGTCGCAGGATGGGCGCAGGCGATGAGCGCGGCCATCGCCACTATCCACCGACATCTCCACGGCAGTCTCGGCATCGCGAGCTGATTATACCGGACGAGCAGCACGGCGGCAACGCTGGCGCACCCGCGGCCACTCGCGAAGAGCGCGGTCAGTCCGCGGTCTCCGGCCCGATGATCACCTCATCGAGGTCATACCACTCGCCCTCGTCCACAGCGTCGGCCGGGGCCGCGCCGATCCGCATGCCCTCCAGCATCGTGACATCCGGGTTCACGTCCCGGATCGCGCGGACGTCGATCTCGATCTCGTGCCACTGCTCGTCATCGACCAGCATGTTGTCCGCGAGACGCTCATCCTCGGCAACCTCCGCGGCCGGGCTTGCCGCGATGACCCCGCCGGGGCCGGCGAACGCATGGAGCGTCACCGCGATCGGCACGCCCTCCCCCACCCGGTAGCGGATGAACACGCGCGGATACGCGTCGATGTCCCAGTCGCGCGGATGGATCTGCGCCGGCAGGCGCCCTCCGTCCTCGGGGGCGTAAATGTGACGGTAGGCGCGGCCGGTCTCGTCATCCACCCGCCGCTCATACCTCGCGGGGAACGGCCGGTAGCTCTTCCACAGCCACCACGCGCGCTCGTCATCCCGCTCCCAGGTAGTGCGCACCAGCGGCTCCGAAGGGTCGCGAGGCTCGGCGACCACCACGTAGCCGCTCCCGCGGTGAACGGCGCCGTCTGCGCCGGTCACGCGCACCCGGATCGGGTAGTCGTAGGCCTCCGCGTAGCTGTGCGTCACCTCTCTACCCTCGGCCACCGTGCCGTCGCCGAGATGCCAGCGGACCGTCTCAGGCTGCAGGTCGCCCCGGCAGACCGCGCGGATCGTCACCTGCTCACCGGGCAGCGTCTCGAAGGGCTCGACCGCCACCTGGACGCCGGGGCGGGCATCGTCCCCATGCTCGTAGACGCCGATGTCGGGCCGCGCTCCGGACCACGGCAGGCTGACCGGGTCACCGTCCTCCCACCGAACCTCGCGGTCAAGCCGGAGCGTCCCGGCCTCGTGATCGACCTCGACCACGCGCGCCCGCTGGTCGGATGAGCCGATCGCGATCAGATCGCCCTGCTCGCCGTCGATCCCGAAGCCGTCGTAGAAGGAGGTCGCGTCGGTGACTTCGATGACGGCGCCCTCACCGTCGCCGATCGCGAACGCAAGGTACCGCGCGGCATCGCGCAGAGGACTTTCCGCGGACAGCGCGTGATTGTACGCATCGGCGTCCACGTAGCCCGGGGGTACATCGATGTTCCCGACATACCGCGCGTTGTCGGTCTCCTCCAACGCGGCGACGGTGTGCTCCTCGCCGTAGTCGCGGACTACCGTCTGCCCGGGCCGCGTTCCGGTGAGCACGTTGTTGACGATGCGAACCTGTCTCGCGTGGCCGGCGCCGAGGGTTATCTGCCGGTTCGCGCCATGCCGGTCGTTGCGGCTGAAGATGTTGTTGAGGAAGACGACGTCCCGCACCTGGTCTCTTGAGGAGATGACGCCGATGCCGCGCGCGCCGTTGTCATCGAAGACATTGTGATATATGCGCAGGTTGCGCACCCAGACATCGCGGAAGGGGTAGAGGTTGATCGGGCTGTGCGGGTTGCGGAAGACGCGGTTGAAGCGGAAGATCGCGCGCGTGGTCGCGAACTTGGCGTTGGAACTGGCCGAGCGGCCACCGTTGAACGCGTTGGTCACGATGTTGTGCTCGAAGAGCACGTCGTGAGTCCCGAAATGCTCGAACGGCCTCCCCCACGCCGAGTGGAAGACGTTCCCTCGAAGCACCATGAACCGGTTGGAGTTGTCCGGATAAAGCTGCATCGGCGAGTGACCGGTGCGGCTGATCGAGTTGCCCTCAAAGAGCGTCCGGGTGCAGTGGCTGACACGGAACATGTTGTGCGAGGTGTAGCGCTGGACGACGCAGTCGCGCATCTGGACCTGCTCGCTTCTCTCGAAATGCATCGGCATGCTGCCGGTCGCGTCCTCCATGCGACAGTCCTCGATGGTCATGTGCGAGCAGTCCTGCATCAGGACCCAGCGGCCATCAGACGGGTCGGGCTTGATGTGCAGGCCCTCGAGGCGCACGTGCGACAGGTCCTGCAGCACCACCGCGTGACTGTCATCTCCACTGCCGATGAGCCGCGCGCCCAGTCGTGGCTCGGACCGGAAGACGATCGGCGCATCCGCGGTGCCGCTCGCGACGGGCCTGAGCTGCCCGGGGTACCGGCCGGGGAGAAGCGTGACGGTGTCTCCGGCCTCTGCCGCCTCGGATGCCTTCGCGAGCGTCTGCCACGGGGCCTCACGGGTCCCGGCCCCCGCGTCATCGCCATCCGGGGCAAGGAAGTGCTCGGCGGCGTGCGCCGATGGTCCGATCATGGTCAGGGCCACAGCGAATGCCACGGCTGTCAGAGCGCGCATCTTCGATCCCTCCGGGGCGCTGAATCAGCGACGCGTACGAAACGCCCCGGGCCTGATGACAGGTCCCGGGGCGATAGCGTCACAGGCGTGATCCGACCTGTCGGAACGTGGCCTCACTTGACCCGCCGATAGACGTCGAGATCGGCCATGTAGCCGGGGTTGACGCTCTTGGCGTGGCCGTCGGCAAAGGCGACGTTCATCTGCCCGTTATGCCGGAAGGCCTGCCTGCCGCGTATTCCACCTTCGATATTCAGCAGATTGCCACTGTTGTCACGGCCGTAGCCGCTGGTCTGCTGGGTCCAGTTTGAGTTGCTCTCGAAGACCATGACCGTGTCGGAGGGGTTGGTCACTTCAGCCAGATTCGGGCCGGGCGGGTAGTAGGAACTGAACATTGTGCCCAGATTGCCCAGGGCGTCGCGGCACATGCTGTCCTGCGCTGGCACGCCGTAGCTGGCGTCCAGCTCCCGGCCCCAGTATCCGCTCGCGTTCGGCATCTGAGTTCGCCCGTACCTCGACGGCTCGGGATAGCGTCCACTGGGGCAGATAGCGATCTGCTCGTTGTTCACGTAGGGTTCCAGCGAGTCGTACCAGCCGTCGCCGCGCGTCTCGCTGTTGCCGCCGATGTAGTGTATCTTGAAGCCCGGCATGTACTCGTCGTAGTCCTGAACGTACATCATGAGTCCGAGGCCGATCTGCTTCATGTTACTGAGACAGGAGGTCTGGCGCGCCTTCTCGCGCGCTCTGGCGAAGACGGGGAACAGGATCGCGGCCAGGATCGCGATGATCGCAATGACCACCAGCAACTCAATCAGCGTGAAACCTTTTCGTGTTGTCAACATCGGAGGACCCCTTTCCGTCTCATTATCTAAGGGGCGCAAAGGCCCCTGAAGGCCCGGACATAGAAAGGCGACGCACCGGACAGGTGACTTGCATTAACGAAACTTCGACATCTGCAGTCAGGATCCCTTCAACACCTGAAAAAAAATGCGGACAGGTGCGGTGCATGAGAACACTGCGGTCGGGAGGAAGGCCATCGGCGCGGTCGCGTTCAATACTTCTGGCAGTCTCAGATTCGGGGTGACGATCGCCGACGGCCGAATCTACTTCGCATGCGGCCCGCGGTTGCTCAGCTACGACCTGAGCCTCACGGCCAACTGAGACGCTTGCCAGGGAGTGGCATATCATGCGTACAATCGTCAGAATTGGCCTCATTCACTGCGCGCTGGCGGTCCCCATCCTTTGCCTCGCCGAACTGCCTGAGATCGCGCCGGTGGCGGAGCTGTCCACCGACCTTCCGGACCGGGATGGCGACGGGATCCCCGATGACGCGGAACTGGTCGTCGGGATGGACCCCGAGCATGCCGACACGATGCACCTGATCTACGAGAGCGATGACGCCCACGAGCGGGCGGAGCAGTTGAACGAGGGGCGCCGCCCGCCTGTGATGCACCGGGTGTACTTCGGCAACGTGGCGCAGGATCGCTGGATCTGGCGCATTGACTTCACCCACGACTTCCTCGAACTCGGCGCCCAGGTGATGCTTTACATCGACGCGGACTACGACGCGTCCACGGGTCGGCCGCTCGGGGAGGGTGGCAGTGACATCCGCCTGATCGCCCGCGGCGCAAACTACGAGGTGGCGGTCAAGAATGCCGATGTGCTGGGCCGCGATCGCCGCGCCCGCGGCTTCGTTGACGGCAACACCGTCTATCTGTCGATGGACAACTCGTTCAATCACACCGAGGACGGCACCACGCTCTTTCGCGTCAGGGGGCTGGCTCAGATGCGAGATCACTCGCCCGGCAGCGACAGCTTCGGCTGGAAGGACGTGCAGGGGCCCGGCAGGCAGGAGAGAGATCTGCCGCCGCCCGGAAATCTCTCGCAGTTCCTCTCGGATAACGCACTCGCGCGCGACCGGTGGCTCGGCTGGCGGAATACGCTGGATGAGCTGAAGCCCGTCATGCTGGAGGCCGAGGACGCGCAGAGGCGCGGGATGGATCGGATCAACCGCGCGCTCGAGCCGAAGCTGTCGAACTCCACGGCGCAGTGGACCAGCCCGGTGGCGGGTGAGTATCACGTCAACGTGCTGGTGCAGGACAGCGCGGAGGCGCGAGATGAGGTGACGCTGCGGGTGGCGGGTGATGAACTCGCGCGCTTCGTCGCCGCATATGACGATGGCGACCTGCACCTCTTCACCACGCGACAGCCGGTGACGCTCGGCGCCGACGCTGAGATCGAGCTTGAGGCGGCGGAGCCCGCGCAGGACTTCCGCATCTGCGAGGTCTTCCTGACGCAGGAGCCGCCCGCGCCGGGCGCGTTGCGCGTGATGCACCTCGACACGTGGTGCGACCCGGACCAGGCGGGCGAGCGGGTTGACGTGGACGTGGTCTTCGTCACCGACCGGCCGGTGCGCCCGGCCATCGAGTGGGGGATGCGCCCCGAGGCGCTCAACCGGCGCGAGGAGGGCGACACGACGACGTACAACCATCGCATTACGCTGCCGGGCCTGCTGCGCGGCACGCAGTACGCGGTGCAGGCGGTCGCCACCGAGGGCTCCGAGGAGTCTCGCTCGGAGGTGCTGACATTCACCGCCGACCGCCTCCGCCCCGACGAGTGCAGTGTGGATCGCAGGCAGGTCGCGCTGCACGTCGGCGACATGATGGACGGGCAGCGCCCGGCGTGGCCCGTCTACGGCGGCATCCCGATCGCGGAGGGCGAACTGTCCTCCGCCGAACACGCGCGGCTGCTCGACGCCGACGGCGGGGAGGTCGCGGCGGGCTTCACTGAGATCGGCTGGTGGGGCGACGGGAGTGTCAGGTGGCTGCTGGTGAGCCTGCTGAGCGAGGCCGACGCGGAGCCGGAGTACACGCTGGAGTTCGGCCGGCAGGTGTCGGCCTCGCAGGTGGCCGATGGCATCGAGGTCGAGGAGACCGCCGGAAGCCTTCGCGTGACGACCGACGTGCTGCAGGCGACACTCTCGCGCGAGCGCTTCTCGCCGCCCGGCGAGGTGGCGGTCGATCTCAACCGCGACGGCGCGTTCGGCGCTGACGAGGTGCTGGTGCGCGACGCGGGAGAGGGCCTCGTGCTGACGGACGCCGAGGGCCGGCGGTTCACCTCGGCCGGAGAGCCGCCGACGCGGCTTGAGGTCGAGGAGGCCACGCCGGTGCGGACGGTGATCGTCGCCGAGGGGCCGCTGACCGTCGAGGGCGGCAAGCTGATGAGCTACCGCGCGCGGATGTACTTCTACCGCGGCTTCGAGGGGATCCCGACGGTGGTCACGCTGGTGGCCGATGAGGGCAGTTCGGGCCGCCCGCCCGATCTGACCGCGTTCAGCAGCTTCGCGCTGCCGCTGAGCCTCGGCTTCGACGGAGCGCCCGCGGAGGCCGGACGCTGGGTGCAGGAGGACATAGACCGCTACGCGAGACAGGCCGATGGCGGTCGCGAGGAGCACGATGGCGCGGGGAGTGCCATCGCGACCGTGACGGACGGCGAGCGCTCGGTGGCGGTGAGCATCAAGGATTTCGCGGAGTTGTATCCGAAGGGCTTCAGCGTGGAACCGGGTGCGATCACCGTCGAGATGTTCCCCGAACTGCCCGAGGACAGCTACGTGGAGCACCAGGATGACGTGATGATGCTCACGCGGAATTACTACTGGTTCCGCGATGGGGCGTATCAGATCCCGGCCGGCACCGCGCCGAGCACCGAACTGCTGCTTTACTTCGGCGACGCCGGCGGGGAGGCGGCCGCGCAGGTCGATGACGCGTGGCAGAGCCTCGCGCTCCTGGCGGCAAGCCCGGAGCATTACTGCGCCTCCGGCGCATTCGGCCGCGTGGAGCCGCAGGAGCCGGGCCGCTTCGATGACTTCGCCCGATTCATGGATGAGTCGCTCGACGCGTACGAGAACAACGTCGAGACAGGGCGCTGGTTCAGTTGGATGAACTACGGGGACTGGTACGGCGAGCGGAATGTGAACTGGGGCAACCACGAGTATGACCTTCACTGGGGCCTCAGCCTCCACTTCGCGCGGACCGGCGAGATGCGCTTCCTGAGGCAGGCGCTGCTCGCCGCGAGGCACTGCGCTGACATCGACGTGATCACGTCCTCGGAGAATCCGGACATCTACGGCATCAACAAAGAGCACGCGCTCAACCACGTCGGGGGGTATGACCTGCCGAAGCCGGAGGGCGTGCGTTACTGGTTCAAGGACGGTCTGTGGAACTCCGGGCACATGTGGACGCAGGGCTCGTACACCGCCTACGCGCTGACGGGCGACCGCCGCTTCGGGCATGCGGCGAATCTCGTCGCGGATTACATTGCGGGCCCCTTCGCGCGGACCATCGAGCAGTGGCTGACGCGCAACTACGGCTGGATGACGATCGCAACGCTGGGCGCGTACAATGTGCGCGGCAACCCCTACCACCTCAACGCCGCGCGGCTTTTCACGATGAACATCGCGTCAAAGGCCGACCCGGGGACCGGCGGGCCGATCGCCCCCATCGGTGAATGCACGCACACGCCGAAGCACATGGGCGGCAAGAGCTTCATGGGCGGCGTGGTGATGGCGGCGCTCGCGATGATGGATGACATCGAGCCGGGAGAGCGCCATCGCACGACGCTCGTGCGGATGGCCGACTGGCTCAACGCGATCATGTACCACGAGGAGAGCGGGACATTCGCCTACGCCCAGTGCACGAACTACCTCGACAAGCCCGGCAGCGCCGAACTGCGCGTGGCACGAGGGCTCGCGCGGGCGTACGAGTACACCGGAGACGAACGCTACCGCGAGATGCTCGACCGCGTGCTGGCGCAGCGGATACTCGAGGGCAGCGGCTCCGGCCACGGCAAGGGCTTCGCCGGGTCGATCCGTCAGCCGCCCTACGCTTTCAGCGCGCTCTCGCGCATGGGCATCCACGAGATCACGCCATCACCGATCCGCGAGCCGCAGGTGCGGCTTGCGCCGGAGATATATCTGCCTGAGGACGGGCCGGTCGAGTTCGCGCTGAATGTCAACTACCGCTCGATCCAGCCGCTGGAGGCGACCGCCGAGGTCGTGGAGCTTCCTGACGGTGTGACCGCGGAGCCGCGCAAGATCGAGTGGGCGATGGAACGCGGCGCCTCGAACGGCCCCGCATTCCGACTCACCGGAACACCGCCCGACGGCTCCACCGTGCGCGTGAAGTACGCCGCCGGCGAGTGGACGGGGGAACTGAGTTCGACCTTCCGCGAGGCGACGGCCGTCAGGCTCGGCGAGAGCATCGGCTACGTCGGCGCGCCCGACGACCCGACCGGGGAGGCGCTGAGCATCCTCGGCTTCGACCTTCCCCTGCTGGAGGACCTCAGCCCGGAGACGCTGAGTGGTTTCCGCGGGGTAATCATCGGCTCCGAGGCGCATGAGAAGAACTACGGCGGCCTGCGCGACGCGCCTTCGCGGCTCCTGGACTTCATCAACGCCGGGGGGCGCGTGGCGATCGTGCAGATCCAGGACTCGAGCTACCAGCAGGGCTATCTGCCGCACCCGCTGACGCTGAGCAACAGCAAAGGGGCGCTGGGCGAGATCGTCGCGTCCGACCATCCGATCTTCGCGACCCCGAACGAGCTGCCGTCACTGGCCGGAGCGGTGTCCTACGACACGATCATCGAGGCCGATGAGGCGTGGGAGGTGCTCGCCACCGACAGCGACGGCCAGCCCGCGATCGTGGAGGGACGGCTCGGCGCGGGCGAGGTCATCGTCATTCAGCCCTCACCCTGCCGCTACGTGACGGGTGAGGTCATGCCGGAGGGCGATGTCACCAGCGACAGGGCTTCGCGCTTCTTCGCGAATGTGCTCGCGTGGCTCGCGGCCGAGGAGTGAGCGGAGCCACGAGCGCGTCAGGCGAGGGATGACGGGCAGGCGTCGGCAAGGGCGCCGGAGAATTGTAATCAAAGCGAATCCGAATCAGTCCGACCGATCGCCGCGCGCGGTCGATCTCAGGAGGCCTTGATAATGCGAACTGCGATGATCCGCACGGGTATTCTCTCCGCATTGATCGCAGCGGTGCTGGCAGCACCGGGTGTATGCCAGGACGAGACCGGCGAGGCGAACATGTTCACCAACTCCAGCTTCGAGGCCATCGGCGATGACGGCCTCGCCGAGGACTGGCGGCCGGTCGCGTTCAACACCGGCGGCGAGATCGAGCAGGGCGAAGATGGTGGCAGGACCGGCGATGGATACATCATCCTGCGAGGGAGCAGCGATGAGGACCGCGCCACGATGCGCCAGCATGTGGAGTGGCCCGAGGGCGCGCGCGGAGTGACCGTCAGCGGATGGTACCGCTCGGAGGGCGTCGCCGAGGGAGGCAACCGCGGCGCGTCGATCCGCCTGCTCTTCAATCACACGCCCGGCGTCTGGGAGCACCTCGACATCCAGCAGAGCTTCTATCCGCCCGCGGACGACTGGACGCGGGTGGAGATGACGACCCTCGTGCCCGAGGGAACTGTGGACCTGGTGGTCGAGCTTTTCCACTGGTGGACGCCCGGCGAGACTCACTGGGATGACGTCGCCATCCGCCCCGCCACGGAGGATGAACTGATGGAGAACATGCTGCCACCCTCACTCGCGGTTGACCGGGAGCCCGTCCCGGGCCGCAACGTGCCTTACTCACCCGCCGACGGAGAGACCGTGAAGCTGAACCCGCCGCCCTTCCTGTGGCTGCCTTCCGGTGAGGTCGAGCGCGACAACGAGGAGCGCTGGGAGGAGCTTCCGCATAACCCGGCAAGCTGGTCGCCTCACGGCGAGGTGACCTACCGCCTGCAGGTGTCGCGAAGCGCGGATTTCGACGAGAGCGACCTTGCGGTGGACAAGTCGGATCTCATTTACACCGCCGAGATGCTCACCGAGCCGCTCGATCCCGGCCAGTACTCGTGGCGTTACGGCGTGGACATCGCCGGCAGCCCGACCATCTGGAGCATGGCGCGGCAGTTCGAGGTCACCGAGGACGCGTCGCCGTGGCCCTACCCGACTCCGGCCGATCTCGAGGTCGCGAACACCCGGCCCCGGCTGCTGGTGCCTGAGGAGCGCGTCGCGGAGTTGCGCCGCCGGGCCAGCGAGGGCGACCTGCAGGATGTCGCGCGGAGCCTTGTAGATCTCGCCGAGCGGGTCGCGGGAGAGGACCTTGTGCCTGAGCCCGACGTCACGCCCTCAACCGCCCCTGAACGCGGGCCGGCCGCGGTGAATATCATGGGCACCACCCGCCCGCCGATGAACGAGATGGAGCAGGTGGCCTTCGCGTATCTGCTCACCGGCGACGAGACCGCCGGCGAGGAGGCGAAGCGGCGGCTGCTGCACTTCTTCTCGTGGGACCCGCAGGGCACCACCGGCTACTTCGGCTACGATGAGCCCGCCATGTGGGTGATGATGCGCGGCGTGCGCGCCTACGACTGGACATACGATCTCTTCACCGACGAGGAGCGGGCGCTGATCGAGGAGTCGATGCGCACCCGCGCGGCCGACATGTACCGCATGTTGCGCCGGATGCCCTTTGACAACAACCCCTACTCCAGCCACCCGGGCCGAACGATCGGCTTTCTCGGCGAGGCCGCCATCGCCTTCTACCACGAGTGGGAGGAAGCGCCGGAGTATCTCGACTACATCACGCGCATTTACTGGGGCGTCTACCCGGCGTGGGGCGAGGATGACGGCGGCTGGAACGAGGGCCCCGGCTACTGGAACGCGTACATGAGCTTCGCGATGCACTTCGTGCTGGCCCTGCGAGAGGGCACGGGGATCGACCTTGCGCAGCGCCCCTTCTTCAACAACACCCCCTACTACGCGCTCTACATGACGCCGCCGCACGGGCAGATGTCGCCCTTCGGCGATGGCGCCGAGTGGCGACCGCGCCGCCACGGAAGCCTCATCTACTGGTTCAGCAGCCTCAACCGCGACCCGATCATCCGCTGGTTCGCCGAGGAATCAGGCGCGGGACCGGGCAGCGGCGTGCTCGGCGTGCTGCTCAAGGACGACAGCATCGAGCCGCGCGCGCCGATGGACCTGCCGACCTCGCGCGTCTTCCCGGGCGCAGGGCTTGTCGCTCTGCGCACCAACCTTACGCTCGGTGACGATGACGTGGGCTTTTTGATGAAGTCGAGCCCCTACGGCGCGGTCTCGCACGGCCACAACGCGCAGAACTGCTTCGTGCTGGAGGCCTACGGGGAGGCGCTGGCGGTCAACACCGGGCATTACAACTACTACGGCTCGCCGCATCACACCGAGTGGACGCATGAGACGAAGTCGAAGAACGGCATCACTTACGACGGCGGCATCGGGCAGGACCGTGGCTGGCAGGCCCGCGGTGAGATCACGGACTTCATCCACGGCGACGCCTTCGACCTGACCATCGGCGACGCCACCGACGCCTACGGCGGCCGCCTCACACGCGCGTTGCGCGAGGTCGTGCATGTGCGCCCGGGCATCTTCGTTGTCCGCGACGACCTCGCCAGCGATGAGCCGCGCACCTTCGAGTACCAGCTCCACGCGATCGACGAGATGACCCTCCGGCCGGAGGACAACGAGGTGCTGATCTCGCAGCCGAAGGCGAGCCTCACCACGCGCTTCCTCGAACCGGCAGAGGTGCAGATCACGCAGACCGATCAGTACGATCCGCCGCCGCCGTGGCCCGAGGACCGCGACTTTGAGGACCTCTGGCACACCACCGTGGCGCTCACCGAAGCGCGCGCCGAAGCGGAGTTCCTCAGCGTCCTGATGCCCGCCCGCTCGGGTGAAGAACGCAACCTGCCCGTGACGCGGCACCTGGTCAGCGACACCGCGAGGGGCGTCGAACTGACCTTCCCCGACGGCGAGCGCACGGTCGTCGGCTTCGCGCTGCCCGGCGTGACCGGGCCGATCGCGCTGGAGGACTTCGCAAGCGACGCGCATATCTTCGCGGTCACCATCGCCGCGGACGGAACGCCGGGTGACGTGATGGTACACGGCGGGACGAGCCTGATGCACGACGCGGAGGAGCTTGCGGGACAGTAGATGAGGCCCGCGATCCTGATCGACGCGAGAGGAGCTTCGCGACATGCGTTCCCATGGCCTGATCATTGCCGCGATGGCGCTGGTCATGAGCGTCCACTCCGCGCGGAGTGCTGAGCACTACGTTTGCCCGACGACGGGAGACGACGCAAACGCGGGAACCCGTGAGGCGCCGTGGCGGACGCTGGAGAAAGCATCCGAGGCGCCGGAACCGGGTGACACGGTCACCCTGCTGCCGGGCCGCTACTCCGGCGCGCTGCAGCCCGAGTCCGGCGGGACGGCCGACGCGCCGATTGTCTTCCGCGCCGAACCGCGCCGGGAGGCCGTGCTGATCGGCAGCGGCGATGACACCTGCGCCGTGGCGCTCCGGGACCTCGAGCACGTGCGGGTCGAGGGGCTGACGATCCGGCCGGACCCGGAGCGCAGTCGCTGGATGCTGGTGGAGAACTGCTCGCACATCGTCATCGACGACTGCCGGATGGAGGACGGCGGTGGCGGCATGCCGATGCACGTCACCGGCTGCGACCAGGTGCGGGTGAGCAACTCGATCATCCAGCGCTACCGCGGCGGCAACATGTTCCGCGTCGGCGACTCGACCCGCGTGGTCATCGAGGGCAACTCCATCAGTCGCGCCGGGCACTCGCCGCTGCAGTTCTACCCCACCGGCTCAAACAACCACGTGGTCGTGCGCGGCAACATCATGCACGGCGGATGGGGGCGGCACGGCGAACACTTCAACACCGATGATGTCCTCTTCGAGGGCAATATCATCTCCCACTCAGTCAACAGCGGCCGCTCCGCCGACGCGATGGCGCAGTTCATGTGGGACAACTGCATCTTCCGCTTCAATCGAGTCTTCCGCAACTTCGGCGCGCCGGTCGTCAGTTCGCCGTGGGGCGATGAGCTTTACTTCCGCAACGTGCGGCTTTACAACAACGTCTTCGACCGCAATCCGCGCTACGGCTACCACGCGCAGGTTCGCGGCGAATCCTACGCCGACCGCGTGGACAACGTGGTCTTCATGAACAACATCTTCTCCGGGAATGACCCGCACGGGGCGCACCGGCAGATCGCGCTCATCGGCCGCGCCAACCCTCAGTTCTTCCGACTGGTCAACAACGTGCTGACCGGCGACCAGCCGGGGCGCGCGGTCATCCACGACTACCGCGACGACCAGGACCTCGCGCTCACGCTCGCAGAAGCACAGGAGCGCTTCCCCGAACAGTACATCGGCAACCTCGACGTCGCTCCCGGCTTCGCTCAGCCGGAGGTCTACGATCACGGCCTTGCACCGGACAGCCCGCTCATCGACGCCGGAGCCCCGCTGGCCCGCGCCGTCGGAGACGGTGAGGGCGAGGTGATCGCCGTCGATGACGTCTACCCGTTCTACGACGGTCTCGGCATCGACGGCGAGGTCGGGGACATGATCGCAGTGGGCAGCGCCGATCAGCGGGCGCGCATCCTCTCGAAGGACTACGACGCGGGCACGCTCACACTCGACCGGACTGTCACCTGGCAGGACGGCGACCCGGTCAGCCTGCCGTGGGCCGGCGAGGGCCCCGACATCGGCGCGTACGAGCACGGTGAAGGCGCGTGCGACAGCGTGCAGATCGTCACCGAACCCTTCGAGGCGACACCCGGGGAGACCGTGACGCTCCGCGCGGTCGCGCGCGGGGAGATCGAGCCGGTGAGCTACCGCTGGCGCCTCGGCGACGACACGGTCGCGGAGGGCCGGCAGATCACGCACACCTGGTCCGAGGACTACGACTATCCGGTCCATGTCACCGTGACCGACACCGACGGGAGGCGTCATGTCGCGGCCGGCTACGTCTGGGTCGAGACGCCGCGCCCGGCCGATGCGCCGCTGGTGCACAGCACCTTCGATCGCGATGACGAGGACTGGTGGTGGCTGTGGCAGACCTACCGACCCGCCCCGGCCGAGTGGGAGCGGGTGCTCGATGACGACACCGGCGATGGCATCCTGCGCGTTTATGCGCCCTCCGACGGCGGGCGGATGCCCTGCTGGACCCATCCGCCGCGCTGGGACATCGACCGCGACCACACAGTCCGCATCCGCTACCGCGTCGGCGAGGACACTCCCGTGGCGCTCTACCTGCGGGCCTTCGAGGTCCCCGGGGACTCAACCCGACGCGTCTGTGTAGCCGCAAGCCCGGCCGCGCAGCCGTCCGAGGCCGAGATCGTGACGGAGAATGTGCTGGTCGATGACGAGCAGTGGCACGAGCTTGAGTTCGACGCCCGGCTGATCCGCGAGCGCTATCCGGAGATCACGCGGATCGAGGGCCTGCGCTTCCACGGCATGCCGCGAGAGGCCGTGGAGGAGGGGCACTGGTTCGAACTCGACGAGGTCCGGATCGGCCCCTGAACGAAGGTGGGAGGACCATCACGAAATTTGCGCCCATCCGGGGGAGGGATCATCCGGAGAGGTGGAGAATACTTCAGCAACCTGCATGCCGTGACGGACATCATTCCGAGAAATATTGCGGCAGGCAGACAGCAGCCGGTCTGAGGGGCCTGACCATGGTCGAGTGTCTGTGTTCAGACCACGACGGCGCAGCCCGATCGACACCGCCAGGCGCGATGAAGCGCTCAGGGAACATCGTGAGTACATCCTGCATCCGCCTCGCTCACCCCTCCGGGTGGCCGGGCGGATGTTTTCGCGTACGTTGACACTGAACCATCGTGCCATGATCTCCGAGGAGGTACCCTTGATGTCCACACGACGAACTGGTTTCACGTTGATCGAGTTGTTGGTCGTTATTGCGATCATCGCCATCCTGGCGGCGATCCTGTTCCCGGTCTTCGCAAGGGCGAGGGAGAAAGCGCGACAGACGAGTTGTCTGAGCAACGTGAAGCAGCTCTCGCTCAGCATGCTGATGTACGTGCAGGATTACGATGAGCGGTTCACTGTGGAGAGAAACATCTTCTACGCCGAGGGCGGTCGCCGCTGGTACCAGGCGATTATGCCCTACGTGCAGAATGAGCAGGTGTTTTTCTGTCCAAGCGTCGACCGGACGGAGGCGTGGGGCGGGTACGGGTACAACGGCTGGGGTACCACGGGGAGCAATGGGCTCGGCTATCGCCATGAGTACGACAGCGGCGGGTCAGCGGGATCGCAGAAACCGATCAAACTGTCTGCGGTCGAACAGCCGTCGAGCATGATGATGCTCGGTGAGCCACGGGGTAACACCCATGCCCTCCGGGCTTACACGTCCAGCTATTTGCCCGGCGATCCACACAACGAAGGGTGCAATGTCGGCCACGTGGACGGCCATGCAAAGTGGTATAAGGCGAGTACCCTTGATCCGGGCCGCTCCAGTGGATGGACCGATCAGAGCGATTCGACATGGGAGTTCTGGGTGCGTGAGCCGTCCAGTTCCAGCGGGCGCTGACATGCCCCGGGAGCGCAAACGGTGAGAGGTCGCGTCTGCCGCGTGTGATGCGCGGGTGGCCGGGCGGATGTTTTTGCGTACGTTAATTCTGAACCACCGTGCCAATATGTAAGAGGAGGTACCGTTGATGTCCACACGACGAATCGGTTTCACGCTGATCGAGTTGCTGGTCGTGATCGCGATCATCGCCATCCTGGCGGCGATCCTGTTCCCTGTCTTCGCGAGGGCCAGAGAAAAGGCCCGGCAGACGAGTTGTCTGTCGAATGTCAAGCAGCTTGCATTGGCCGCTCAGATGTACAGTCAGGACTACGATGAGATGGCGTCCGGAGCGATATTGTACGGCGGACCGTGGTGGGGAGAGCTTTACCAGCCCTACATCGGGAACGAGCAGGTGTTCATCTGCCCGAGCAACCACAACCCGGTGCGCGGTCAGGGCTTCGAGAAGCTCGGCTACAGCTACAACGCGGGCATGGGCTACTGGATCGGTCATCCTGACAGGAGTGGGAAACGCTACGAGGGCGTCTCGACCGCAGAAGTGATCTACCCGGCCAACACACCGTGGATCATGGACGCCACCATGTGGTACTCCAGCCTCCCCGAGCTCCGCGTCTGCCATTATGCGCTGGAAAGCTATGGACGCGACGAACTGAAGGATGTGTGGCCGATGATCCACAACGATGGCCGCAACGTGGTCTTTGTGGACGGTCACGCCAAGTGGATGAAGTGGGGGCCGTTCCGCGATGTGTCCTACGGCGGGACTCTCTACTGGTACGGCTACGATCAGGCGACACGGTACGCTTCCGGCTGAGCGCGAGACGCACAGCCTGAAGATGGGCACGCAGACGTGACGGCATGACAGGTGGTCGGCCATCTTCGCATGAGAGAGGCCGACCACCGCGCAGCCGCGAACAATGCCCCCGAGTGTGCCGACACAGGCCGCCGCCGAAACGGGCGCGCGTCGGCGCATCCGGGGGCACCTTTTGTCTGTGCGGACGTTTGATCAGGAGGCGACCGATGATGCGAATTCTCGTGACGGCAGGTGCAATACTTATGCTCAGCGCAATCGTCTCATCCGCGGGCGCCGCGGAATACTTCGTCTCACCGACCGGCGATGACGCCAACGAGGGGACCCGCGAGGCCCCGTGGGCGACACTGGCGAAGGCCAACGAGGCGTTGCAGCCGGGCGACACGGCGGTCTTTCTCCCCGGCGACTACACCGGGGCGATCCAGCCGGCACAGAGCGGGACGGCGGACGCTCCCATCACCTACCGCAGCGCCGAACGGCGGGCAGCGCGGATCGTGCCGGCCGAAGAAGAGGGGGCGATCCTCCTCGACGGACACGAGCACATCACGGTCGCGGACTTCCACGTCGATGGCGAGGACTGGGCGGACTGGGGGACCATCGCGAACTGCCGCCAGATCACCGTCAGCGGCTGTGAGATGCGCTCGATGCGCGGAGGGACGTTCTACAACTTCGTTGTCGATGGCTCCTCGCAGGTGCGTCTGCTCGACAACATCTTCGACCGCGCCGCGCCGCGCTGCACCGACATGGTGAACATCCTCCACAGCAGCCACGTGGTGTTTGAAGGCAACTCCACCTCCCGCTCGGGGCATAACACGTTCACGATCAACTACAGCAATAATGTCGTGGTGCGGGGGAACGTGCTGCACAACGAGTTCGGCCGCAATCATACCGTCCGCAACGGTGGCCGCATCCTCTTCGAGAACAACATCATGACGCGCGCCCGCGACAGCGGCGGGTCGGCGGGCAGCGTCTCACAGACCGCGCACGAGGACAGCATCATCCGCTTCAACCGCGTCTTCGACAACCTCGGCGCACCGTGGGCCGTCGTGAACTACTTCCCGCGAGCGAGCAGGACGGGCATGCAGCGCCGCTCGTTCATGAACCTCAACAACCGCTGGTACCACAACGTCATCGCGGACAACCTCGGCTACCGCGAGGGATATGCGCTGACCATCGGCGGCGGGCCGATGGTGCGCAACATCTTTCAGAACAACATCTTCTACCGCAACGACTGGGCGGGCGGACATGTGCACGTGCACACTCCTGAGATGCTCTCCCGCGACCCGCGCTTCGTCAACAACCTTTTCCACAGCTTTGAACCGGGACAGGCGAAGATCCGTTTTGACGGCAATCTCTGGACCGCCGAAGAGGCCAACGACAACACGCGAACGTTCAGCGGCTTCTGGTCGCAGTTCCAGGGGAACGTGGACGTCGATCCGGAGTTCGTGGACGCACCGAACCGCGACTACCGCCTGAGCGCCGGCAGCGGCGCGATCGACGCCGGCGCGCCTCTCACGTGGGCGATCGGCTCCGGCACGGGCAGCGCGCTGCCGGTCGATGACGGGATGCCCTTCTACGACGGCTTCGGCATCGAGGGCGAGGAGGGCGACTGGATCGCGGTTGGCTCGGGTGATAACCTCGCGCAGATCGAGCGCGTGGAACTTCGCTACTACCAGCCCGCGCTGCTGCACCTCGACCGGGAGGTCACGTGGGAGAACGAAATGCCCGTGAGCCTCCCGTGGGCGGGCGACGCGCCGGATATCGGTCTCGTCGAGCACGGCATCGACCATCACCCGCGGCTGATTGCGGCGGCCCGGCCGGCCATCCCCGAACCCGGGGACGCCGTCCAGTTCTCGCTCGACACGCAGGGCGGTGAGATCGAGAGCGTCCTCTGGAGCTTCGACGACGGGACGACCTCTGACGAGCCGGAGCCGACACGCGTGTTCGACGAGGCGGGCAACTACGGCGTCACCGTGCGCGCGACCTTCACCGACGGCAGCCGCGGCCTCGACGTGGCGTTTGTCAGGGTCGAGGAGCCTGTCGAAGCGAACGCTCCGTTCGTCGCTGCGGATTTCGAGGATGAGACGCGCGTCACGCACTGGGGCTTCCACTTCAAGTTCTACCGGGGCCATCAGACGGGGTTCGCGCAGGTCGAGCGCCCTGACGGTGAGGGCAAGTGCATGCACCTGTTCTACGACGGCAGCAAGCGCAACCGGAGCACGGCCGACATGGCGCCGGGCGTGTGGGATGTCGATCGCTACCCGATCCTGCGCTTCGACTACCGCATCCCCGAGGGCGTGCCGGTCGCGCTGGAGTTCACCACCTTCTCGGCGCCGGACCGCCCGAGCGGCTTCACGCTCGGCGGCACGGAGGCGCGGGACAGCCGCTACGACGACCTCGACGCGTACACGCTGACCGATGACGGGCAGTGGCACACGATCGAGATCGACGTGCGAGAGATGCGGGATGCCTACCCCGAACTGCAGCACCTGCGGCAGTTCATCTTCTACACGAACTGGCAGAACGATGAGGGGCAGGAG
>JBKHFA010000026.1:0-21728 GCA_046540615.1 Armatimonadota bacterium | reverse complement strand
CTCGCGTTTCCCAACGGCCTGGCGTTGACGGAGGATGCGTCACAACTTTATGTGGTCGAGACACACCGCCAGCAGGTCGTGATCTACGACGTGGGTGATGACGGCGCGCTCAACGGCCCGGACGTATTTGCGGAGACGCCCGGCGGCGTTGGTGGCGATGGAATGGCACTGGATGTTGACGGGAATGTCTACGTGGCGCACTTCGGCATGGGCGAGATCGCGGTGTTCGACGTGGAGGGCACGCGGGTCGGCGCGCTTCCGGCGGGCGGCGAGAAGCCGACGAACGTGGCCTTCGGCGACAATGACATGCGCGGGCTCTACGTGACGGAGGTTGAGAGCGGAGCGGTCTACCGCATTGAACCGGGGCCGGAAGGGCTGCGTCCGCACTGCGATCCGAGGGGCTGAGATGCGCGCGCGGGGGCCTCTCCCGCTCACGACAAACACATCGCGAGGGGCGGGACGGTGGGAGGAAGACAGGGATGCTGGCGCAGCTCTCTGAGCTGGACAGTCCGCGGTCGTTCGAAAGCCCGCGACCTTTTGAGGCTCACGGGTGTTCTTAACTGCAAACGCGCAGTCCCATGAGGCGGCTTGAACGGGACAATATGAGAGAGATATTTTACTCACACGCAATCCGCGAGGCGCTGGAGGAGGAGATGGCGCGCGACGAGCGCGTCATCCTCATTGGCGAGGACATCGCCGAATACGGCGGAGCATTCAAGATCACGCGCGACATGGCGGAGCGTTTCGGAGCGCATCGAGTGCGTAACACACCGATCAGTGAGAACGGCTTTGTCGGCGTGGCGGTCGGTGCGGCGATGACGGGGTTGCGACCGGTCGCTGAGCTTATGTTCATGGATTTCCTCACGCTCGCGATGGACCAGCTTTGCAACCACGCCGCGAAGTTTCGCTATCAATACGGCGAGCAGTGCACGATCCCGCTGGTGCTGCGGTGTCCGGCCGGGGCGGGACGGTGCTACGGTCCGACACATTCGCAGAGCCTCGAACGCTGGCTGATGAGCACGCCGGGGCTGCTGGTGGCCGCGCCCTCGACCGCCGAGGACGCCAAGGGCATGCTCAAGTCAGCGATTCGCTGCGACGATCCGGTGGTCTTCATCGAGAGCAAGCTGCTCTACGGGAAGACGCAGCCGGTGCCGGAGGACGAGTACACGACGCCGCTCGGCGAGGCGGTGGTTCGCCGCGAGGGCGAGCACGTCACGATCGTCGCGTACTCGCGGATGGTGGATGAGGCGCTGCGCGCCGCTGACGCGCTGGTGGAACACGGGGTAGAGGCCGAGGTGATCGATCTGCGGACACTCGCGCCACTGGACATCGACACGGTCGCGGCGTCGGTGGAGGCGACCGGCCGCGCGGTGGTGGTTGAGGAGGGAACGCTGACCGGCGGTGTTGCCGCTGAGGTGGCGCAGCGCATCACGGAGGAGTGTTTCGACGTGCTGGAGGCTCCGCCGATGCGCGTGGCGGCCCTCGACGTGCCGGTCCCGTCAAGCCAGGTGCTGGAGGAGGCGGCGACGCCGGACTGGCGCGACATCGCACAGAGCGCCGCCGACGCCCTGAAGTACTGAAGCGAGGAGAATCAACCGTGGCCGCGGGCACGCTGGATGCGACGATCATCGTTGTAAGTTACAACAAGCGCAAGTACACCGAGCTTTGTCTGACGAGCATGCTTGGGGGCGACCCCATGCCCGGGCAGATCGTGGTGGTTGACAACGGCTCCACCGACGGGACGGTGTCATTTCTCGAGGATGACTTTCCCGGGCAGGCGGAAGCGAACGGTGTCCGCTTCGATCTGATCGGCAATGATTCGAACGCGGGAGCCTGCACCGCGCGTAACCAGGGCCTTGCAGTCGCCCTCGGCGAGTATATTGGCTTCATGGACAATGACATCGCGGTGCGCAGCAGCGGGTGGTTGTCCACGCTGGCGTCGGTGCTGCAGGAGGATGATGACTTCGGAATCGTGGGTCCGAAGCTGGTGTATCCCTTCGAGCCTTACAACATCCAGCACGCGGGCGCGGCGATCTCGAAGACGGGTCGGGTGAAGTATCTCGGGCGCGGTGAGCCAATCGACGCGCCGGAGCACAACAAGCGCCGAGAGGTGCAGTGCCTGATCAGCGCCTGCTGGCTGATGAAGTCGGAGATTCCCGAGTGCATCGGGGGGCTTGACGAGGTATTCAATCCCGCGCAGTTCGAGGACTTCGACTTCTGCTACCGCGCTCGCGAGGCCGGGTGGACGGTGCTTTACGATCCGGTGGCCGAGATGTATCACTACGAGAGTGTCACTACCGACGCCTCGCCGGATGTGAATTACAAGTACATCACCATCCGCAACGGCATGGAGTTCAAGCGGCGGTGGAAGCAGATGTTCGCCGAAGAGGATGGTCCGCCGGACGAGGAATGCCAGTGGAAGCAGCTTGAGACGCGTCCGATCGAGCAGACGGGCATCCCACCGATCATTGACTGATGGCGACGACGCACAGGATAGACAGGACGAGAAGGATAACGGCAAGGAGTTGAGAGCCGGATGTCAGACCAGCAGTTGAAGCAGCAGATCAAGGACATGATCGTCGAGCGGCTGTTCCTCGACGCAGACCCGAATGAGATCGAAGATGATGAGAACCTGATGGAAAACTACGAGATCGACTCGGTGAATCTCTTCGAGCTTGTCGTCGGGCTTGAGGAGGAGTTTGAGATCTCGTTTGAGGACGAAGATTTCAGCGTGGATCTTTTTGCCACGGTCAACAACCTTGCCGAGTACGTTGAGCAGAAGCGGAGTTGACCGGATCGTGAGCGGCAGCGACGAACGCCTCGTGACCTTCGAGAGCGGAGGGGAGCCGCTGCACGGTGTACTTCACGTGCCTCGCGAATCAGGCGGAAATGCGCTGGTCTTCTGCCACCCCTTCGCCGAGGAGAAGAAGTGCGCGCACCGGACGATGGTGGAGGCGGCTCGCGCCTGCGCGGAGGCGGGGTGGGCCGCGCTGGTCTTCGATCAACGCGGGTGCGGCGACAGCGCCGGCGTATTCGGCGCCCAGGACCTCGCCAACTGGCGCGAGGACATTCACAACGCGTTGGAGTGCGCCGCGCGCGAGACCTCGGCGAGGGTGGGGTTGCTCGGACTGCGGCTCGGGGGCGCGCTCGCGGCGAACGTCGCCGAGAAGCGCGGGGATGTGGCTTGCCTCGTACTGTGGGAGCCGATCATCGACGGAGAGCGTTACATCAAGCAGAACCTGCGGCGTTCGATGATCAAGGCGATGATGACGCGTCATGAGGGGGGCGAGGACAGCGAGGGCGCGGCGGCGGAAGCCGGCGCGCTGGGAGAGGGCACCGTGGATTTTGACGGCTACCGCGTGCCGGAGGCGATGCGCGAGCAGATCGAGGAGATCGATCTGCTCAAGCCCCCACCTCACTTTGAAGGCGCGACGCTGGTGCTCAACATCGGGGCCAGCGGCAGCGTCTCCGAGTCGATGCAGCAACTCGCCGATGCCTATCCACGAGGCAACGCCATCGCGGTGCGGCAGGAGCCGATCTGGCAGCGCATCGGCGTCATTGACGCAGACCCGACTATCTCAGCGACGGTTGATTGGTTGCGACAGCAGTGAGCGTAACGCAGTGTGAAGCGACGCACAGTCATCTTTTCTTCGACAGCCACGGGCAGCGGGTACTCGGCGTACTGCACACCCCCGACAGGCCGATGCGCCCGGGAGCGCTGGTCTTTCTGCACGGATGGGCCGGCTACCGGATCGGCCCGCATCAGATGTTCACCAAGGCGGCCCGGCAGGCCGCAGAGCGGGGCTTTGCATCGCTGCGCTTCGACTTCCGCGGGCGGGGCGACAGCCAGGGGGACGCGGCCGCCACCACGCTCTCGACGATGATCGAGGACGCGAAGCGAGCGGTGGAGGTGGTGTGCGACGAGACCGGGGTCGAGCGCGTGGCGCTGGTCGGCGACTGCTCGGGCAGCGAGGTGGCGATCGGCGCGGCCACGCTGGACGAGCGCATCGATTCACTGGTGTTGTGGTCGGCGCCGATCGTGGCGGGCGACCGCTCCGAGGCAGATGCCGCGAAGCGCAGGAGCATGTACTCGACGTACCTCCGCAAGATATTCAGGCGTGAGACGTGGTCGAAGCTGCTGGGCGGTCGGCTGCAGCCGGGGATGATCCTCAAGGCGCTCACACGCGGAGGGAAGGGCGCCGGTGAGGAGGGCGCGGAGAGCGACCGGGAGATCGACTGGTACCACCGCTTCGTGGACTTCCCGGGCGAGGTCATGTTCATCTACGGCGGGAACGACCCGACCACCGACAGCGCGCTTGAGCACTACCGCGAACTGTCGCGGAAGGCCGGACGCGAGCTTCACCATCACATCGTCGAGGGGGCCAACCACGCCTTTTACTCGCTGGGCTGGGAGCAGGAGGTGCTCGAGGTGAGCCTCGAGTGGTTGTGCGAGCAGTACGCCGCGGGCGAGGGCGCCCATGGCTGAGCGAACTGCCAGGCGGGTGCTGCTGGTCAACCACGTAGGGGCGGTGAGCGGCGCGGAGGAGAGCATGCTCACGCTTCTGCGGCACCTTGACCGCGCGCGTTTCGAGCCGATCGCGGCGGTGCCCGCGGGTCGGCTCGCCGGGGAGCTTGAGGAACTTGAGGTGCCGGTGAGGCTGATCCCGGAGTTGCGGCTGTCGCGGCGGAATCTCTGGACGATGCTCGTTGGCGGGATCAAGCTGCGATCGTGGGCCGGCAGAGTGCGCGGTGTCGCCGAGGAAGCCGGGGCTCATCTCGTGGCGGCCAACAGCCTGACGGCGGCGCTGGGCTGTGCGATGCGCGTCAGTGAGGACTGGCCGATGGTCTGGCATGCGCGTGATCTGCAGGCTCCGGCCCGCGCGATGCGTTACGTGGTGCCGCGGGCGCGGCGGATCGTGGCTATCTCCGCCTGTGTGGCCGACGCGTTGATTGACAGCCATCGCGACGCGCGGTCGAAGACGGTGATGATTCACAACGGTGTTGACACACTGGCCTTTCAACCGACACGGACGGAGCTTGAGGTGCGCGAGGAACTGGGGTTGCCGCCGACGGCTCCAGTGATCGGAACGATCGGCCAGCTCGTGCCGTGGAAGCGGCAGGATGTGTTTCTTGAGACCGCCGCGCACATCCTCGCTCACGAGAAAAACGCGCATTTTTTGGTGGTGGGCGCGGATTTGTTCGGCGAACACGCCGACTACGTCGATGAGCTTCATGCGCTGAGCGAGAGTCTCAACGTGAGCGACCGCGTGATCTTCACGGGCTTTCGTGAGGACATTGCGTCGGTGATGAGCGCCCTGGATGTTCTGATACACACCGCAGAGAACGAGCCGCTGGGTCGCGTGGTGCTGGAGGCGATGAGCCTCGGCGTGCCGTGTGTAGCGGTGGACAGGTGCGGGCCGGCTGAGATCATCCGAGACGGCGACAGCGGCATCCTCGTATCCCGACCTGATCCGCGTCAGATGGCGGCGCGGGTCGTTGAGTTGCTGTCGCGACAGGGCGGCGTGGAGCGCATGGGGCAGGCCGCACGGCGCCGAATCAACGAATACTTCAGCGCCGAGCGCATGGCGGAACTGACCGCGGACCTTTACGAGGAGGCGCTGGCGGCGACGCGCTGATGAAGACGGATGCGTCGGATGACGATCGGCTTCACGTGGGGATCGACTGCCTGGTGGTCACGGACCGGCCATCGGGCGTCGAGCGCGCGGTGGTGGGACTGGTCGAAGGGCTGTCTTCGATCGCACCGCCCGATCAACGGTTCAGTCTGATGGTGGCGGCCGGCCGCGAGGATGCGCTGCCGACAGGAGAGGACCTTGCGCCCCTGACTGCGCCGGGGTGGGCCGAGGGGAGGGCGGGGCGCGTGTTCTACGAGCAGGCGCTGGCGGCCACGCGACTGCGGGCGGAGCAGGTCGATGTCCTTCACGGCGCGGCCTACGTGCTGCCTCACAACTGGGAGGGGCCGTCGGTGGTGACGATCCACGACGCAATCACCGTCTGCCATGAGCAGTGGTGTCAGTGGCACAACGTGATTCACTACGGGCTGGTCATGACGCGTAGCGCGCGCAGTGCCAGCGCGGTGATGGTTCCGAGCGAGTTCACCAGGCGCGAGCTTGTCGAGCATGTCGGCGTCGAGGGGGGGCGCATTCGAGTCGCGCCGCTGGGCGTGGGCGACGAGTTTGCGCCGGCGGGGGAGGATGCAGTTGACGGTACGCGTCGGCGGCACGAGTTGCCCGAGCGCTACGTGCTTTGCGTTGGGAATGTTGAGCCGCGCAAGAATCTGACAGCGGTGATTGAGGCGTTCGAGCGGGTCGCCGGGGAGATTCCTCATGGCCTGGTGATCGCGGGAAAGCGCGGGTGGAAATGCGGGGAGATATGCGCGGCGATGCAGCGTTCGCCTTTTGCCGACCGGATTCGGTGGCTGGGGTGGGTTTCGCATGAGGAGCTTCCCGCTCTCTACTCCGGCGCGGAGCTTTTTGTGCAGTGGTCGCTGCATGAGGGCTTCGGCCTGACGCCGCTGGAGGCGATGGCCTGCGGGACACCGGCGGTGATCTCCGATGGCGGCGCGCTGCCGGAGGTGGCGGGCGATGCGGCGCGCGTGGTGCCGCTGAGCGAGGGGGCGGTGGGACTTTCCGAGGCGCTCGTCGAATTGACAGGAGGCGAGGACGAGCGGGTGAAGATGGCCGAGCGTGGCATCAGACATGCGGCGAGATACACCTGGGTCGCGCACGCGGAAGCAGTCGCGCGGACCTACCGGGAGGTTGCCGGTGCGCAGGAGTGAACGTCGTGGGCGGCTGGTCTACGTGCTCGGCAGGTTCCCGTCGCTGTCGGAGACATTCATCCTGCGAGAGATGCTCGAGCTTGAGCGCAGGGGTTACCAACTTTCGCTCCTGTCACTCGAGCCGGGGGAGGACGTGGTCCACGAGAGTGCGAAAGAACTGGCGGACCGCGCAGTCTACCGACAGCCACCGCTGTCGTTGCGCTCGCTGATGGCGGGCGTGGTGGCGATGGTGCTGCGTCCCTTCGGCTTCTTCGGGGCGCTGCTCTACGCGCTGGGATGCATCGCTCGTTCGCCCGGGGCCGCCAGCGAGGTGGTCCGAAGTTTCTGCGCCGCCGCGTTCTTCGCCTGCGCCCTGCGTGGGACGCGCCCGAAGCACGTACACGCGCATTTCGCCTCGATGCCGGCGACCGTGGGCTTGCTGCTGGCGCAGATGCTGGAGACGACGTTCTCGGTTTCTGCGCACGCGAGGGACCTTTTCACCGACGAGTCGGTTCTGATGGATAGGAAGATGCGTGAGGCCGAGTTCGTGACCGTCTGCACGCAGTTCGGGCTCGACCAACTCCGCCGTCAGCATCCGATGTCGAGCAGTGAGCGGCTCAACCTGATCTACCACGGGATCGACGTGGCGGAGCTTGTCCCGTCGCTGAACCCGGTGAATCTCGGAGACCCGCCGCTGATACTGTCGATCGGTCGGCTCGTGGAGAAGAAGGGCTTTCCGATCCTGCTGCGGACGGCGGCGATGCTCAGGCGGGAGGGCATTGACTTTCGGCTGAGGATCGTCGGCACCGGCCCCGAGGAGGCGGATCTCAAGCGGCTGGCATCGGGGCTGGCGCTTGAGGAATGCGTGGAGTTTGACGGGGCGATCGCGCACGAGGAACTGATCCCGCTTTTCCGCACCGCCGATCTCTTCGTGCTCGCTTCGATCGTGGCCAGTGACGGCGACCGGGATGGTCTGCCGAACGTGCTGCTCGAGGCGCTGGCGCTGGAGGTGCCGGTCGTCAGCACGCGCGTCTCCGCGATTCCCGAGTTGATTGAGCATGAGCGCACGGGGCTGCTTGCGAACCCCGGTGACCCGAAGGGGCTGGCGGAGCAGATGGAGCGCCTGCTCTTCGACGAGCAGCTTCGAGCGAAGGTCATTGAGGAGGGGCGGCGCGAGGTGGTCGAGCGCTTCGATGTGACGCAGAATGTCGGGAAACTCGCCGACCTCTTCAGCGAGGTTATGAAGCGCAGAAGGTAGATCGCCGCCCTGTGCAGACCCTCGGTTGTCATTTTGCCGAACGACGCACGGACGGGACGCCCGTGTCGGGTAACAACTGCCGTCGTCACCTCTGCAATCTTCATCTGAACGGTGAGTACTGTGAGCGAAGCTCCTGACGACCGCGACGAACTGGACGAACCGAAGCCTTCGGAGAGAAGCGCGGGCGCTCAGATGACGATCGCCGCGATCATCATCAGCGCGTTCGGACTGCTCGGCAAGGTGCTCGGCTACGGCAAAGAGATCCTGATCGCCAACTGGTGGGGGCGTGGCGCGGCGGTCGATGCCTTCGTGGTCGTCTACAAGTTCATCATATTCCAGGTGTACACGAAGATTGAGAAGCTTCTGCGTCCGACCTACCTGCCGATCTTCGTCGATCACAAAGCCGAAGGTGAGGAGAGACGGGCGTGGCATTTCTTCCGTGTCATCGCGACGATCACATTCGTGGTGATGACGGCGATCTCAGTGGCGACCCTCATCTGGGCGCCGTGGATCGTGCGGACGTTCTGGCCGGCGCTTGAACTGCCCGCCATCGGCACGGAACTGCTGCGTATCTCCGCGGGCGCGCTGCTGCTGCTGGTCATGTCGGTGATGGTGGAGTTGACCCTCCACTCACACAAGGAGTTCACGGTCCCGGCGATGGCCGATGCCGGCCGACAGTTCGTTCTCTTCGGATGCATCGCCGGTCTCGTGGGTCTCGGCGTCTACGCGGCCGGGGAGCCCAGTGGCATGAAGGCCGCTGCGATCGGCGTATTGTTCGGCGGAGCCACGAGGCTCGTGATTCAGCTTCCGGCCCTTATCCGCCACTCTCCCGACCTCCGTCCGGCAGCCCCCGCGGGCGATGAAGCGGTTCCGGTGCTGATCATTACGCTCTTCTGGTGGTTCATCCTCCTCACGGACGCGGTCCGCCATGTGGGTCGCAGGCTTGGCGTCATCTCGGAAGCGAATGAAGATGAGCCGCGACTGCTCGACCGCATCGCTGACTACGGCAAGGGCTCGACCTCCGACGTCGTGAAGATGTTCAGCCTCATCCCACCGGTGATCGTGGGTCTGCTTTTCTCGATGCTGCGCGGGTACTTCGACAGCCGTTTCGGCACCGACGCAGGTGAGGGTGTCGTTGCAGCACTCAACTACGGACGAATGCTCGCCGATCTTCCGACGCTGATCCTTCCCTTCGCAGTGAGTCTCGCCGTCTACCCCTTCGTATCCGAGTGGGCCGCGCGCCAGGACCGGCAGGCGCTGGCGGACTCGCTTGTCTCGATGACCCGGGCGATGGTCTTCATCTTCCTTCCGGTGGCCATCGGGATGATCGCGCTCGCGAATCCGATCATCGCAACCGCCTTCGAGCGAGGGGCGTTCACCGCCCAGGACACCTCGGCGGTGACACGCGCGCTGGTGCCCTACTCAGCCGGCCTCCCGTTCTTCGCGGTCGAGGCCTCGATCAACAACTGGTACTTTGCACTCGCCGACACCGCCACCCCCAACTACATCGGCGCGATCATGGCGGTGCTGCACATCCTGATTGCAGGCTTCGGTGTCTACGCGCTCAGTGGCAGCATCGGCATCATCGCCGCGGCGTTGTCGGTGTCCAAGGCCCTGAAAGTGATTGTGCTTTATGCCATGCTGCGCAATCGCATTGGAGAGATCGATCGCGCGGCCGTGATCAGTTTTGTCAGCCGGATGCTTATCTCCACCGTCATCATGATCGCGGTCGTTCTTGCGATCCGGCAGGGTCTCGCGCCGATCCTGATGGTCGGCGGCACCGTCCAGCGTCTCCTCTTCCTCGCCATCGTCGGCGTGTCCGGCGCCGGTGTCTACCTCGTTGCCGCGTGGGCGCTGCGCATCGAAGAGGTCGGGATGGTCGTCGAGTATGCCCGCGAGAAGATCGCCAGCAAGCTCGGGGGCAAGTAGTCTGATGGGCGACGCCGACCGCATCAAAGTCTGTCATGTGCTCGAGGCAACGGAGGGCGGCACCAGGCAGTATCTCAATGACGTGCTGCTCGGTCTGTCTGCCGACCGGTTCAAGCTGACCGCGGTCGTCTCCACCCTGCGCACTCCTGAATTCGCTCAGGACATCGAGCGGTTCCGCGAATCCGGTGTGAGGGTCGAAGTCGTGGAGATGGTGCGCGAGATCGATCGCGAGCAGGACCTTCGCGCCTACCGGGAGCTTCGCGGCTTCTTCGGAGCCAACGAATTCGACATTATTCACACCCACAGTTCGAAGGCCGGCTTCCTCGGTCGCGTCGCCGCGTGGCGGGCGCGGAATCCCGCTGTGCGGGTGCATTCACCGCACGCTTTCGCTTTCGAGATGAACGTGACGCGCTCGCGCCGCCTGATCTTCCGCATCCTCGAGCGCCTCACCGGGCGGCTGACCCACCTGCTTGTATGCACCTGCGAGGGCGAGCGTGAGATCGCCGTCCGGAACCGGATCGTGCCGCCGGGGCGCGCGGCGGTCGTCCGCACCGGCGTCGATCTCAAGCGTTTCCATCCCCGGCCGCACGCTCATCGCATCCGGGAGGAACTCGACCTCCCCGCCCGGCATCGGATCGTCGGCACGGTCGGCGCGATCGTCGAGCAGAAGGGGCATCGATCGCTGGTTGAGGCCGCGCCGGCCGTGATCGAGGAGATGCCGCACACCACGTTCGTGATTGTCGGCAGTGGCGAACTGCGAGAGGAGCTTGAAGCGCGCGTCAACGAACTTGGCCTCGGCCGTCGTTTCCGCTTCCTTGGCTACCGCGATGATGTCCCGCGCGTGCTCGCCACCTTCGATCTCTTCGTGATGCCCTCACTGTGGGAGGGCATGCCTTACGCGCTGGTGGAGGCGATGGCCGTGGGGGTGCCGGTCGTCGGGAGCGACATTCCGGGCATCGCGGACATCGTGCGTCCGCGACAGACCGGCCGACTGGCGCCTCCCGGTGACCCGGTGAGCCTCGCGGACACGATCCTCAGGGCGCTGCGGGAAGACGGGAAATCGGCCACGATGGCCGAGGCGGCGCGCGAGATGGTCATGAGCGAGCACTCGCGGGAGCGTATGCTGGCCTCGCTGGCGGCGTGTTACGAGCGGCTGATGGAGGACAGACCGTGAGCGGGGGAATGTCGGGAGAAGTGGCCGACGGGCGCCTGCTTCGTGTGACCGACCTCGGTCGGATGGGCCATGCGGAGGCCGAGCGGCTGCAGGAGTGGCTCGTCGAGGAGCGACGCGCCGGAAGGGCGCCGGACACGTTGCTGCTGGTCGAGCATGACCCGGTGGTGACGATCGGCAGCGCGGTGGAGGAAGCTGCGGCTGAGGTGAGCGCGCAGTTGTTGGAATCGGCAGGCGCCGAAGTGCGTCAGGTCAGCAGAGGTGGACGAGCGACTTTCCATGGTCCGGGGCAGATCGTCGGCTATCCGATTCTTGATCTGCGGCAGCACCGCCGCGATCTGCACTGGTACCTTCGTTCGCTCGAGCAGGTGATCATCGATGCACTGGGCGACTTCGGGATGGATGCGGACCGTGAGGAGGGTCTGACGGGCGTGTGGTCGGGGGGCAGGAAGGTCGCCAGCATCGGGATCGCCGTGCGCGGATGGGTGACATGGCACGGATTCGCGCTCAATCTCGACGTTGACGCTCGCTGGTGGCGGATGATCGACCCCTGCGGGTTGCGTCCCGAGCAGATGGGATCGCTGAGCGATCTCACAACGCCATGCCCGTCGCGCGCGAGGCTCTGCAATGCGCTTGCGGGGCGGCTGGCGGATGTCTTCGACTTGCGTGTGCAAAAGATAGTCAGGACGGAACTTTTCGAGGAGTCGGCTTTCTAATATAAGCGAGCCAGTGGGCTTATGCCCCTGGTCTGCGATGGTGCAGGGCAAAGAATGATGAGCTTCTGCGCGCAGTTCGGAGGAAAACGTGGCAGCCGAGCAGATTGACATCGCTGAGGAGCTTCGCCCGGTCGCGTGGCCGATGTACGGGGTTCACGTCGGTCTGCTGATCGTCGTAGTCGGCGCCGTGTACACCGCACAGGTCCAGGGCGCGGTGACGCGCATGGAGTACGCGGGCTACGCGGTGATCGGGCTCGCGCTGGTGTTGATCGGCTCGATCAGGGCCGTGGACATCGGCTGGGTCGGCTCCCGGGCGCTGCTGGCGCTGGGTGCCGCGGTCGCGTTGTACCTTGCGTATAATCCGCAGGTCATGGCATTGCCGGGAGGTGGGATGCTTGCCGGGACTCCCGTCAGCGCCCTGGAGCCGAGCCTGGCTCACCTTGGCGTGATCATTGCGGGTCTCTTCCTCGGGGTGCAGGCGGCGGTTGATCGACGCGCATTGCCGGGCCATGTGCCTTTTCGTGGAGCAGTGGTCGTCGCTGTCGTTGTGCTGGTCGGACTGGGCATCATCACCTCGACTGCTCTGGGCAGCATATATGACCTGTCGATGACGACCGGTCCGTCGGTGCTTGCGTTTCGCGTGGTGGCATACGGACTGCTCATGGTCGTCTGCCTGACGATCCCGGGCGCGCGTGGCGTGCATCGCGCTCCACACATCTATCTCGGCCTCGCGCTGATTGGCGCCGTGGTCAGGAATCTCGTGGTGAGCTGACTGTGGCAGCCGAGGCCCGGACAGAAGGTTCGAAGACATTCATCGATCGCGTTGAGGACCTGCTCTGGCCACTGACGATCGTGCTGGTGCTGATCGCCCCGAGCCAGTTCTCGTACGCTCTCGACCCGAAGGACGGTCCCTTCATACTTTACGCCGACCTCTTCGCGGCGGCGCTCTTCGGGCTGTGGGCGCTGGTGGTGCTTGTCGGGCGGCGCTGGAGGAAGATCACCTATCCGCCCGCGGCGATCTGGGCCCTGCTTGCGGTGGCCGCGATCTCGGCGCTGGGTGCGACGAGCCTCTCGTCGGCGGTGGTGGAGATCGCCCAGCTTGGGCTCTACTTCGTGGCGGTGTACGCGCTCTTCGCCAACGTCATACGAGGACAGCACAGGCTGGTGCTGATCGCAAAGATCGTTGCGATCGGGACGACGGTGGCCATCGGCGTTGCGATCTATCAGTACTTCACCGTGGATGACCCGATGGACGTGAGGGGCACTTTCGGCAACCGGAACGTGTACTCGGCGTATCTGGTGATGGTGCTTCCGCTGCTCTACGGGATGGCCATCTGGATGCGCGACACCACACACCGCACGTGGTTTCTGGGGGTGGTGGTGCTCGGGGCGCTGACGATGCTGGCCGGGCTGCAGTTCTGGTGTCTGATGCTCGTGCTGGGGGTTCTCAGCGCGCTGAAGAGCCTTCGCTGGCTGGGATACTTCGTGCTCGGCGCGGCGATCATCGTCACACTTTTTGTCGGCGTGCTGCATACGAATCGCGACGCGGTGTTTGCAGAGGTGACAGATCCGATCGAACGGGGGGAGACCTTCAAGCTGGGTCCGGGGCATGAGGCGGAGCGTGTTGTGAAGATGCGCTGGCTCGAGTGGCACCCGGCCTTGGTGATGACGGCGGAGAATTTCCCGACAGGCGTTGGCGTCGGTAACTATCAGAGGCACATCGGTGAATCAAGTTACTGGGGAATGGTCCCTCGCGCGACGAAGATTGAACCGGACACCAACAACTTGTATCTCGTCATCGCGGCCTCGATGGGCTTCGTGGGGCTGGTGGCGCTGCTGGCCTGGCTGGGACATCACTGGCGCCTCGCCGAGGCCAACTGGATCGAGGCGAAGGACGCCTGGTCGATGGGCGTGTGCTGGGGTTTGCTCGGCAGCGTCTACGGGATAGTGCTGGTAAACATATTCTCCAGCCTCTTCGTCAGAGGAACAAGTTTGGTCTGGGCCTTGATCTTCGCGATGATAGCCTCGGTGAGCATACACGGGTTCGGGGGCCGGGATGTTTCGAGCATTGAGAACGCGTCAGAGCACAGAAGTCGGGAGGACTGAACATGCGTCGCTTCATCGCAACAGCCGTTGTCACATCGCTCGTCGTCGTGTTGGTGGCGGGAGTCGCATCAGCAGCCATGGTGAAGATCGTGGTTGACGCCGCCGACTACACCTCGATCAAGCCGTCCATGGTGAAGACTACGACCGGCTCCGATGCGGTCGCGAACAAAGCGTACATCCAGATCCCGCTGCGTCGCCCGCATGCGACGGAGGAGACGGGACCGGCGGACGACGGGAATGCTGTGTACAAGATCAACGTGCCCGCATCCGGCACCTACCAGCTCTGGGCGCGCACCTGGTGGTACGATTCGTGCGGGAACTCCTTCTTTGTCATCGTGGATGACAAACCGTCCGTTTACATCGAGGGTCCCACCTATCAGACGTGGCACTGGGTCAAGGGCCCGAAGCTCACGCTCAGCGCCGGGGAGCACACTATCCGCATTCAGAACCGTGAGGATGGTGCGCGGCTCGATCAGTTCATGCTCATCAACAACACGCAGTATGTCCCGACTCGCATCGAGAGCCGCACGTCACAGTACATTGTGAAGTAGCGGACTTCATCGCCGACACATCACAGGGACTGGAACCGACGATGACCCGGAAGCAGCAATCACCCGGCATCGGAGGCGTGCTTGCCGCCACCGCGGCCGTGCTCGTGGTATTGAGCGCGGCTGCGGTGGCACGGACGCCTGCCTTCGCTCAGGATGCGCCGACTATGCTCGAGGACACCGCCGAGGCTCCTTACGCCCTTGCGGCCAACCTTCACGTGACGGACCCCGACGGGCTTGACCTGCAGATATTCCTCGAACGCCAGGACGCCGACAACGGCTACGTCATCACCTGCACCCCGCGCGAGACCTTCGTCGAGCGCATCGTGGACGGGGAGGCGACCCGGATCGGCCATGGCCGACCGGCCGGCGAATTGACCGCCGACAGCGATCTCGAGTTGACGGTCCGGCGTGACAACTGGCGGATCGTGTTCGTGCTCGGCCGGGAGGTCCTCGCGCAGGCGTGGGACAGCACGCTCGCGGGTGGCGGGGTCGGGTATGCAGTCACCGGCGGCGAGGTTGCCGACGCGCTCGTTCAGCCGCTCGGCAGGGTGTACATGACTGATGACTTCATGCGCATCGGTGAAGAGGCGAGTCAGTGGGAGCCTGCGACCGGCACATGGGAGACGCAGGAACTGCGGGTAGATGAGCAGAGCGAGCGGATGGAGGCGGACAAATCCGCCAACGCGTTCAGTTACTGGGGAAAGGCCGGCGAGGAAGGGCCTGCGCTGGCCACGACCGGCTACTGGTTCTGGAACAACTACCTGGTCTCCGCGGCCGTGCGCGCATCGGAGACTGATCCTGTCGGTCTGGTGGCGTACTACCAGGACCCGGAGAATTACATCCTCGCCCGCTGGACTTCTGCCCTGTCGGAGGCGGCCGACGCAGACCTGCTGCAGCTCATCGGTGTTCGCAACGGCGATCGATCGGTGCTCGCCGAGACGAGAGGCGGCCACCTCCCCGGACAGTGGTACCAGCTTGAGCTTCGTGTCTGCGACGGAGTGGTGCAGTGTCTGGTGGATGACGAGCCGAGGCTGGTCGCGCACTTCGATGCCTTCGGACAGGGTCAGCCGGCACTTTACTGCGAGGGCGAGGGCGGCACGTTCTTTGACAGTGTGGCGATCGAGGACTGGGAAGTGCTGAGTGAAAACTTTGAGCGAACGCCGCCGGGGAAGTGGGCCGCGCGTACCGGCGACTGGACTGCGGAGGGTGGCGCGATGGTCGCAGCAGGCGAGGGGGCGCGCCTGGTGGTGACCGGCAGGCCCGACTGGCAGGATTACTGGGTCGCGGCGAGCGTGGAGATGGGGGGCGCAGCGGGAATCGCCGTGTGTGCCGACGAATCATCGATGTACGAACTGAGACTCGGCACGCAGGGCTCGGACGTGGAGTACGAGGGGCAGGCTCAGTTGGTGCGCGTGGTGGAGGGGGCGACCGAGGTGCTCTCCTCCGCGCCCGCGCGAATCGCCCCGGGCAGTACGCATCGGCTGAAGGTCGTGGTGGATGATGGTTTACTCACCGGGTATCTCGATGGCAAACGGGTGCTTGACGCGTATGATGCCGACGCCACCGCAGGGCGAATCGGACTGGTCGCCGATGGGCGCGGGACGGTCCGCTTCGACGATGTCTACCTGACGATGATCCCACCGAAGCGGATCGCTCGGGTCACCAAGGAGTTCGCCGAGGATGACGCTCACCCTGAGATGGCGGAGTGGGCCTCCACCCGCGCACCATGGCTCACGCCTGACGAGGATGATGAGGTCTGGTGGACGAAGGGTGACTACTTCGGCGACAAGACGATTGCCTTTGAGATCCCGGGTGTCGAGGCCGCCGAGGGCTCCGTCCGACTGAGCCTGGAGGCCGCGCCTGACGAGGAAGGCTCCGGGGCGACGCTCGTGATCGCGACTGTCGAGGACGCTTCGAACGTCACGGCCACGCTGACGGTGGGCGGCGAGGAGATCGGTGAGGAGACGGTCGAGGTGCAGAGCGATCCCTGCCCGGTGCGTTTCGAGCGGAAGGGTACGTGGGTAGTGGCCTCAATTGATGGACACGTTGTTTTCAACACAAAGCGCTGACCGGCGCTGTCGCACAAGGTGAGAATGTGGCGTGCTGTGAGGAATCTGCGATGGTCATGAAGCGTTCTGCGTCCACCGGGATGCTGGGCACAGCTTGCGTCTATCTGCTGCTGGTGACGGGCATGTCCGCGGGGGCGGCATCGCTCGACGAGGCGAAGCAGGCGATCGCCTCCGGGGATGCGGTTGGCGCGGCCGCGATGCTGTCTGAGATCGTGGAGGAGTCGCCGGATCAGCTTAGCGCGCGATTCTGGCTCGGGCGCGCACGGATGGAATCGGGCGATCTGCGCGGCGCGGCGGCGGCGTTCGAGGATGTGCTTGCGGAGAAGCCGGAGTCGGTAGAGTCGCGCTACTGGCTTGCCGAGGCCCTGGCGCGGCAACGCCGGTACGCAGAGGCGCGGTCTCACCTGCAGAAGGTGCTTGAGCAGGATCAGTCGCACGCGCAGGCGAGGAGCGCTCTCGCGGGAGTGCAGGAGGAGCTTGAGCGTCAGGCGGAGTTGCTGGGCGGGGCTCAAAGCGACTGGGTCTATCCGGCGGACAACCGCATGGTCGGCCTTGAGACCACCGGGTTGAATGTCGAGCCTGGCGAGGTGGACATTTACTCCGATCACGTCTACGACTACACGTTCTCCGATCCTCCGACCGACTGGCTGACCGCGGGCGGATCGTGGGAGGCTACGAGTCGCTGGACCTGCAGCCCGCAGTGGTCGTGGTTCGGCGGCTTCCAGCAGCACGGCCTTGCTACGCTGTGGAACAAGCGGCAGTTCACGGGAGACATCACCGTCGAGGTACACGCCGCGTTCAAGATGGGGGTGCATCCGGCCGCGCGTTCGTACCGCAACCCCAACGACATGAACATAACGATCTTCGGGGACGGGATCAATCCTTCGAGCGGCTACTCGTTCATCTACGGCGGCGAACTCAACAGCGTTTCGCGCATCATGAAGGGCACGGAAGTGCTCGCTGAGAACCGCGATGAGGAGGCGCTGCTGCCGATCTTCGAGGATGGATACCCGTCCACGTACGAGTTCCACCGGAAGTGGTGGATGCTGCGCGCGCGCAAATCGGGGGACACGCTGACCTTCTGGGTGGATGACGTGAAGGTGGCGGAGGTGACCGACCCGGACCCGCTTGAGACCGGTCGAATCGCCATCTGGGCGCGTGACAACGGGCTGATCCTGTCGCGGATCAAGATTTACTACGAGGGGGAGCAGATTCCGCGTGATCCGATCCCGATGGCGCACCTGGCAGTGCGGCCGGAGACTGAAGTCCACGCGCGACAGGCGACGATCTCAAGCAGCACACATCCGTCGCGCGCGGTTGACTTTGAGACCGACCTCGCCACCGTCTCGAACCGCGACGGCGACCAGGGCGCGATGGTGACACTTGCCGGGCCGGGTTCGGACGGCACAGGCCGCTGCGCAAAGCTTGTGAATACCTACGCGGGCGGGACATTCGCGGCGAATCTGCATGAGGAACGCTTCGATCTTCGCGAGTTGCCGCGTCTGGCATTCGACTACCGCCTCGACCCTCAGGCGAAGGTCAATCTGCACCTGACGGTGGATGGGGAACCGTGTGAGATCACGTTCTCGGGGCCTGAGACACCGGCCGGGGGACGGACGCTGCTTGGCAGGGTCCCGGGCGTGCAGGCCGACGGGCAGTGGCATCGCATGGAGTTTGATCTGCTGGGGCATGCGGAGCGGGCGTTCGGGACCGACGCGAAGCTCGTGGCCAGCGGTCTCTTCATCGGCAACATGTCGAGCGAGGGGTATCTCGATGCTGGTTTCGGTGGGAATCATGCGGGGACGACGATGAGCATTGACAACCTCGCGCTGGTCAAGCCCGGTGGAGACGAGGTGCAGGTGGCGGCGAAGCCCGCGGGGGATGTGAACGCCGAGGGATGGGCGATCAGCTTCGATCAGGATCCGACCGGGAAGCCTGCCGCGGAAGTGACATCCGAGGATGGAACCGCGAGCTTCACGGCCGAGGATGACGGGACGTGGTACGTCCACGCGATGCCGCGGCTGGCTGAGGATGAGTGGGGAGAGGTCGAGCATCTTGCAATCAGGCGGGACACCACGCCCCCGCGGGTGGTCTCGGTGGAGCCCGGAGGCGGCGTGCTCGGCGACGGTGGCCCGGTGCGCATTCATCTGAGCGACGGGGACGGGATCGGCGTCGATCCGGCGAGCGTGAAGCTGCAGGTGGGAGAGCGCGAACTGACGCTTGCAGACACAGCGGTCAGTTTTGACCCGGCGTCCGAGACGCTCACGGTGGATGTCGCACGGCTGGGAGAGAGCTTTCCGTCAGGCGGGACGGTGGAGGTCACGCTGCTGGAGCTTGCTGACCGCAATCAGAACGCAGTTGGCGAGGAGAGCTGGGCGTTCGAGGTCGGCCCCGAGGTGGACAATGCACCGCCGCCCGCGCCACAGATCGTGGTGGGCGATGTGCCGGTGATCGCCAACGACTTTGAGGACGGGATGGGCGAGTGGAGCAACTGGGGCGCCGAGGGCGGGGCGGTCCTGAGCCTCGACCCGACGACCGCCGCGAGTGGGGATCAGTCTCTGAAGCTTTACAATCCGACGAACGGTGGCAGCTTCGGCGCGTATGTCCGCAAGACGGCCTTCGACGCGGGGCGCTACCGCGTGGTGCGTTTCGCGTATAAGATCCCCGAGCGGCTGCGCGCGGACCTGATGGTGCATGTGAACGGCTCGCGCAAGAGCATCCGCTTCACGGACACGGACAGCAGCTACGAGCGGATCGGCGAGATTGAAGATGTGAGGGCGGACAATCAGTGGCATATTGCGGAGTTCAACCTTTACGAGATGCTCCGTCGGGATGACCCGCACGCGCCCGGGTATAAGGTGCTGCAGATGTGGATCGCGGACAGCGGATGGACGTCGAATGCGCCGGGGCAGAGCTATCACATCGATGACTTTGAGTTGATCCCGATCGTGAGCGCGGCGGAGCCGCTGCGTCTCGCGTGGAATGTGCTGGACCTCACGGGCCTGGCGGGCGTCAACTGGGCGATCACCGACAGTCCGGGGACTGAGCTGCCGGAGAAGCTGGCGACCACGGCCGGGCAGGTGGAGTACGCCGAGGCCGGAGAGGTGGACGGCTGGCTGCACGTGCGGGCGCAGAATTCGGCCGGGCTCTGGTCGGAGACGGCGCATCGGCGGCTGCTGATCGACAGCACGCGTCCGACGGCGGCGCAGTTGTCGCCGGCGGCGGACGCGACGACCGCCACCTCGACCGTCGAACTGGAGCTTGAGGACGACGGCATAGCGGGGATCGATCCGGCGAGCATCGTGCTGAATGTCGATGGGACGGACTACGAGGTCAGCAACACCGGGCTCACCTATCAGTCAGACCAGGGGCGCCTTGTGTGGAACTGTGAGGAGACCGCGCGCTCACCGGTGGTATTCGACGACGACGCGGAGATCGAGGTTGCGTTGAAGTCGGCCCGCGACTACGCGGGCAATCCGGTGACGGAACTGCCGACGTGGAAGTGGACGATGGATTACGCGCAGGATACGCGTCCGCCGGCGATCGCTGAGATCGACTGCAGCACGCATCGGTCACATATTGCGCACACTTTCGAGGACGGCGTTGAGGGGTGGGGCAACCGGGGTGGCGGCGAGGGCGCGAAGGTGGAGCATGACACCTCCACCGCCGCGAGTGGCGAGGGCAGCGTGAAGCTCACGCAGCAGCAGGACGGCGGGCACATGCAGGCGCTGCTTACATCGAGGGGCTTCGATGCCGAGCGCTTCCCGGTGATTGCTTTCGACTACCGCTTCGACCCGGGAGTGAAGCTCGATCTGCTGGTTAACATGAACGGCCAGTGGCGGGCAATCGCGATGGCGGACGATGAGAACGGCTCGATCGGTCGGGTGCCCGGGATTCGCGCGGACGGAAACTGGCACCATGCATCGGTGAACATCGCCCCGATGTTGCGGCGGCATCAGCGCCGGGGGCCGATGAACGTGACGGCGGTGATCGTGGGCGACCGCAACAGCCGTGACAATGAGAAGGGTGCGACGGCGCACTTCGACAACTTCGTCATCGGCAGCGTGGGGACGGTCAAGCCGGTCTTCCGGTGGAAGGCGACGGACACGACCGGCATCGCGGGGTATTCATACGTGCTCGACCAGGAGCCGGCGACAGACCCCGCTCTTGAGTCGATGGGCGACAGTGCCGCGAAGAGTTTCGAGGATCTCAAGAGCGGCCTGTGGTTCTTCCATGTGCGCGCGGTCGATGGCGCGGGCAACTGGGGGCCGACGTCACACTACGCGATCATGCACTCGGCAGGCTGATTGGCGTTGCAGACAACCCGGGCGGCGCCAGGCGGATTCGCTCGGCGCCGCCTTTTCGTGGGAGGGGAGCATGGCAGAGGCGCAGTTGCGGGGCAACGCGGATGACAGCCGCGTGAAACTCGGGCAGATAGCCGGGATCGTGGTGGTCCTGGCGGTTGCGCTGGCCGTCCGGCTGGTCGGGATCGGCTGGGGCCTGCCCGATGACACGCATCTCTTCTCCTATCACCCCGACGAGTTTCACTCGCTCCGAGGAGCGCTTTCGCTGGCGCTTGGCGACGCGAATCCGCACTTCTTTAACTACGGCAGCCTCTACCTTTACCTCGTTGCGGCGGCCGCGGCCCTTGCAAATCCCGCGCTTTTCTCACAGGTCGCCACCGCGACGCCCGGAGGCCCGGTGCTTCCTGAGGCCCTGCGCGAGTGGACCTTTGACGCGCGGATCGTGACGGTGCTGCTTGCGGTTGCGACGGTCGCGGTGGTGTACGCGACGGCTCGTCGCATCTGGGGGCATCGCGAGGGTCTGGGGGCGGGGCTGCTGCTGGCGCTGGCTCCGCTGCATGTGCTTCATTCGCATTATGCGACGGTGGACGTGCCCGGAGCGTTCTTCACCGCGCTGGCGTGTTATTTCGCGGTGGCGATGGTGGATGAGCCTGGCTGGCGGAATGTACTGTGGGCAGGAGTCGCGGCGGGCCTTGCGGCCAGCGTGAAGTACTCCGGTGGCGTCGCGCTGGCGGCGCCGCTGGTGGCGTGGGGGATCGTCCGATGGCGGAAGCGGGGAGGCGAAGAGGGCGCTTCGTGGAAGGCGCTGCTTGTGATGCCGGTCGCGGCCCTCGCCGCATTTGCATTGAC
>JBKHFA010000025.1:0-22652 GCA_046540615.1 Armatimonadota bacterium | reverse complement strand
CGGACTACTCCAACGGCGTGAAGTCGCTCGCGGTGAGCATCGCCGCCAACGAGTCGGCAGCATCCGGCGAGCCGGTCATGCTCAGCGACGTGTGAACGGCAGGGAAAAGGGAAGAGTGAACGGGGAAAAGGGAACGGCGACGACGGGGTCGTCGTTCCCGGAATGAGTGTGACGCACGTTAGGCAAGCGACGATCTGACAGGGAGAAGACATGCCAACTGAGACAGAGCTTCGCGAGGCGATCTGCGAGGTCGGCCGCCGGATGTGGCTGCGCTCGCAGGTCGCCGCGAATGACGGGAATATCAGCGCGCGAGTCGAAGACGGGACTGTCCTGATCACCCCCACGAGCGTTTCCAAGGGCTTCATGGAGCCCGACGACCTCGTCAAACTCGCGCCTGACGGCTGTGTGATCGGCCCCGGCAGGCCATCCTCGGAGGCGCTGCTGCACCTCGCCTGCTACTGCGCGCGGCGCGACATCGACGCGGTCGTCCATGCGCACCCGCCCCACGGGACAGCCTTCGCGGCGCTGGGAAAGCCGGTGCCGACGCAGCATCTGACGGAGATCGCGGTCGCGCTGTGGGAGGTGCCGTGCGCGGAATACGGCGCGCCCGGCTCGATGGAGGTCCCGCGGAGCGCCCTGCCGATGCTCGAGACGGCCGACGCATTTCTTCTGCGCAACCACGGCGTGGTGACGGTCGGCGCCGATGTGTGGGAGGCGTACTACCGGATGGAGACCGTCGAGCAGGGCGCGAAGGTTGCAACGATCATCGGCCAACTCGGCGGCGCAGAGACATTCGACGACGAGCAGCTTCGCGACCTCGCGGCCATCCGCAGAGAGAGCGGCCTCGGCGTGAAGCGCGAGGACTACGATCCGGAAGGATGCATCGAGCAGATCAGCAGACGCTGGGGAGAATGTGATGACGACTGACGGGAACGAGGGGATCTCACCTGCGGCGGGTGCGCCCGGCAACTTCGGTGGACTTCTGCGACTCTACGAGGACGAACTGCTGGGCAACGTCGTGCCGTGGTGGATGGAGCACGCGATCGACCACGAGTTCGGCGGGCCGATGGAGACCGTCACCGAGGACGGGCGCGTGACCAGCGATGTCAAGCCGATCTGGTCGGTGGGGCGGGCGTTGTTCATCTGGTCGCGCCTTTACAACCGCATCGGCGCGCGCCACGACTGGCTCGCGGTGGCGGAGAGTACGTTCGAACTGATCGCGGATGTCGGACCCCGCGTCGGCTGGACCTGGCCACACTCGATCGAGCGCGATGGCACGCCGCTGGAGCCGGGCGGGGACATCTACGCGGACGGCTTCATCATGATGGGGCTCGCGGAGTACATCCGCGCGACCGGCAGTGAGCGGGCGATCGAGGCGGCGCGCAGCACGTGGGCCACCGTCGAGGAGCGGATGGTCCCGGCGAACGCGAAGCTGGTCGGCAGGGGCGACCTCGGCGACGATGCGGCGTCCCACGGCGTCTCGATGATCTTTTCACTGGTCTACCATCAACTCGGGACGGCCCTCGCGGACGCCGAGATCCTCGCCGCCAGTTACGATCACGCGTTGCGGGTGCAGGACCTTTACCTCGACGCCGAGCATGGACTTGTCCGCGAGTACCTCGGCGCCGACGGGTCGGTGCTCGACGGGCCGATGGGCCGGGCGTGCATCGCCGGGCACGCGGTCGAGTCGGCGTGGTTCGGGCTGCACATCTTCCACGAGCGCAATGAGCGGGAGCGGGTGGAGCGGGCGGCGGAGGCGCTCCGCTCGCACATCGAGGCCTCGTGGGACGATGAGTTCGGCGGCTTCTTCGGAACGATCGACGTCGAGACCGGCGAGCCGACCGCGCCTGAGAGCAATAAGAACATGTGGCCGCACACCGAGGCGCTCTACGGGCTGCTGCTGGCGTGGGCGCTGACGGGCGAGCAGTGGTGCCTCGACTGGTACGACCGCGCCCACGAGTGGACGTGGTCGCACTTCCCGAACCACGAGCACGGTGAGTGGCACCGGCAGGTCACGCGCGAGGGAAGCTACCCGTGGGACGTCACCGGGCCGGGCAAGAAGCCGCGCAAGGAGCCGCTGCACCTGCCGCGGATGCTCATTCAGACGGTGGAGCTTCTGCGGGCGCTGGAGGCGCGGCGGTGGCGGCCGTTCGTCTGAGCGGCAGGCCGACTCCGCATGAACTTTCAGGGCCTGGGGTGACGCGGGTAACGTGTCTCCAGGCGAGGGCGCCTGGAGGCCAGAATCGCAGGAAGACCCGGAGTCCGGGCGCCCCCGCCCGGACGTCGTTCCGTCCCTGATATTCTCCTGCGCTGCGTAACCGCTTTCACCGTCGCATTCGTAACCGTTGATACGCAGCCGGCAGGCCGCACCGTGATCGATCAAGAGCCCCGGGGAGAGATATGATGGCCGACAGCCACTCGGAATCGACTGACCGGACAACGCTGACCTTCATCGGCACGGCGAGTTGCACCCCGTCGGTGGGGAATGAGACCGCCTGCTATCTGCTCAACGGTCACATACTGGTGGACTGCGGCTGGTGCGCGGCGGTGTCGCTGCTCGACAGCGGCCGGAGCGCGCTCGACCTCGACGCGGTGCTCATCACCCACTGCCACCACGATCATTACATGGGCCTTGCGAGCGTCTTCTTCTACCGCCGCATGCAGCAGAAGCGGCTGGAGAGCGACGCCGAGCTTCGCGTCTTCGGCCCCGCGCAGGACATCGAGGACATTGTCGAGCGGGCGAGGGCGTATCTGCTGACCGACCGCCACAGCGCAGTGCAGACCACGCCGGAGGTGATGCCGACGGAGCCGGGCGCGAGCTTCAGCCTCGAGGAGTTCGAGGTGCGCACCGCGCCGACCCGCCATCCGGTGCAGGGCCTTGCATACCACTTCACCGACATGCGGACGGGCGCGACGATCGGGATCTCCGGCGACACCGCGTATGTCCCGGAGCTTGCGGACTTCTTCCGCGGAGTGGACGTGCTGGTGATGGAGGCCGCCGCGGGTCTCGATGACCCGGACCCGGACGGCGCGACACACTCGAGTGTGCGCCAGTCGGCCACCATCGCGCGGGATGCAGAGGTCGGCGACCTTTACATCGTACACACGACCGCGGCGCCGGACGAGGTGCTTGCGATGGCGCGGGAGATATTCCCGCGCTCGCACATGCCGCGGCAGCGCACCACGCTGATGCTCTGACGGATGACGCAACGAGGGAAATGCATCCTGCGGCGCGAAGGGCAGCGTCGAGGATATGACGCAGAGACACAGGGAGGCGCGGAGGATGGAATACCGCAACCTGGGCAAGTGGGGCGTCAAGCTCAGCACCATCGGGCTTGGCAGCTACCTGACGATCGGGATGCATGTTGACGACGAGACGGCCGCCGAGTGCGTGAAGGTCGCGTTCGACGGCGGCATCAACTGGATCGACACCGCGAATGCGTACAACCGCGGGGGCGCGGAGATCGCGCTCGGCAAGATCCTGCAGGACTACGACCGCGACGACTACGTGCTCGCAACGAAGGTCTGGGCGCCGATGGGCGACGGGCCGAATGACCGCGGGTTGTCGGCAAAGCACATCTACGAGCAATGTCACGCGTCGCTGGAGCGGCTGCAGACCGAGTACATCGACCTTTACCAGTGCCACCGGCCTGATCCGGGCACGCCGCTGGAGGAAACCATCCGCATCATGGACGACCTGTCGCGGCAGGGGAAGGTGTTGTACTGGGGTGTGAGCGAGTGGCCCGCGGCGCTGATCCAGGAGGCATGCGACCTTGCGAAGATGATGGGCTGCCGGCCGCCGGTCTCGAACCAGCCGCGCTACTCGCTGCTGTGGCGCGACCCGGAGGAGTTCGTCTATCCGACCTGCCTGAAGAACGGCGTGGGGAACGTCGTCTTCTCGCCGCTGGCGCACGGTGTGCTCACGGGCAAGTACGAGCCCGGCGAGCCGCCACCGGAGGGCACGCGCGCGGCGGATGACACGCAGAACAAGATCCTCATGGACAACTACTGGTCGGAGGAGAACCTGCGCAAGGTCAAGCAGATGCAAGAGATGGCGGGCGACCTCGGCCTGACCTGCGCACAACTGGCGATGGCGTGGTGTCTGGAGCATGAGGCGGTCACGTCCGTCATCACCGGTGTGACGAAGGTCAGCCAGCTTGAGGACAACCTGGGGGCGGCCGAAGCTGAGATTCCGAGCGACGTGATGGCGAAGCTCGACGAGATGTTCCCCGGGCCTCAGGAGAACACTGCGCCCTGAGCTTTCGGATCGCTTACGCGCCCGGATCGCCCGATCCGGGCGCTCTCATGTACGTTACTGCTGCACGTCCTCCGGCTGAACGTCGCGCACGGGGACGAACTCGCTGGTGATGCCGTCCTCGGTGCAGTGGAAGAGCCGGTAGCCGCGCTCGGTGTCGCCGTCGAAATTCACGCGCGTAGTCGCCAGGCAGGCGTTTTTTGTGTAAAGGACACCGTCCACCGTCTCTTCGTGGTTCCCGTGATGATGTCCGCCCAGGACCGCCTTGAGGTTGTGTTCGGAAAAGAGCGCCAGCACGTCGTCGGCGCCCGCGAGTCGCAGGCCGACACCGGGCGCGAGCGGGTGGTGTGTGCACAGGACCAGCGGCTGGTCAGAATCGGTCTCGTCAAGCACATCGCGCAGCCACTGCATGCGCTCCTCGTCGATCGGCGTTTTGTCACCGGGGTTCGTGTCCAGCATGATGAACTTCCAGCCCGCGTGCTCGAAGGTGTAGTTGAGTTCGCCGAACTCCTGCTCGTAGAGCCCGTCGCGTTGATCGTGGTTGCCGCGGAGTGTGTACCGCGGCTGCTCCAGCCTGTCGAGGGCCATCCGCGCCAGCGCCATCTCGTCCTCCGTGGAGTGCTGCGTCAGGTCGCCCAGCCACAGGCTGAAGGCCACGCGCGGATCGGCGTTGATCATGTCCACCGCATCGTTGACGATCTCGACGCTCTTCGTGTCCGTCACGTGGGTGTCAGCTGCCTGTGCGAAGGTGAACTCGTTGGAAAGCGGGTTGGCCGCCTCCCACGCCTCCCACGCAAGATGCAGTTCCTCGGCGGTCAGCGCCCGGTCGTGGATTGAAGCAAACGCGATCCCGCCGGTGAACCAGCCGTTGAGGTTCGAGTACGCCCCCACCACCAGCGGCGTATCCGGTTCGCGCACGATCTCGCCGGACAGCGCGCCGTCTGCCGCGAGTTCACCATCGACGAACAGGCGCACCACCTTCCCATCGTACGTCAGGGAAAGCTGGTGCCAGCCGGTCTCGATCGGACACGTGACGCTCGCCTGCCCGGCGTCCGTCCTCACGCGCCCCACCCACTCATCCTGCTGATGGCAGATGATGCCGAAGGCGTCGCCGTCGGAGCCGCCGTAGTTGTCACGCGCGACGATCCCGGCGTACTTCCCCGAGGGTCGCGGCTGATAGACCACCGCGGTGAGGGTGAGGTTCTCCCAGCCATCTCCGAGCGCGGGACCGACCGCATAAGCATCCGGCCCGGTCTGCACAAAGCCGCGTCCCATCGCCTCCCCACCGCTCGCGCCGAAGACCTCGAGCGAGTGTTCGCCGCCGGATAGCTCAGCGATCGAGTCGCCGGTGATGGCGCCGAGATCCCACGCGGCGACCGGGTCCTGTGCCGCAGCAGGCGCGATGGCGAGCAGCAGCGCGGTGATCGTGACGAGCGTGACCGTGATTCGTGCGGATGCGGTGGGCGACATTATGTTCCCTTTCCTGCGAGGTGAAGATCGGTGGAGGTGCAGGGCTTCCCCCTGCCGCCGGCGAAATGCGCGACTGCATGAGATCGGAAGGAGCGGCTGATGGCGACGAAAGTATCATACATCGCGGCGGACAGATTCTCAAGTCGCGTGTCACCCGAAAAGGTCACATGACTCCCGCCGCCGTGGACGGCGTACGCTCACCGGGAGACGACGCCCGACGGCGCATTACCCATCGGAAGGAAGATGCACCATGCCCATCAAGCTGGGACTGGTGGGGACCGGCCCTCGAGGCCGCGTCTACGTCAACGCAGTCAAGGAGATCAACGAGGGCCGCGATGAGCCTCGCGCTGAATATCTCGCCATCTGCGACATTGACGCGGAGAAGCGAGGACGGTTCTGCGAGACGCACGAGCTGATCGGAACGCAGATCGACGATCTGAAGGATCTCGTGAGCATCGACGAGGTTGACGCGATTGTGCTGTGTACGCCGGATCACACCCACCGCGACCTCGCCCTGACGTGTTACGAGCACGGCAAGCACGTGCTCGTCGAGAAACCCATCGCCATCGACGCAGACGGCGCCCGGGACGTCTGCCGCGCGGCGCTCGACGCCCGCAAGGTCCTCGTGTCAGGCTTCGTGCTCCGCTTCGACCCGATGGCCGTGAAGCTGCGCGAAATGATCCGCGGCGGCGCGATCGGCACGCTCCTTGGCGGCATCGTACATGAGGCCGTCGGCCATCACCACGGCAGCACGTACTTCCGCCGCTGGCACCGCCTGCGAAAGTACTCCGGCGATCTGCTGCTGCACAAGGGCTGTCACACGCTTGACCTTTTCAACTGGATCACCGGCGTCTTCCCCGAGCGCGTCGCGGCATTCGGCGGCACCGAAGTCTTTCTGCCACGCGATGACGCGGCGCTGCAATGCCGCGACTGCGACGTCGAGGACTGCATCTACCGCAGGGAACTCCCCGAGGAGGAACCCATCGAACGCTCCGGCTCCAGCGGCGCGGGCGCGCTCCCCATCGACGCCTGCGTGTACAACGTGGACAAAGATTCAACCGACACCGTCTTCCTCAGCGCCGAGTTCCAGGAGCGCGTGCGCCTGTCGTACACGATGACACTCACCCATCAGCACGATCAGCGGCGTTTCAACTTCATCGGCACCGAGGGCGAGATCATCGCCACGATGGGCCGCCACGCGTACTCGATGGAGCTGCGCCACGTCACCGCCGAGGAGCCTGAGGAGATCCCGATCGAGCGGCCCGAGGGTGGCGGACACAAGCTCTCAGACGTGGACCTGATGGCCGACTTCCTCGACCGCATCGAGCAGGGTGATGATCCGGAGAAGGGCATCCAGTACGCATATCACTCCGGCTCCGTCGCGTTCGCAGCCATCGACTCGATTGAGAGCGACCAGATGGTCGAGATCGAAGAACTCTGAGAAGCAGAAGGGAGCACACTCCTGTGCAATACCGCGATCTTTGCGGCGAGCAGGTCTCCGCACTCGGCTTCGGCTGCATGCGCCTGCCCGTCATTGACGGCGACTCAAAGAACATAGACGAGGAGAAGACCAACCGCCTGCTCCATCACGCACACGAGCAGGGCGTCAATTACTACGACACCGCGTGGTTCTACCACGGCGGCAACAGCGAACGCGTCGTCGGGAGCGCACTGACCGACATCCGCGACGAGGTCTTCGTGGCCGACAAGCTCCCGCCGAGCGAGATCGAGGCGCCCGAGGACTTCGACCGCGTCTTCAACGCGCAGCTCGAGCGCCTGCAGATGGATCACATCGACTTTTACATGCTGCACACGCTCATCGGGCCGACGTGGGACAAACTCCACGGCCTCGGCGTGCTCGACTGGCTGGACGGCCTGCTCGAAGATGGCCGCATCGGCTACGCCGGCTTCTCATTCCACGATCACGTCGAGTGTTTCAAGCGGATCATCGACGCGTGGGACTGGGACTTCTGCCAGATTCAATACAACTATCTCGACGAGACCACCCAGGCCGGGGCCGAGGGCCTGCACTACGCCGCCGACCGCGGGATCGACGTGATCGTGATGGAGCCGATCCGTGGCGGCGCGCTGGCGAACCCCCTTCCTGATGACCTCGAGGCCGAGCGAAAGCGCCTCGGGATCGACTGGTCGCCCGCGCAACTCGCCCTGCGATGGGTATTCGACCATCGTGAAGTCGCAACGGCGCTCAGCGGGATGAACGAGATGGAGCACCTCGACGAGAACATCGAGGTCGCAAGCGTCAGCGACCCGGGATGCCTCACCGACGATGAGCGCGAGTTGATCGAGGCGCTGAAGGAACACATGCGTGGCAGCATCAAGGTGGATTGCACCAACTGCCGCTACTGCATGCCATGCCCGCAGGGCGTGGACATCCCGCGCGTGTTCAACATGTACAACGAGATGGCGATCTCAAGCCCGCGGCGCGGCCGGATGGGCTATCAGAAGATGACCAACCCCGACGAGTGGGCCTCGCACTGCGTCGAGTGCGGCATCTGCGAGCCGAAGTGCCCGCAGAACATCCCGATCATCGAGACGCTCGCCGAGGCCCACGAGGCGCTCATGGCGGAGGACTGACGACAACACGGGACACACAGGAGGACACGATGGCGCCAATCAGACTTGCGCTCCTCGGCACAGGTGGCCGGGGGCAGATTTACGTTGACGTGCTCAACCGGATGGAGGACAGCCGCGCGGAGTGGACGGCGATGGTCGGCCGGACGCCCGAGACCGTCGCGAACTTCTGCGAGGAGAACGAACTTGCCTGCCCACAGGTGATCGGGCAGGAGAAGCTCCAGCAGATGGACGACGTGGACGCGGTGCTCGTCTGCACGCCCGACTACGCGCACCGCGAACCCGCGGTCGCGTGCTTCGAGGCCGGCAAGCACTGCCTCGTCGAGAAGCCCCTCGCGACCAACCCCGAGGACGCCGCCGCGATCTGCCAGGCCGCGCGCGATGCCGGGAAGATCCTGCACCTCGGCTTTGTGCTCCGCTACGATCCGCTCGCGATGAAGATGCGCGAACTCGTGCAGGGCGGCGCGATCGGCAAGCCCATCGCCGCGATCGTCCACGAGGCCGTGGGCTGGTTCCACGGGGCGACGTACATGCGCCGCTGGAATCGCTTCCGCGAGATGTCCGGGGATATGCTCCTGCACAAAGGCTGCCACACCCTCGACATCATCAACTTCATCCTCGACGCCTACCCCACGCGCGTCGCGGCGATGGGCGGCCTCGACGTCTTCACTCCGCGCGAGGACGCCGCCGACTACTGCCACGAGTGCGACCTCACCGACGAGTGCATGTACTACGCCGACCAGGGCGACGAATACCGCCAGCGCTTCTACGAGACCGCCGGCCCGCAGGTGCTGCCTGAGGACTACTGCGTGTACAACGTAGACAAGGATACCACCGACAACACGCAGCTTGTCGCGCAGTTTGACAGCGGGATGCGCGTATCATACACGATGACGATGGTCTCCCCGCGCGGCGACCGCCGCATGATACTCATCGGCACGGAGGGCGAACTGCGCACCGACATGCACAGTTACACGATCGAGTACTTCCCGCTGCCGGATAAGCCGAAGGAGGTCATCGAGGTCGAGCCGCCCGAGGGCTGGGGCCACCAGCATCACGACATGGCGCTGCTGACGCACTTCCTCGACCGCATCGAGCGCGACGAGGACCCCGAGGAGGGCATTCAGGACGCGTGGATGTCCGGCGCAGTCGCCTTCGCGGCCCTCGAATCGATGGAGACGGGCGAGTTCGTGGACGTGGAGAGGATCTGAGGAACGACGACCTCTCCCCCTGCGATAAACGACATCGCTTCCCCCTCTCCCTGGCTTCATACACGACATGAAGCAAGCGGGAGAGGGGGAGAACGACTCCAACGACACAGGCTGGCGCGGGGGCCAGCTCGCCTACGGCTTTACTCCGTCAGCGCCTCCACGATCGCGTTCGCGATGACCATGTGCCCGGTGGGGCCGGGGTGGACGGGCTCGGGGCAGAAGACCTCGCTCTCCCGCAAGGACAGGTGCTCCTGGTAGATGTCGTGCATCGGGATATGTCGGCACCCGTGCTTCTCCGCCATCTCGCGAGTCACCTTGATGTACTTCGGCAGCGCGTCGAGCACCACCGTCCGCCAGTCCTGCCCCGCGCTGTCAATGCTGATGTAAAACGGGTCGATCAGCAGCACCTGCGCGCCCGTCTCGGAGATCGTGCGCGAGACGATCTCGTCATACTTCTCGCGGAAAAGCTCCACCGGCACGATCGGCTCCATCTGCCGCAGCATCGAGTGTACGTCGTTGATGCCGATGAGGATCGAGACCCAGTCGGGGTCGTGGCGGATCGTGTCATCCGTCCAGCGCTCCGAAAGCTGAGTCACACGGTTGCCGCCGATCCCTCTGTTGATCCACCTGATCTTCCGCTCCGGATACCTCGCCGTCACCAGGTCCACCACGAGTTTTGCGTAGCCGGTGCCGAAGGGTGCCGCGGCGGCCCGCCGACCCGCGTCCGTGATCGAATCCCCCTGGAAGATGTACGTCTGCCCGTCCTGCACGAGAAACTCTGACATCGTAGCGCCTCCGGATCAAACTCGCTCTTCACATTTCCAACGCGGCGGCACTTCGCCACCGACGTGCGCGACACCTTGTAATCTGACGAGGAAGTCGACAGCGCGCATCGAAGTACATCGGTGATCGTAACGCTCGATCGGGCCGGAGGAGCCTGCCATGCGCTTTGCCAGCAGCATCGGTGTCGCAGCACTGCTCGCGATGATCGCAGTTCCGGTGTTCGCAGCCAACGAGGACGGATCGGCGGTGGCCGTGCTCCAGGACGCACGCACACTCGTGCCGGTCCGCACCGTCACCGAGTGGCTCGGCGCGACCGTCGAGTGGGACGGGGAGAATGACGAGATCACGATCACGCGCAGGAACACCACCGTGAATCTGCGCCCCGACTCCACTGCGGCGCTCCTCGATGGCGAGGCGATCGTGCTCGACGAACCGCCCGTACTGCTCGCGGGCGTCACCTACGTCCCCGCGCGCTTTGTCGTCGAATCATTCGGCGCCAGCATCGACTACGACAGGCGCATCCTCACCCTCACCGGCAGTGCCGCAAGCCGTCAGATGCAGTTGCGCGTGGCCGTGCGCGACGGAGACTGGATCACCTACCGCGGCCCCTGGTTTGACATCGACTACCCCGCGGGCTTCCGTCCCGCCGGCTACGACCACGCACCGACCGCCGACGGCTACGATGAGGACGGAATGCGCTTCATCTCAGCGGATCGCGCCGTCGAGTTCTACGTCTACTCGCCACTGTGGAGCGGTGAGCCTGCGTGGCCGACCGTCTGGCGCGGGGAGACCGTCCTCGAACGCACCGCCTCCACCGAGGGCGTGGACATCGAGAAGAAAGCGTTCACCTGGGTCACCGTGCAAAGTCCGCGTGATGACTACACGCGGTCGTGGGTCGAGATCCACCAGCCGGAGTTGAACGTGAAGTATTACTTCGGCATCCGCTACGACAGCATGGACGCGTACGATCGCTGGCGCGATGCATACGCGCGCTTCAAAGACTCGCTGGTGCAGTACGCCGACTGACCGTCAGCCGAGCGGGACCGCGTCGAGACTCCACCGCACCACGCCCATGTGATAGCGGCGGTGCCACGGCGCGGCGTTCGTGTAATACGCCGTGACGATCTCCCCGTCGTCCACCTGCGCGCTCGACGGATAGCCGCAGTCGCCCTCCAGCAGCCCGCCCACGATCACGAAGGGCGCCGACCAGCTCTCCCCCACATCATCGCTGATCCGCCCGACCACGCCGCGGAACCGCGGGATGCGGCTGCCGTAGCACGCGAGGATGCGACCGTCCGCAAGCTCCAGCAGATGTCCCGGATGCTGGCTCGGCTGGCTCAGGTCCTGCGCGAATTCCCACGTCCGTCCCTCGTCCTCCGAGACGAAAAGCCGCACATTCGCCCCGTGCGAGGTGCCCACATCGCGTGAGACGACCGATGCCGTTCGCGCCAGCGCAAGCCACCGGCCGCTGGAGTGGACCAGCACGTCCGTCTCGTTGTAATTCTCCGCGCCGATGATCGACGGGTCGCCCCACGTCCGCCCACCGTCAGTGCTGCGCATCAGAACGCAGTGCCGCGCGACGTCCTGCTGCCAGTTCGCCGAGCCGTAGCAACTCACCACACACTCGTCACCGTTGACGCAGACGTCGCCGAAGGGGATCAGCACCGGCTCGCCCTCGAAGCCCTCGATGGCGTCCGGCGCGACCTCACCGGCATGCTCCCAGGTGTGCCCGTTGTCGGTGGAGATGCTCACCCACGGCTTGAGCACCCGCCCGCGGCCCGCCCGCTCCTCCCCCTGCAGGCTCCAGCCACTCACCAGCGCGACGAGATGGCCGTCGGGGTTGAGCCCCGCCGCCACGTTCATCCGCACACTCGGCGGCTCGTGCTCGGTCACTTCGCTGCGGCAGCCCCACGTGTATCCGCCGTCGGAGCTGACCCAAAGCTCCGGGTCGCCCTCATCCCACCCGTGGCTCGGATGTGAGTAGATCACAGCGCCGATCTCACCGCCCGGCATCAGCGTCAGGTTCGGCCACGCGCAGTGCTCCAGCGCGGTCACGACGTGGTATGCGCCCTCCGGAAGCTCAATGTGATAGCCCATCAAAGGACCTCCTCGCGGCTTCTGTGGCGGGACCACCAATACCTGTGATCAACGCCGTCGTGGAGCAGACCTTCCAGCCTGCTGCCGTTGCCGTCCGTCGTCCCGTTCTCCAACTACTCGCCCATGACCTTCACGATCACGCGCTTGGGGCGCATTCCATCGAACTCCGCGTAGTAGACCTGCTGCCACGGGCCGAGGTCGAGTTCGCCGTCGGTGATCGGCACGATGACCTCGTGGTGGATCAGCAGGCTTTTGAGGTGCGCGTCACCGTTCGTCTCGCCGGTGCGGTGGTGCTTGTAATCCGCGCGGAAGGGCGCAAGGTCCTCCGCCCACTCGTCGATGTCCTGGATGATCCCCGCCTCGGCGTCATTCACGTAGACGCCGGCGGTGATGTGCATCGCCGAGACCAGCACCATCCCCTCCTGCACTCCGCTGTCGGCGACGATCTGCGCCACCTCGTCGGTGATGTTGATGTACTCGCGCTTGCTCTCCGTCTCAAACCAGAGGTACTCCGTCGCGAACTTCATCCCGATCGCTCCTCTGCTCCTCTACGAAAAAAGCCCCCGGAGGGTTCCGGGGGCTTTTTGTCAACTCATGTCGGTTCCGTTCACTCGTGGGTCCAGATGTGCATTCGAACGACACTCATATTGTGAAAGGTGAAGTTGATGTTGTTGTTGACGTCGTACTGGAGGATGCAGTCTCGCGTGAACTCGCGGGTCATCCCGTTCCACGTCACGCTGACCGATCCGCCACCGGTCCCAACCTCGCCCGGCCCGGTCGAGTAATACGTGATGGTCTCATCGGGCCAGCCGTAGCGGTAGATCACGTGCTTGTAACTGTCGCCGAGTTTGACGTACTGATGGGGCTGCCACATGCTCGAGCGAGCGAAGTCGCACTTCTCGCCCGCGACCGCGATCGACTCGATGTAGCCGTCACGGTCGAGGACGAAGCCGAGCACGACCGGCCCCACGGTGTAAAGCCACTGGACCTGATTGCTCTCGAGGTCCACCCAGACCGGAAGCGCCCAGAGCGGATAGGGGTTGGCCTGCACGCCGCCCGCGCCCGCTGCCGCCGCGCCGGCGGCGTCTTCGGGCCCGCCCTCCATGGCCATCTCATCCTCGGGGAACGCGCCAGGGCCCTCCATCCCCGGTTCGACCATGCCGGGATCCTCCATGGGCATGTCCATCTCACCTTCCATCATGCCCATCTCGCCCTCCATGCCCATCTCGCCCTCCATCCCCATCTCACCAGCCCCGGCGGCGCCGCCGCCAGCGAATGCTTCACCCTGGCCGGTGACGATGCCTCGTGGCTGGCCGTAGATGTCGAGGAGGTTGACGGCATGCTGCCCGAGCCGAATCCCCGCCAGTTGCGCCTCGCGGGCCTCGGCCACACCTGCAACAAGCAGGAGGCTGAGCAGAGAGATCACTATTGCGACGACAGTGCGGTGACTGCGTATGTCCTGCATCTCGCACCTCACCTGATGACGGCATCTGGCCGAGTTGGACGCGCCTGCGCCGAAGTATAACACACGGCAGCGACGAAAGCAACGACAGCACGGCACCGGCAGCACCGATGCCGATACGATCGGATAGTTCCGCCTCGACCCTATTCCACGTGGACCGGCTTCAGTCCTTCTCCGCCTGTTCTTTTATTGCAGAGAGCATGTTGTCACAATTCTGCTGGACCTTACGATGAAGCAGTTTTTTGATCAGCGGGCCGATGAGCGGCACCGCATATTCGTAGTCCACCGCTAACTTCACCAGAGTGCCCCCCTCGTCCTCCTCGAAAGTCCAGATTCCGCTGTACTCAGTGAAGTCGCCCTCGATCATCTCGAAGCGGCAGGAGTGATTCTCATCATCCCAGTAGTCCTCCTCGGTCCACTCCAGGGTGCGGTTGAACTCCTCGATCAATCCCACCCAGTGGGAGACCCGCCGCGGACCCTCCTCTTCGAGTATCTCCACATCCTGCACATCATCCATGAACTGCGGGAAACGCTCGACGTCCTTTGCGATGGCGTAGACTTCCTCCACCGGCGCCGCAATTACAATTATGCTTTCCACTGTCGCCATGCTTCAAACGGTCCTTCCAATATGCTGTGATCGGTTGCGCTCCCCCCATCAGGTGTCCGAGGTCGCGTCCTCCCGCATCCACTCCCGAAAGCTCCTGCGCTCGAACCGGCGGTACTGCTCCATGATCCTCGGCCCGTCCGGAACAAGGGTCCGCACTCGCCCCCGGGGGCATGGCAGCCACTCGACGATGCCGAAGAGACGGCAGATCAGCGGTCGCACCGGGTAGATCAGGCACCGCGGTCCGTCAGGATCGCTGAACTCGCACGGCGTCGCCATCCGCCCGGCGTCACGCACTGTCGGCTGATAGATCGCCCCGCCGAGAAACTCGCGGATCGCGTCGAACTCCACGCGCGTGATAGCGAGGTTGCCCATGCAGCGGCTCGCGCAGCCCTCACAACCGGTGCAGTCGGCCATGGGAAGACGCTCGTATGTTTCGCGCAACCACTGCGCCTCATCCAGGCCGTTCACGTGCCGGCATCCTCCGAAGCATCCTGCCTCAAGGCGTCCTGCTCGACGATCCCGCGCACTCTGCGTTCGAATTTCTTCCGCGGGAGGCGTATCACCTGCCCGCAGCCTCCACAACGCAGCTTCACGTCCATCCCCATCCGCATGATCGCCCACGCGTTGGCGCCGCACGGGTGCGGCTTCTTGAGCTTCACGACGGTGCCCTCACGAAGGGCGGGCTGCTCAGGCATCAGATGTCTCCTCGTGTTCCTCGTCATGGCGAGGCAAATGCAGGCGGAATGTCGATCCCTCGCCCCAGGCGCTCTCCACCGTGACCTCCCCCCCATGAGCCTGCATGATATGCCGGCAGATGTAAAGGCCCACGCCCGTGCCGCTCACCTGCCCGTAGCTGTCATCATGGACGCGCTGGAAGCTGCGGAAGAGCTTCGGCAGGTCCTCCTCGCGGATTCCCGTGCCCTCATCCTCAACCTCAATGACGATCTCCTGCTCCTCAGGGTGGACGCGGACGGTGACCGGCGCATCAGGAGGCGAATACTTCACCGCATTCTCGACGAGGTTGATGATGACAGCCTCAAGCTTGTTGCGGTCCGCGTGGAATGCCGGCATATCCGGCGCGACCTCGACGGAGATCGGACCGTCCGGATCGATGCCGCGGCACAAAGCGATCGCGTCCGCGATCAGCGCGCGCGGATCATCGATCTCCGCGAGGTTCAGGCTCAGTTCCTGCCCGGCTTCGATCCGCGAGAGATCGAGGAAGTCCTGCACGAGATACTGCATCCGCCGACTCTGGCGGCGGGCGATGTCAAGCAGACGCGCGGTGCGTTCGTCCTCGACGTCCACGCGGTCGATCAGCAGCTTGCAGGCCCCCTGGAGCGATGCGATCGGATTCTTCAGTTCGTGTGAGACGAAGGAGATCAGGTCCATCTTCATGCGATCGAGTTGTTTGAGGTGCGAGATGTCGGTGAAGACCGCGCACTTGCCGACCGAGCGGTTGCCCGGTTCGTCGATCAATGCGATGTGCGCGCGTACCACCACGCCCTCGTTTTCATCAAGCGCGATCTCGGTCTCATACGACCCGCCGTGAGGAGACAGGGGCATTGTGAAGAGTTCGGAGACCTCCTGATGATCGACCAGCGTCATCGCAAGCCTGCCCTCGGCCCGCTGCGCCGGGATCCCGAACATCCGCTCCGCGGCGTTGTTGAAGATCACCACGCGGTCGGCGCCGTCTGTCGCAATCACCGCGTCCGCCATCTCATCAACGAGCGTGGCTATCCGCGCCATCTCGAACTGCAGGCGCGTGTTAGTCTTGCGCAACTCCTCGTTGGCGAAGTCCACTCTGTCGGACAGTTCGCGGTAGAGGCGCGCGTTTTCGAGGAAGAGAGCGGACTGATGCGCGATCACCTGCAGCAGTTGCACGTCATGTTCGGTGAAGGGGCCCCCGCGCTTGTTGATGACCTCGATGACCCCGATGACCTCGCCGCGCAGCAGCATCGGAACGCAGAGGATCGAGCGGGTCGCGTAGTCGATCGCATACGCGACATCCGAACTCCAGCGCTCATCGCTCGCCACGTCCTGTGAGACGATCGGCTCCCCCGTGGCGGCGGCTGTCCCAGCGATGCCCTCCCCCACTCGCACGGTGATGTCCTTGAGCATGTCGGCCTTGTCCCCGAGAGCGACCTCAAAACGCAGACGCTGCCCGTCCGGCTCCATCGTGAGGATGGAGGATGCCTCGGCATCTATCTCAGTTTCCGCCCACCGCAGGATCTCCAGCAGCAGTTGTTCGCGGTCGAGGCTCGAGTTCACGAGTCGCCCGACACCGGCGATCGCCTGCAGCCTCGACTGAAGCGCCGCCTCGGCCTTCACGCGCTGTTGGTCCGCACACGCCGCCGAACGGGCGACGAGCACCCCGCCGACGATTGTGACTGTGAGCAGCGGCTCCGCGAGCGACACGTAGATGCCGGCCTTGAAAAACACCAGCGCCACCGCCAGGATCAACACCAGCAGGATGACGGTGGCGAGCAGCCCGTCGAATGACCGACCTCGTGCGGCCAGCGCGCCCACAAGGAGCGCCAACGCGAGAGTCAGCAGCGGTGTCAGCCACGCGGGCGGACGAGCAAGCAGACGCTCGCCGACGAGGTTTTCGGTGATGGTCGCGGCGATCTCGACGCCTGGCATCGAGGGGGCGGTCGGCGTGCCGACCAGCGTGGTGACTCCGGCAAGGTCGGTCCCGACGAGCACGATCTTCCCCGCGACGTGCTGGCTGAGATCGCCCGGCGACATCGCCATCGCCGCCTCGCCGGAGATGCGCGGGAAGTCGCGGTGGCTCCCGACGTAGTTGATCAGCGCCTCGAGGTTGCGATCAGTGCTGATGGCGCGGTCGCCGAGCACAACCTGCTTCGGCGCTACGCTGGTCTCCCCGGGCTCATATCCTCCGAATACCCGCGCGAGTTCCAGCCACATCGCCGGGTAGATTGTCCCTCCGTGGGAGACTGCAAGCGGCGCCTCGCGAGCCACTCCGTCAAGATCGAGGTAGATGTTGGTGGAGCCGACTCCGGCGGCAGCGCTGACAAGCACCTCAGAGGGCGCAGCCAGTGCCCCGGGGCGCAGACCGATCGGCCTTTCCAGCCTCCCGGTCCCGATGGCGAAGCGTTCCATCGCGCGCGCCGCCGCGCCCCTGTCGAGCACGATCGCCTCCCGGAGGACCATCGGGAGGACCACGCGACCGTGACGCCGCATGGCCTCGGCAAGCAACTCATCGTCGGCGGGCGCCTGGGCGGAGATCACCTCACCGGCGAGCGCGGGCAGGTCGAGGCCGATCACGGAGGCGCCCGCCTGATCAAGCCTGTCCACGAGATCGGCCAATCCACGGCGCGACCACGGCGTCGCGGCGGCCTCATCACCCGACACGCCGCTCAAGCCGCCCTCCTCGATGGCGAGCAACAGCACCTGCGGGGTCGCTTCCCTCGGCCCCCGCAGGTCGAAGCGCGCGCGGAGCAGTGAGTTCTCGAGACTCTGAAGGTGCCCGAGAGCGCCCAGCAGCATGATCACCGCGAAGGCACCAAGCGCCACGCCTGCGCCGGAGCCGCGGAGGAATCCGTGTTGAGGTGTGCGCTGCATGACCACCACATCGTGTCGGGCGCCTCATCGACCGGTGTGCTGATATTCGCCGCAGCCCCGAGCAATCCTCCGCGATCACCCGGCCGGACGTTCGAGCCGGCGCACACTCAGCCTCCGAAAAGATGGCGGCGGCTGACCGCCTCGGAAGGCTGGATCACACGTGCCGGCCTCTGACAGGCCCGAGAGTTACTGCCGCCAGGGACGCGACCACTCCTCGTCAAAGCCGGTGCGCATGAACTCAACCCACCGTGACCTGAATGATGGGGAGAGATCGATGGCGCGCACATCGGCCACCGCCGCCTCCACGTCATACGCCACCCGGTGAAATGACAGCTCACCACCGATCTCCAGCGCATAGCCCGCTCGCGGATCGCCGTCTCGCGGCTGGCCCACTGATGGAATACATACAAGCCGCCGGCCCTCCACCGTCCTGTCGATCACGCGGTGCGAGTGAGCGAAGAACACCGTCTCTCCCGCCAGTGCGCGGAAGTGCCCGGCAAGCACCGCGTCCGGCATCTCAGGGTGAAGGTAGGGGCCGCCGGGTGGATGATGGATCAGGCGGACGTCACCGCCCGTGCTGGAGATGCTCCTCTCCGCGGGCAGGCCCGCAAGATACGCCACCTGCGCGTCGGTGAGTTGCCGTCGTGTCCACCGGAACCAGTTGACCGGCTCTCCAGGGGTGGTGGACCAGTCCGACAGCCGCAGCACCTCGCAGTCATGATTCCCGACGAGCGCGCGGGCTGATAAGCTCCTCAGCAGATCAACGCATTCCGCGGGATGCGGGCCGAACCCGACGATGTCACCGAGGAAGACGACTTCGTCCACCGGGCCGGAGTCGCGCAGCACCGCCTCGAAGGCCGGCAGGTTGGCGTGGACATCCGCGATCAGCAGACGCCTCATCGGCCGACCACCCGGCCCTCGGAGCAAAGGTCTCTCAGATGGGCGAGACTCCGCGCGATGCCGGCGGGTGAGCAGCGCTCGGGGTTCATCTCCAGCGTGGCGGCTCCGCGGTAGCCCGTCTCCTGAAGCGCGGCGATGATCGCGGCGAAGTCGACGATCCCCGTGCCGACCTCACAATGATCGGTGACGCCGTCGGTGTCATGCAGGTGAAGATGCACGAGCGCCTGACCGAGGTCCCGGATGAGCCCGCCGAGGCCGCCGACACGCGCGAGCAAGCCCGCTCGCCCGCGGTCACACATGTGCCCGACGTCGAGGGTCACACCGACGCGGGGAAGCCCCCGGCGATTCACCGCCGCGAAGCCGTCGGTGATCTCAAGCCCGATCGTGGTCCGCGCCTGTGCCGCGAGTCCGTCGAGGCGCTCCATCGCGCGTGCCCACGCGTCGCGCTCTCCGCCTGTGTCTGCGATCTGCGCGTGGACGGTCACCACCGATGCGCCGACGTCCGCCGCAAGCCGGAGCACGGGCGCGAGCGCGTCGATCTCCGCCTCCAGCCGATCAGCGGTCAACTCGATGGCGAAGGGCGCGTGTATCTCGACGTACGTGAACGCGCTCAGTCGTCGCCGGAGCGATGCGCGCCGGACGCTGTCGCAGTCGGCCGGGTCGATTCCGCGCCACTGCCCCGGCGCACCGCCGCTGGCGTGGAATCCCACGCCATCGAAGCCGGCGTCATGCGTCCACGCCAGTTGGTCGTCGAAGTCCAGGATTTCGCCGATGCGCCACAGCATGTTTCCGAACGCGATCATGCACAAGGCCTCTCACTGCCGCGCCGCCGCATCTACCCACCCGACCACCGCAGCGTCGGCTTCCGCGCGGCCGCCACCTCATCCACACGACGGACAGGAGTGCTGTGTGGCGCCTGGTGGAGCACATCCGGGCGCTCGACGGCGTCGCTGACGATCTCGCGAACCACCTCGATGAAGCGATCGAGCACGGCCTTCGGCTCCGTCTCCGTCGGCTCGATCATCAGCGCCTCATCGACGATCAGCGGGAAGTACATCGTGGGCGGGTGGATGTCGTAGTCGAGCAGCCGCTTCGCCACGTCCACGGCGTGTACGCCGGTCGCCTCGCTGAGGCTCTTCGCGGACAGGACGCACTCATGCATGCACCGCGCGGGATAGGGCAGGTCAAGGACGTCCCGCAGGGAGGCGCGCACGTAATTCGCGGCCAGCACCGCGTCCCGCGCGACCTGCGTGAGCCCCTCCGCGCCGGTCGCGCGGATGTACGCCCACGCCCGCACGGCCACGAGGAAGTTCCCGAACCACGCCTGCACCTTCCCGATGCTCTGCGGCCGCTCCCGGTCCCAGGTGAGGGCTCCGTCACGCTCGACGAGGCGCGGAGCGGGCAGGAAGGGCTCCAGCCTCTCGACCACCCCGATCGGCCCCGACCCCGGCCCGCCGCCCCCGTGCGGCGTTGAAAAGGTCTTGTGCAGGTTGACCTGCACCGCATCGAAGCCCATGTCGCCGGGGCGGGCGTGGCCGAGCAGCGCGTTCATGTTCGCCCCGTCGCAGTAGACGAGGCCACCGGCCTCGTGCACCATCTCGTTGATCTCAAGCACATGCGTCTCAAAAAGCCCCAGCGTGCTCGGGTTCGTGAGCATCAGAGCGGCGACGTCATCGTCGAGGACATCCTCGAGCATCTCCGGCGCCACGCGCCCGTCATCATCAGACTCGAGCACGGTGACCGTCCAGCCGCAGCGCGCGACCGAGGCCGGGTTCGTGCCGTGCGCGGTGTCGGGCACGATGACCCGCGTGCGCCTGCTGTCGCCGCGCGAGTCGTGCCACGCGCGGAAGACGCGCAGCGACGTGAACTCCCCGGCCGCGCCCGCGGGTGGCTGCAGCGACACCGCGTCCATCCCGAGGATCGCTGCCAGCGCGTTCTCAAGCTCGTACATCAGCCGCAGCGCGCCCTGGACGTGCTCCTCCGGCGTCGCCGGATGCAGCCGCGCCCACCCCGGTGACGCCGCGATCTCCTCGTGGACCTTCGGGTTGTACTTCATCGTACACGAGCCCAGCGGGTAGAAGTGCTCGTCCACGTTGAAGTTCTGCCGCGCCAGTCGCGCGTAATGTCCGGCGATCTCCGGCTCGCTGACCTCAGGCAGTTTCGGCGGCTCCCCGCGCAGGTGCTCGGCCGGCAGCAGGTCGCTCGCAGACAGCGTCGGCTCCGGCATCCGCGCGCACCGCTTTCCCGGCTGTGAGACATCAAACAACGTCCGCTCAGCCATCACTTCTCCTCCCCATCAGGCGCGCTGCCCCCACCGAACGCCGCGGCAAGGGCCTCCGTCTCCTCGATCGTCCGTCTCTCCGTCGCCGCGAGCAGCAGACAGTCATCCATCCCATCGTACTCCATGCTCAGCGGCGGCCCGACGAGGTAGCCCTGCTCACACAGATCGCGCACGACCTCCCGAGCATCGCCCGGCACGGTCACCACGAACTCGTTGAGGAAGTCGCCGGTGAAACGCGCTTCGAGGCCGGCATCGACCAGCAGCGAGTGGAGATGATGCGCTCGCTCAGCCCCAAGCAGCGCGACGTCATGCAGGCCCCGCGGCCCCAGCGCGGCGAGGTAGACCGCGGCAGCCAGCGCGCACAGCCCCTGGTTCGTGCAAATGTTGCTCGTGGCGCGATCCCGCCGGATATGCTGCTCGCGCGTCTGCAGCGTCAGGCAGTACGCCGTCTCCCCGTCGGCATCCACCGTCTGTCCGACCACCCGACCGGGCATCCTGCGCACGTATTCGTGGCGGCAGGCGAATATCCCCAGCAGCGGGCCGCCGTAGCCCGGCGGCAGGCCGAGCGGCTGGCCCTCCCCCACGACCAGATCGGCCTCATACTCACCGGGCGGTGTCAGAAGCGCCAGTGAGGTTGGCTCGACCATCGCGATGAGCAACGCGCCGGCCTCATGCGCGAGCGCCGCCGCCTCCGCCATCGGCTCGAGGACACCGAAGTAATTCGGCTGCTGCATCGCCACGCAGGCGACGCCCTCATCAAGGATGTCCGCGAGCGCGTCGAGGTCGGTCTGCCCCGTGGTGTCATCCCACGGGATGCCGCCCACGTCGATGCCCGAGGCGCTGCAGTAGCTGTCGGTTGCCCGGCAGGCCGCCGGTGACAGCGCCTTCGACATCAGCGCCTGGTCCCGCCGGGTCGTGTCCGAAGCGAGCAGAACCGCCTCCCCCATCGCGGTGGCGCCGTCGTAGAGCGATGCGTTCGCCACGTCCATCCCGGTCAGTTCGCAGATCATCGTCTGATACTCGAAGATCGCCTGCAGCGTGCCCTGCGACGCCTCCGCCTGGTAGGGCGTGTAAGGCGTCAGGAACTCCGGCCTGCTGATCACGCTGCGCACGATGGCCGGGACGAAGTGGTCGTAGATCCCTCCGCCCGCGAAGCAGATGAGGTCCTCCAGCGTGCGATTCTCCGACGCCAGGGAGTGCGCGTGCGCGACAAGCTCCATCTCCGTCAGCGGAGCGGGCAGGTCGGGCAGGGCCGTGTCGCGGAGGCCGGCGGGAATGTCGGCGAAAAGCTCGTCCACCGAATCTGCGCTCAGCGCATCCAGCATCTCGCGGCGATCGCGCTCCGAATGCGGCAGCCAGGGCATGTCAGGCCTCCTTCTCGCAGTGCTCCGCGTAGGCCTCGGCGTCCATCA
>JBKHFA010000024.1:0-23002 GCA_046540615.1 Armatimonadota bacterium | reverse complement strand
ATGACGCGTTCGCCATCAAGTTTGCGCTCGTAGATCCACTCGGGGTCGGAGAAGTGGTCGTGGGTGAGCTTCGCAAGCATCGGGTCCATCCAGTCGGGCATCGAGGTCTCGTCGGCCATCCGGCGATCCTCATCAGAGAGTCCGTCGAGCAGGCTACTCATCGCCATCCCCTTCCTCCTCCGCCACTTCTTCCACGGTGCGCCCCGTCTTCACCGACTCCGGCTGGGTGGAGGTTGGATTGCGGCGAGCGTCCGCCTCGTCGTCGCGCATCTTGATCAGCAGCCATCGGGTGTCATCGCCGCTGCCGGTCCTGATCAGAGCGTATCCGCCTGTGAGCTTCTCGCCCTCCAGCCAGATGGTGACGTGGCCGTCCTCTATCTGCTCGGAGATGGAGATCGGCTCCTCGTCCTCATCACTCTCCTCCTCGGATTTGAGGTTGCGGTAGTGTCCGCGGTCCCAGACGATCACGGCGCCACCGCCGTATTCGTCCTCGGGGATGGCTCCCTCGAAGTCCGCGTAGGCCAGCGGATGATCCTCGGTGGGCATTGCGAGGCGCTTCTCCGAAGGATCCGTCGAGGGACCTTTCGGCACCGCCCAGGACTTGAGTACGCCGTCCACCTCGATGCGGAAGTCGTAGTGCATCGTGGACGCATCGTGCTGCTGGATGACGAAGATCGGGCGCTCGTCGGTCCAGTCGAACTCGACCTCATCGGCCTTCGGCTCTTTGGTGCTGCGGAAATCCCGCTTCTTTTCGTAGTCTTCCAGGCTTCCATCAGCTTCGGGCATCGTCAGCGCCTCCCCGTGTTGTCGCACGTACTGAAGGGATTCGCGCCCGGCAACGGTCTTCCTGCCGAGGCAGGTCCGCGTCGCGGGAGGCGGGAAACTCCGTCCACGCACCACGATTGTCACTCATGCTGGAGGTTACACGACATGAATCGCCATCATCTGACGGCCGCGCTGATCGCGTTGATTGCATGCGGGGGCGCGTTCGGGCAGACGCACAGGCCGGTTGTCCGCGAGTCTACGCCCGATGATGCGGAGATATTGCGCGCGACTTTCGACGAGGGATACTCGGAGTTCTACGGTCGCGGGTTCGAAGCCGAGATTGCGCGGGGACTGAGCGACGTGTTGCTGCTCGGGCGCGATCGGGGCAATGAGAAGGACATCGGCCTCTACCGCGCGACCACCGTCGAGGGCGTGGTGGAGAACGGGATTCGGATGGAGCGCGGGCAGAGCCATCGCTATCACGCGCCGGGCAACGTGAACCTCAGGCGTGGGACGGTCGCCTTCTGGATCAAGTTCGATCAGCCCGTCGGCGAGGTCAGTCACATGTTGCTGAGCATCCTCCCGGTGGGGCGCTCCGGGCAGGTGTTGGGCGTGCGCGGGCGCTACGGCAGGATTCGCGTCAGCGGGCCGTGGGGCGGCCACGATGAAGACGTGTACTTCGAAGCCCGGCCGTGGGATGCCGACACCTGGTATCACATGGCGCTGGCATGGGACGAAACCAGCGGGGTCCGGCTTTTCAAGGACGGCGAGTTGACGTTCAGCAAAGAGATGACATGGGAAACTGAGGATTTCGAGCCGGATTCGATCACCATCGGAAGCTGGTCGCCGTGGGGCGGCACGCAGCGGCCCTTCGAGTTCGACGAACTGCGCGTGTTTTCGCGGCCGCTCAGTGATGATGAGGTGCGCGAAGTCTACGAGGAACGCTCGGAGCTTCCTGCGATCGCGGCTGAGTGGACGCCGGAGATAGCGGCCCATCGCGCCGACTACCTCGGCTGGGAGGGGCAGGAGTTGCTTGAGGTCGAGCCGTCCGGTGAAGATCAGACGCTGCTGGTGCGTCAGGCCGGTCTCAACGATGCGCGGGCGATCTACGCACAGGCGTGGAAGGTCTGCGACGGCGACCGAAGCACCCGCTGGCCGCTCACCTATCACGGCTACTCGTTTCAGGACGAGGGCGGGCTGATTCTGAACCTCGACGAACAGGAGCGTTGGGATTACCTGCGTATCCGGGGGCACTGTCGAGGCAGCCTCTACCGCGGCGAGCAGGTATTTGAGCCCGAGGACCGCGAGGCGTGGATGCCGCTGCACAGCGACGGACCGCTGCTCGCGCGGGAATTTGAGGGCGCTCAGACTGAAACGACGATGACGTTCTTCGCAGACCCGGAGGGTGGCGAGGATGACGCGCCGCCCGTGCGGGTGCGGGAGGTCGGCTTCTACGAGACATCGAGGGAGAGCGCGGGCGACCTCGCGTCCAGGCGGGAGGCGGTCTACCTCTCGGGCGAGCCGTGGACGAACTGGCAGTCGGAGATCGGGCGGATGGTGCTGAGCAAGTACGAGACGTACGATCGCACGGCCCTGCGCTGTGTGACTGAGGCGCCGCGGGAAGCTCGGTCTCTGCAGATGGAGGGGTTGCATTACTACCACCTGATGCTGCAGCCCGGACCGGCCGATCGAGCGCTGGGCGGCATCCGGGCGCGGATGTACTTTCGCGACCTCGAGCCGGGGACGACCCTCTGGCTGCTTGCCGCCGACCCGCTGATCCCCACGCGGCAGATCGCGGATTTCGAAGTGACGGCCGGCGCCAGTGGGAACTGGGACGGCATCCAGGCGGTGGACCTGACGCTGGATATCCGCGACACCGTCATCCCGGCGGGCAGGCCGCTGTGGGTGCGGCTGCTGGCGAGCAACGATGCCGAACTCATCTGGGATGCCGAGCATCAGTCGCGCTTTGAACTGCTGATCGAGCCGGCGGAGATGCTGGCGGACGAGTACCGCCACGACCGTCTGGCATTCGTGAAGGACCGCTTCATCGATGTGTCGGAGCCGCGGCCGTGGGGGCGGCAGTCGATGGACACGCTTGGCGAGCGGATCGGCATCTTCATGGAGCTGAATCGCGCGTTGAACGACCTGACCACGCGCTTTCCGGATGACAGCTACGCCCGCGCGGTGGATATCTGGACACACCCGCGCGACCCGGTGCATCGCGAGCGACTTTCGCCACCGACCCACCCGACAGCGCCCGAGTGGGCGGTCTACCAGCGGGCGGCGTTGCGCAAATACCTGGACTTCGCGCACTGGTGGATCGACCATCGCCAGGCTGAGAACGGGGAGTTCGGGCACTCTCTGAAGGATGACACCGACCTGGTCAACGACTGGGTGCCGTTGAGCATGATCTCGGACGTGGACGGCCGGCTCGACGACTCCGTCCGGCGGCTTGCGGAGACCTGCTACGATGTGCTGATCGAGGACGGAATCAACCGGCGAACCACCGACCCGCTGCACGCGTATGAGGACGGCGTCAATGCCCTCTGCCGCGCGGCTGAGATGCACCCGGGTAATCCCGTCTACCTCGAGCGACTGATGGAGGGCGTCCGGACGGTCGATGAGCACCTGACGGGGATGACGGAGGGCTTCCGGCATTTCAAGTCGGAGCTTTACGGCGCGGAAGACATCGTGACGGAGCCGCCCTACGATCGCGACGTCCTCGCCAGCGCGCTGATGCTGCACGGTGCGCTGGACCTCGGATGGTGGGCGCGGAACGAGCGCGCGATGCGGCTCGTGCAGGAATACGGCGATGCGTGGCTGGACCTCGCGGAGAGGGCCATCGCGGAACATGGGCCGGTCGAGGGAACGTTCAACCATCTGCCCTCCGCGGTGCGTTTCGAGGGTCGCGAGGTGGTCAGCACCGGAAACACGCTCTCGGGCTACGGCTCGAACAACATGTACCTGGCGCTCGCGGAGTGGACCGGCGACGATCGTTACTACCTCCCGCATCGCGTCCGGCTCATGCAGGACGCGATCGACGCGGGGATGGCGCCCGACCTCGCGCAGCGCTCGGTCATGTCGGAGTACGAGGAACTGCTGCGAGAGCGCGTCGAGGGCATCTCCTACGAGGACCTCCTGCCCTTCATGGGCAATGATTCGCGATCACAGATTCACTACGCGGGATGGAAGCAGTTCGGCGATCGGGAGATGGTGCTCGCGGCGCTCAAGGACTCGTGGGAGCGGATCGAGTTCCTCTTCCCGATGCACACGTGGATCGAGCAGTCCGCCGACCGCGTCTGGATCTCGCAGGACCTCGTGAACCGCATGTACCTTGGCGGTCAGCCGGGGTACCGGAATTACATCTACCCGACGCACGCGATCTCATGGCAGGGCATCTCGCCGGATTTCGCGGCGTGGGTGCTTGAGAATGATGCGCAGGGCCTGAGTCTGATGGCGTACAACTTCGAGGACACCGCGCAGGAGGGTTCGATCACCGTCTGGCAGCTTGAGCCGGGGACGTACCGCGTGACACTCGGGCCCGACGCGGACGAGGACGGCGTGCCCGATGAGGCGACGTCCGAGCGGGAGATGGAACTCGCGAAAGGTTCGGTCATCGACGTGCAACTGCCGCCCGATCAGACGATCGCGCTGCAGGTCGAGCAGGTCGAGGCTTCGGGCGAGGATTACTACGCGCGCCCGGATCTCGCGATCTGCCCGCAGGACACGGTGATCTCCGAGGATGCGACGACGATCACCGTGCGGGTGCACAACATTGGCGGCGGCGAGGCGGGCGAGTTCACCGTCATTGCGCGGGGCGACGACGGAAAGCCTGACCTGACCGCGACCGCGGGGCCGCTGGAGGCGCCGCATGACTGCATGCCACGCGTGGCAGAGGTGACCTTCGAGGTGCCGGACGACCGGAGGGGCCGGCAGTTCGATGTGATCGTGGACCCTGATGATGAGATCACCGAGTTGTACGAGGCGAACAACATGGTCGAACTGCCCGCGGGGTGATTATGATGAGACGGATGCTGCTGCTGACCTGTGCGCTTGCCGCTGCCGCCCACGCCGATCTGCCTGACCCGCAACTGATGCGCCCGGTCCTGATGCACGACGGGCCGGATGCCGCGGTCTACGCGCGGTGCCCGACGCAGAAGGCGCTTCCCGACGAAGACCTCGCGCAGGCCGAGGACCTGCTGCGGGCGGACCGAATTGAGCTTGCCGCCGCGCGCGGCGAGCGGGAGCAGGTGCAGCTTGTGCTGCGGCCTGACGCAGACCTGACCGGCCTCGACCTGCGCTTCAGCGCGCTTGAGGGCCCTGGCGCGATCGCGGCGCAGGCGTGGGACTGGCGGCGCGTGGCGTACACGTATCTGCGCCGTGGCAGCTATCACTACGGGTTGCGGACGAATCAGAAGGGCATGATCCCTGATCCGCTGGAGCCGCCCGGCGCCTTCGACGCCCCCGCGGGCACGAACACCACGCTGCTTCTGACGATCGAAGTGCCGCGCGATGCCGCGGCCGGTGAATACGCGGGAGACATCGCCATCGAGGGCGGCGGCTTCTCGGTGACGGTGCCGGTTGCGCTGACGGTCTGGGATATCACGATGCCCGAGCAGCATCTGCTGGTCAACTACGCGACCGCCGTCGAGCACGACCCTGAGGTGCTCCGCCGCCTGCGGGAGCTTGATGTCAACACGCTGAAATACGGCGCCTCCGGGATCGGTGTCGAGGTGGACGAGGGCGGTGTGATGACGCTCGACTTTGAGGCGTACGACGAGCAGGCGGAGTTGCTGCTCGACGAACTGGGGTACTTCACGATCGGCGTGCCGCCGACGATGCCGCTTCTGCGTAGTGGCCCGCAGGAGAACTACCTCGGGCAGTCGGTGGAGGTGGGCAGCGACGAGTTCTGGCCGCTCTTTGAGCAGTACATGCGCGGTGTGGGCGATCACATGCGCGAGCGGGGGTGGGCGGACCGCGTGGTGTGGAAGGTGGGCGATGAGCTTCACGAGCACATGTATCCGCTGACCGCCGAATTGTGTCGGCGGGCAAAGGCAGTGTGGCCGGAGTTGCGGATCATGCTCACCACGAATCACATGAGCGACGAGTTGGCGGAGCATCTTGACATCTGGTGCCCCGGATGGCATCTCTTCGCGGTGCGCTCCGACGAGGCGCCCGAGCAGTGGCTGCGGCGCCGGGCCGAGGGCATGGAGATGTGGGCGTATATGAACTCGGCGTACATGGTCAATGCGGAGTGGAACCCCGGCGCGCTGCGACTCTTCCCGGCGGCGCTGGCGAAGAACGGATTCACCGGCGCGCTGTGGTGGTCGCTGCGAGCCACCGGCGGCGGCTACGGCGATGAGTGGGAGGGTGAGCCGGATCCGTGGACGGAGATGCGGCCGCTCAAGAGCGTGAAGCCGGAAAAGACGTATTACGACTTCGGCAACGGGCACATGCTCTACCCGCCGCGCGAGCACGATCCGCACTGGCGCTCATCGCTGCGATGGGAGGCCTTCCGGCAGGGGATGGATGAGTATGACCTGCTGATGCTGCTGCAGGAGCGGGCCGAGACGGCGGTGGAGAGGCTTGGCGCGTACGGGGAGCTTGAGGAGGGCCTGAGCGCGCAGTTCGCCGCGGAGTCATGGGCGAGCACGCTCGCGACCGGATTCCGGCTGCAGAGCTACCGCGCGGATGCGGCGTGGGTTCACCGCTTCCGGCAGCTTCTCGCGAATGAGATCGAGGCACTGGGGCGCGAGCCGCTGGCGCTGATATCCGCATCGCCGGAGAGCGCATTGCTCAGCACCCTCGCGACCATCAAGCCGAGCGCCGGGAGCGAGCCGGAGGTCCACTCGCCGGCGGCGGCGGAGATTCGCGGATACTGTCGCGCGGATGCGACCGTGACGGTGGCCGGAGAGAGCGTCGATATGACGCGCAGGGACGATCACGCGGCCTTCCGGCATGAGGTGTTGCTGGAGCCGGGCCGCAACCTCATCGAGATCGTCGTAACCGCGGCCGATGGCAATGTGAATACATTTTACCGCGAGCTGCTGCACGTGCCGGCGGAGGAGTGAGCGGGCGGAATGTTTCACGTGAAACATTTGTTCGAGTATTCGCAGGTCGACGGAAGACGGGATTAATGTTACGTGGAGATGGGCTGACGCCGGTGAAAGGACGATGCGAGATGCGACGAACGCTGCTTTGCATCGGACTACTGACGCTCACAGCCGTGGTCTGTGCCGCTGGCGTGACGACGATTCCGATGAATGCGTGGCGCGTGGTGGACGGCGACAGCGTGGTGCGGCGCGACCATCTGCTGCTTCGGAATGAAAGCGCCGTCGAGGCTGCTGCCAGCATGGAGGCCGACAGAGTCGTCATGATCGCCCGGACCACCGAGGAGCGCCGCAAGGACGTGCTGACGCATCTGAAGCTGACGTACGACGACGGGGCGGAGGAGACCTGCGACCTGCGGGTGCCCGCGGATACACAGCAGCACCGGGTGACTTTCGAGCCGCAGTTTTCCGCGTGGCGGCGGGTGGTTGGTTTGCGGCTCATGCATCCCGCCGATGACATGGAACTGCTCGTGACCGAACTGAGCGCGGTCTCCGAGCGCCCGAGTCTGCAGTTCAGTGACCGCGGTTTCATGACCGCCGGGATCATCGACCGCGACGCGATGGAGAACGGGCTGCTGAAGGTCAAGTGGATGGCCGGCCAGCCGGTGGCGCAGATCGCCGCGCCACGCTCAAGGCAGATCATCGTGCTCGCCGCGAAGATCGCCGACTCTGACTGGAGACTCAGGAGCGATGACATGCTGGTGCTCGCGGCCGTTGATCGCAACGGGCGCGTCATCGAGCGCTACGCCGAACCGGTCAACGGGCGGGTGCAACCCGTGCTCTTCTACCTTCACGACCTTGACCTGGGCCAGGTTGACCGCCTCGTGTTCGAGACGGAGGGCAACGCGGACTTCGCGATCCGGCAGATCATGACCGGGGATACGATCTCCACCGGCATCCCGTCCGGGAAGCAGAAGTGGGGAGAGATCGAGCAGATCAACGATCGTCTTGAGATCGTCATCAACATCATTGAGCAGGGCGGCGAGTTGCCTCAGCAGATGATCTGGCAGCTCAAGCAGCTTCTGCTCGACTACCGGCGCGCGGAGTGACCGCGATCGCGCGGACCTCTCACGCGCGGGTCGTGGTCATTCCTGCACGACGAGCGTGCCGTGCATCTCATCATGCCCGGGTCCGCAGTAGACGCTGCAGTGGAAGTGATACTCGCCGGGCTGCTCGGGTGTGAACTCGACCGCCTGCGTCTCATTCGGAGGAAGCCGCTGCTCGATGCCGAGTTCCTCCACGCCGAATCCGTGCGCAACGTCCGTGGCAGTGATCTCAAGCCGCACCGGCTCTCCCTGCTTCACCACGATTCTTGACGGCACGAACTCGTAGCGACGCGCCGTGACCTGCACGACGCGCGTGCCGTCCACGACCTCACCGGAGAGTGATGCTGAGGACTCGTCACCGTCGGTGTCCATCATGTGCTCTCCCGGTGAGTGAGCCTCGTCCATGTGCTCGCCGGGCTGATGATCCTCGTCCATGTGCTCACCCGGCTGATGGTCATCCATCCCCTCCATCGGCATAGTGTCGCCGGGAGAAGCCTGGTCCATTGTCGCCGTCTCTTCCGCCTGCTCCGAGGGGCAGCCCCACAGCATCAGCATTGCGCTGCACACGACTATCACTGCGAGCGTACGCGGTGTCTTCATCGGTCCACCACTCCACCTGCCACCACTGATTTTTCGAGCATTCAGGTGGGGATTCGCGGTCGCCGGGGATTCTCCTGTCGTGTGCAGGAAGGAGCCCGGAGTTCTCCGCGGAAAGTGCATCTGACATCAGCGCCGGCCGCAGGAGGAGACACTCATGGCGATCGACATGGACAAATCTTTCCCGCGTTACACCGAGAACGATCCCGCCGCGCCGATCTGGTGCGTCACACCCGAAGTGGACGGTTGCTTCCACCGCTTCTTCGACACCTCGCCGATCAGTCCGTCCGGGCGCTTCGTGGGGCTGACGAAGCTGCCCGCCGAGGACCGCATGCCCGAGGCGGGGGAGCCGGCGGAGGTGGTGGTGGTCGACCTCGCGACCGGTGAGTGGACGGTCGCCGCGGAGACGCACGGCTGGGACACGCAACTCGGAGCGCAGGTGCAGTGGGGCGCGAGCGACGAGGAGCTTTTCTTCATCGACATGGACGTGGACGAGTGGCAGCCCTTCAGCGTAAAGATGAACCACCTCACCGGCGAGCGGACCGACCTGAGCGGGCCGCTTTACATGGTCTCACCGGACGGGCGCACCGCCGCGAGCCCGTGCCTGCGCAGAACGCGCCTGACCCAGGAGGGCTACGGGGTGGTGGTCCCGGATGATGCGATCCCCCGCAACGAGGGCGCCGTCGATGATGACGGGCTCTACCTCACGGACACGATCACCGGCGAGAGCAGCCTGCTGCTGACGTATAAGCGGATATGCGAGGAACTGCTTGACGAGGAAGAGTTCGGCGACGGCGATCTCTACGGCTTCCACGTCAAGTGGAATCTGCAGGGCACGCGCCTGCAGTTCGTGGTGCGTTTCGTGCCGCATGAGACCGACGGCCTGCGCTCGCGCTGCCCGATGCTGGTGACGCTGCGCCCTGACGGGAGCGAGTTGTGCCTGGCGATGCCGGCCGACATCTGGGGCCGGGGCGGGCACCATCCGAACTGGTCGCCCGATGGCGAGCATGTGATGATGAATCTCAAGCTCGACGGCGAGAACATGCGGATGGTGCAGGCGCGTTACGACGGCACCAACCTGCGGACGATGAATGACGATCTGCTGGGAACCGGCCATCCGGCTCTGCATGTGAACGAGCGTCACGCAATCACCGACGACTACGCGCACGGGCCGCTTGCGAACGAGGACGGCACCACGCCACTGCGGCTGCTGGACCTCGAACGCGGCGAGGAGACGCGGGTGGCGCTGATCCGCACGCTGCCGGATTACGTTGGCGAGCGGAAGGTCCTGCGCGTGGACCCGCACCCGGCGTGGAGCCACGACTGGCGCTACGTCGCCTTCAACGCCTGCCCGACCGGCAAGCGCGATGTGTTCATCGCCGACCTGAGCGGGCTGATGTGAGCGGCGGCGGGCCGACTCGGACGTGCTTTCAGGCGCCCGCCTCCAGCACCTCCGCCAGCCACGGGACGGCCACGTCGGGCTTGAAGCTGTGCTCGGGGACATCAACGTTCGCCCACTCGGCGAGGTACTCGTCCATGCTCAGGCCCTCGGGTATCGGCTCGCCGTCATGCGGGCGGTCGGCCGGGTCGGCGTACTTCGGGTAGTAGGTCACATGGAAGCGGTCCTCGGCGTCCTGCGCGCGGAACGCCTTGCGGACGCGCGAGATGTGCACTGTCCGGCCGCCCTCGGTGATCAGCAGAGGACGCGGCGCGATCGACGCCATCAGGTCGGGGTAGTCGAACCACGTAATGAAGTCGGGGACGTACTGCCACAGCGAGACCTGCGCGAGGTTCATCGCGATGGCGCGCTCGCGGAAGTCGCAGGTGAAGTCATTCCACACGACGGCGGCGATCTTGTCCGGCTCGAGCACCGCGAGCAGCAGCGCGGGCTTCGCGCCGAGGGAGTGGCCGCTGGTGGCGATGCGCGTGTCGTCGATCCAGGGTTGCGCGCGGGCCCACCGCAGGATCGGCAGCTTTTCGAAGACCGACAGCCCCTCGTAGCTGCGCCCCATCCAGATGAGGTTGATCGCGACCTCGGAGCGACTCGGCCCGATCTCGCTGGCGCGGCCGCCCATGCACGGGTTCTCCACCGCGATGGCGACCATCCCCCGGCGAGCGTAGTGCAGCGCCATGCGGTTGCGCTCCCAGTGGCGGTCCTCGGAATCAGGCTCGGGCTCACCGGCGAGGCCGAGGTTCGTGCGCGACGACCCGGGGAAGCAGAGAACCGCCGGCGCTGGCCGGGGTATGTCATCAGGGACGAGCACGAGGTAGGGGACCACGCTGCGGGGCTCCGGATAGGCCTCCCATCGCTGCAACTCGTAGCCGTCGCGTGGCTCGCTGCAGATCATACGCGGATCGGGCTGAGGCGGGACGTCGGGGAAGCGCATTAACTCGCGGAGACGCTCACGAACTGCATCGCGCCACGCGGGCATCTCTTCGGCGGGCATGGCAGGGTCGTAGCGGAGTACCGGCGGATTGTCTTTCATCGTCGCGTGGACGAAGCCGGCGGTGGACGCGAAGCGGCCGTCCTCGCGATCGGAGCGGAAGACATCGCGGTCAGACATGTCAGAACCTCCAGCACGGGTGGTGGTGTCTGCACTGGAGGTTCGTTGGCGCGAGCGCGGGACCTTTGCGGAGTTCGAACGACGCACGGGCAAGACGCCCGTGCCACGGCTCACTCCGCAAGCTCCGCGAGATCGCGGGACTCGTCGGTCAGCGCGTCCTCGGGGATCTGCGTGCCCGCCTTGATGATGTCCGCGATGGGCTTCGCCTTCTTCCACGGAATGCCGAGCGTGTACGCAGCCATCACGCGTTTGTCGGCGTCCACCCACCAGGCGATGAACTCGCCGCTCTCCACCTCGCCGCGGTAGACGACGCGATCGCCGATGGAGCGATCGCCCCAGTAGTTCCACGACAGGTCGAACATGTCGGAGTAAAAGTGCGGAACGTGCTTGAAGGGCTTGCGGTCGCCGAGCATCGCCCGCCCGGCGCGGAGGCCCTGGAAATGCGCGTTGTCCTCGTGCTCGAAGCGCCGCTGCCGGTCGAAGAGTACGTCGTGGTAGCGGGCGACGTCTCCGGCCGCCCAGACGCGGTCAACGCCCGTCTCGAGGTACTCGTTGGTGATGATGCCGTCGTTCACCTCGATGGGGCCATCTTCGAAGAGACCGGTCTCGGGGCTGACACCGACGCCCGCGACGACCATGTCCGCGTCGACGGTCTCGCCCGAGCCGAGCGTCACGCCGGTGACGCGTTCGTCTCCCTCGATGGCCGAGACGTCGCTGCGAGGCATGAGCCGCACGCCGCGGTCCTCGTAGTACTGCTCGAAGTAGCGTGAGATCGGCTCCGTGAAGCGCCCCTCCATCACGCGGTCCTCGCGATAGACGAGCGTGGTGTCCACGCCGAGCATCGTGAGCGAGGAAGCCATCTCCATGCCGATGAAGCCGGCGCCGATGACCACCGCGGTGTCGGCGTCCTCCGCGGCGGCGTGGATGGCCTTTGACTGGGCGAGCGTGCGCAGCAGATGGACCCCGTCGAGGTCAAAGCCGGGTACGTCGAGTGAGTTCGGCCAGGCGCCGGTCGCGATGAGCAGGTTCTCAAAGCCGACGGTGTGTTTTTTGCTGGAGAGTTCGCGCGCATCGAAGTCCACTGATTTAACCCAGGCGTTGAGGATCACCTCGATGCCGTTGTCCTCGTAGAAGCCTGGGTCGTTGATGAAGACCTCGTCCTCATCCTTCTCCTCACGCATGAAGCCCTTGGAGAGCGGCGGGCGCTCGTAGGGCGGATCCTCGTCCATCGAAACGATGCATACCTCGCCGGGTTCAACGCCCCTCTTGACCATCTCCTTGACAGCATGGCCGGCGACCATGCCGCCGCCGAGTATGACGTGCTTGAAGCGATCCATCGGAAGGCCTCCCTCCAGACTCTGAGCGCTGGTGAAAGGATTCGAGGACCGGGACCGGGTCTCCTGCCGCGTGATTGAGGGGCTCAGAGGTCCTCGGCGCCGCCGATGGCCTCGAAGCCTGAGACGATGTCAAGAAGTTCGGAGGTGATGGCGGTCTGTCGCGTCTGGCGGAATGTGTTGCGCAGTTCGTCAAGCCGCTCTTCGATGTTCTGCTCGGCGGCCTGCATCGACTGCATCCGCGCGGTCTGCTCGCTCATCATCGAGTGGACGGTCGAGCGGTAGAGCGTGACGAGGATATGCTGTCGCAGCAGCCTCGAGAACAACGGCCGCCATGACATGCTGATCTGCGGCAGGACCTTCGTGGGCCAGCGCCTGCCGGCGATGCGGTCAAGCCACCGGCGATCGATCGGCAGCAGGCGGTGGGTGGTGGGGCGGTAGCTCCCTGCGGAGGCGCGCTGATTGTAATAAAGGAAGATGCGGTCGAAACCGCGTTCGGTGCGCCAGCGTTCGATCTGCACCGCGATCTGCTCGACCACCGGGGCGATGGTCCCCGGTGAAGCGGGAATGCCGAGGTAGTCATCGAGGGTCAGTCCGGCCGTCTCAAGCTGCACGGCCACGCGCGCTCCGACCGCGAGGACCGCGCGTTCCCCACCCTCCACGCAGATCTCCCTCATGTCCTCGATGGCGTGTGAGGCGATGTCCTCGTTGAACTGGCCGCACATCCCCTGGTCGGAGCCGAAGACCACCACGGCGAGCGCGTCTCGAAGCCGCGGAGTTGTGATCTGCATGCCGTCCGGACGGTTGCGCAGCGCTACCTGCAGGCCGAGTTCCACGCTCCGGTTGTACTCGTCGATGGACCGGACGACGCCCTCAAGCTGCTGGATGCTCACGGCCGCCAGCGACTTCATCGTCGAGACCACCGACTGCAGGCTCTCGGCGGTTCCGATCCGCCCGCGCAGGCTCTCAATCGTCTCCATCGCCGGCCTCTTCCGGCCCGGAATCTGATCCCTCGAGGTAGACGGCCCTGCGGGCGAGTGTCTCCATCTCCTCGAGTTGTTCGTCAGATAGTTCCCCGCCCTCGCGGATGTGCTCGCAAAGCTCCGGCAGCTCCTCCGTCATTGCCCGCCGGACCCGATCCGCGGCGCGATCGACGTCCTCCACGTCAATCTCGTCGAAGACGCCCTGGCTGGCGGCAAGCAGCACCGCCATCTGCTCCTCGACCGGGATCGGCTCGTACTGCGGCTGCTGCAGCGCCTCGCGGACGCGCCGCCCCCGGGTGAGCTTCTGCCTGGTGTCCTCGTCGAGGCGCGTGCCGAAGCGGGCGAACTGCTCCAGCTCCTCGAACTGCGTGTACTGCAGCCGCAGGTCGCCGGCGACGGACCGGTAGGCCGGAAGCTGCGTCTTACCTCCTACGCGCGAGACCGACTCTCCGACGTCGATGGCCGGCAGGATGCCTTTCTGAAAGAGATCGGGGTTGAGGTAGACCTGCCCGTCGGTGATGGAGATGACGTTCGTCGGGATGTACGCCGAGATGTTCTGCGCCTCGGTGACGACGACCGGCAGGGCGGTCATCGAGCCGCCGCCGAGGTCGGGGCGCAGATGGGTGGCGCGCTCGAGCAGGCGCGAGTGAATGAAGAAGATGTCGCCCGGATAGGCCTCACGCCCTGGTGGGCGGCGCAGCAGCAGCGAGACCTCACGGTAGGCCTTCGCGTGCTGGCTCAGGTCGTCGTAGATGACGAGCGCATCGCGTCCCTGGCCCATGAAATACTCGGCCATCGTGGTGGCCGCGTAAGGCGCGACATACTGCAGGCCCGGCGGGTCCTCCCCGGACGCCACCACGACGATCGTGTACTCCAGTGCCCTATGCTCGCGCAGGTCGGCGATCACCTTCGCGATGTCATCGCTGCGCTGGCCGATCGCGCAGTAGACGCAGACGACGCCGCTGTCGCGCTGGTTGATGATCGTGTCGATGGCCACGGCGGTCTTGCCCGTGGCGCGGTCGCCGACGATCAACTCCCGCTGGCCCCGGCCGATGGGGATGAGCGCATCGACGGCTTTCAGCCCGGTCTGCAGCGGCGTTGAGACGGGCGCGCGGTCCATGATCGGCGGCACCTCGCGCTCAATCGGCTGGCGGAGCCAGTCGCGCACCGGCCCCTGCCCGTCCAGCGGCTCGCCGAGTGCATTGACAACGCGGCCGAGCAGGTCGTCGCCGACCGGAACATCGATGACGCGGCCGGTGCGGCGCACCTCGTCCCCCGCGCTGAGATTCTCGCCGCTCCCGAGCAGGATAACGCCGACCTCGTCCTGCAAAAGCGTGAACGCCAGCCCCATCAGCCCGTCGGGGAAGCGGACAAGCTCCTCGTACTTGACGGTGGGCAGGCCCGACGCGCGCGCGATCCCCTGGCCGGTCTGTGTGACGACGCCGACCTCCTCCAGCCGCAGTCCGTCACGGCCACGCAGCGACTCATCGACTGCGTCCGAGACGGCGTCGAGGATTGGCAGGAGGCCCTCGCCCGTCAGATCTTCTTCTGTCAGCGACCCGCGGTCACTCATCCTCGTCCTCGGCCTCCGGCGGCTTGATCTGCGTGGGCGGCATCGCTTCCTCGGCCTCTTCCTCGAGTTCCTCCTCGGTTTCCCGCTCGAGAGCCTCGGTCACCGACTCCTCGAGGCTGTCGAGGTAACTGTCGAGGCTCCAGGCGACCTTCACGCCGCCGATGTTGAGCGCCATCCCGCAGACGAGCGTTTCGTCCTCGCGGAACGACAGTTCGGCGTCTTCATCGAGCAGGTCCCCAACGAGCGCGTCCAGCGTCTGCTGATGGCTCCTGGAGAGCGAGAACGCGGAGGTGATGACCGGCTCCTCGTCAGCGTTGGCATGCGCGTCCCGCAACTGCTCCCGGCGCTCGTCGGCAAGGTCGTGGAGGCGTCCGATGAAGACTTCGAACACCTGCTCCTGCAACTCGCGGTTCGCCAGGTCGGCGAGGGCCTGGCGGGCGACCGAGCAAAGCTCGTGGCCCATCCGCCGCCGCAGTTCTCGGATGAATGCGTCGCGCTCCTCGCGCAGGTTCTCATGCCAGCGCCGCTCGACGGCCTCCACCTCTTCGCGCGCCTCGCTCATAAGCTCCTCACGATGCTCTTGGGCGGCTCGCTCGGCCGCGCGCATCCGCTCCTCGCGCTGCTCCTCAAGCTCCCGGCGCTTCTCACGATGCTCGCGCGCCTCTTCTTCCGCCTCCTGCTCGCGCTGCTTCGCCTCCTCCATCTCCGCGGCGATGCGCTCCTGGCGATCCTCCATGGCCTTCACGATCGGGCCGTAGAGGAAGCGCTTGAGCAGCCAGACAAGGATCAGGAAGTTGACGATCTGCGCGACGACGGTTATCCAGTCGATCTGCATGAGTGCTCAGACTCCGCTCCTCACTGGCCGGCCGCCTGTTCGATGAAGTAACTCCAGAAGGGATTCGCGAAGATCACAATCATTGAGACCACGAAGCAGTAGATCGCCGTGGACTCGATCATCGCGAGGCCCACGAAGAGCGTGCGGGTGATGGTGCCCGATTCATCAGGCTGTTGGGCGATGGCGCTCAGAGCCTCCGCCACCGCGCGACCTTCCCCGAGGGCCGGTCCTACTGCTCCGACCATGATGGTAATCCCCGCGGTGAAGATCGAAACCGCTGCAACAATCTCGAGACCTGTCATGTGATTGCTCCCTTTCTGAATGTCAGGAGGCCCCGCCGGGCCATCGTCCGTCGTTTGCAGGACGGGCTTGCAGCCCGTCATCCGTTCGTCAACCCGCTTCCGCGGCCGGTTCGTCCTCGTCCTCGGGCGCCGCGCCCTTCGTCACTTTCGTCGCGGAGGCGATGTATACCATCGCAAGCACCGCGAAGATGTACGCCTGCACCAGCCCCGTGAGCAGCCCCAGCAGGCGCATCATGATGGGGAAGAAGAAGGGGGCGATCGCCAGCAGAAGGCCGACGATCATCGTGCCGCTCATGATGTTGCCGAAGAGGCGCACAGCGAGCGCGAGAGTTCGCGAAAGTTCGCCGATGACCTGGAAGGGCAGCATCAGCGGCGTGGGTTCGATGTACTGCCGCAGGTAGCCCGGCAGGCCACGCTGCGAGACCCCGTAGATCGGCACCGCGACGAATACGCACAGCGCCAGCGCTGCGGTGGTCGAGAGCGACGCGGTGGGTGCTTCGAAGCCCGGCAGGATCGCCGCGAAGATGTTGGAGATCGCAATGAACAAAAAAAGCGTCCCCACGAAGGGCATGTAAAGGTCCGCGCGTTCGCCCCCGAGTTCCTCGATCTGATCGCGGATGGCGGTGACCACGACTTCGAGGAGATTCTGCCCGGAACTTATGTACACGTCCGGTGCGAGCCTGCGCGTGATGAGCCACGAGCCCACCACCATCAGCAGCATCAGCGCCCAGGTGAATACCACCGTGGCATTCACCGGCGCCGGGCCGATCTCAAAAAGCACAAGCTGGTCGGGGGTCAGCCGCACCGCCTCGTTCATTGCTCGGCCTCCCCGTCGTCCTCCGCCTCGAGTCTGAGATCAGGCGGCTGTGCATCCTGGTCGTTTCGCTCCCTGGCCGTCGGCATCTTCGGCTCGCGCGTCGGGCCCCAGATGACGGTGGATGCGAAGCGCGCGATCACAAAGCCCGCAAGGCCTGCCAGCGCGGGACCGAACGAGTCGAAGCCCTCTGTGTGTGCCTGGCCCCAGCGAAGCAATATGACGAAGACCACCGTGGCTCCCACGACCCGAAGGACCGCGCTCAGCCCCCACGTCAGCACGGGGCGCTTCGCCGTCGGCAGCACCTGCACGGTGATCCACAGTCCGGCGAAGTACCCCATCCCGACAGTGACGCCGATCACCATCGAGATAATCAGATAGATGGGCTCAATCTCCATCCTCGTCCTCCTGATCGGTGCGAAGCGTATCTTTCACTTCCTCATCAAGATCCGCGCGAAGCTCGTCGATCTCGATGCGTTCTCGTGTGATCCAGTACCACGCATTTATGCAACCGATGATGATGCCGACGAAGAGCAGCGTCAGAGTCCACGAGAAGCCAAGCGGCAGCACCCGATCCAGCCAGATGCCCAGCGCCAGGCCGACGAGTGTCGGGATCGCGACCGACCATCCCACCAGCCCGAAGGTGCCGAGGCCGAACCAGACGCTTTCCTCTCTACCGTGCTCCCGGGCGCGCACCTTGCGTTTCTCCGCCGCGCCAAGCTCTCGCGCCAGCTCATCCTTTCGCTTCTGCTGATCGCGCACCTGCGGCTCCGGCGGCTCCTCCTCGCCCGAGGGTTTGTCCTTGCGCGGACCGCCGGTGCCCTCTGTGCCCTTCATCAGTCACCCAGCTCCATGAACCTGCGCACGATGCTCGCCTCGAGCTTCGCGAGCGCCGTCCGCGCGCCCTTCTCACGCTCGCCCCGCTCCTCGAACTGCCCCTCGACCGTCTCGCGGAGCTGACCAAGCTCCGGTCCATGCACCGCGTAGGCGGTCGAGATCAGCAGCTCATCACCGGCTTTGACGACGAGGCCCTCATCGATGGCCGCAAACTGCTCCTCACCGCTCGTCGGCTGCCACGACATGACCGACGGGACCAGCGCGGTGACAAAGTCGATGTGCCTGGGGAGGTAAGTGCGGGACCCGTCCTCACCCTGCACCGTCACCTTCTCCACCCGCTCATCCACCACGACCTCCGTCGGCGTGACAACCTTCAAATTCACTCCTGCTGCCCCTCGATGGCCTCGTCGATCGGCCCGATCATGTAAAACGCGCTCTCCGGATCCTCGTCAAGCTCACCACTGAGGATCTGCTCGCAGCCGTCCAGCGTCTGATCGAGCGTGACCATGCGCCCGGCTTGCCCGGTGAACTGCTCGGTGGTGAAGAACGGCTGAGTCAGGAAGCGTTCGAGCCGCCGGGCGCGGTAGACCGTGCTGCGGTCGTTCTGCGACAACTCGTCGATGCCGAGCATCGCGATGATGTCCTTGAGTTCCTCGTACTGCGCCAGCGTGCTCCGAACCTCCTGGGCGAGGTGGTAGTGCCGCTTGCCGACGACCACCGGCGTGAGCAGCGATGAGTTCGACTCGAGAGGATCGACCGCCGGGTAGAGTCCCTCAGAGGCCCGCTTGCGCGACAGCACGATCGTCGCCGAGAGGTGAGAGAAGGTCGCGACCGCCGCCGGATCGGTGAAGTCATCCGCCGGCACGTAGACCGCCTGGATGGAGGTGATCGCGCCGGTCTGCGTGGAGCAGATGCGCTCCTCGAGCTTCGAAAGCTCCGTGTCGAGCGTCGGCTGGTAGCCCACCCGCGAGGGCACGTTGCCCATCAGCCCCGAGACTTCCTGCCCCGCCTGGATGAAGCGGAAAATGTTGTCGATGAGCAGCAGCACGTCCTGGTGCTCCTCATCGCGGAAATACTCGGCCACCGACAGCGCGGCATGTCCGACGCGCTGGCGCGCGCCGGGCGCCTCGTTCATCTGCCCGAAGAAAAGGACAGTCTGATCGAGCACATTCGCATCCTGAAGCTCGCGGTAGAGTTCCTCGGCCTCCCGAGTTCGCTCGCCGATCCCCGCGAACATGCTTACCCCCGAGTGCTGCTCGAGCATGTTGTTGATAAGCTCCATCAGCAGCACGGTCTTGCCCACTCCCGCGCCGCCGAACAGGCCGGCCTTGCCGCCACGCTCAAGCGGCGCGAGCAGATCGAGCGCTTTGACGCCCGTCTCGAGGACATCCATGCCGGTGGAGCGATGGCGCAGCGGCACCGGTGGGCGATGGAGCGGCCACCACTCACCGCCCTCGATCGGGTCCCTGCCGTCGAGCGTCTCACCGAGCACGTTGAATATCCGGCCGAGCGTGCGTCGCCCCACCGGGACCATCACCCGCCCTCCCGTGTTGACGGCATCGGAGCCACGGCTCAGGCCGCGCGTCGGCGTGAGCGCTATGCAGCGGACGGTCGTGTCGTTGAGATGGGTGACGACTTCGAGGACGATCGCGCCATCTTCACCCGCGGTCAGCTTCTGATACACGGGAGGCAGTCCGCTGTCGAAACGCACGTCCACCACGCTTCCGGCGATGCTCAGAATTGAGCCGACTGCGTTCTGCTCCCGGACCTGCTGCTCGGCCACTGGCGCCCTGCCCCTCTGATCGTGCCTCGAAGCACAAATGATTTCGCACCACCTGTCGCGTGCATCTTAGTCTGAACGCGAGCCCCCGGTCAATGAGCGATCCGACCGGCTCATCCTACCCTCAACTTCGGCGGCTCGCACGCGAACCCTGCCTCCCGCAGCAGGCGATCGGGGGACGCGCGTCGAATCACGAGCCGGAGCGCATTTGTCATCCGCCACACAGGCGCACAGGGAGGCGTGGTAGCCGTGATCTCCAACATGAAACAATTGCCGTCCGGCCTGATGATGCCGACCGTCGGCCTCGGAACGTGGGATCTGCGCGGAAAAGAGGGCCAGACCGCCATCGAGACAGCGCTTGCGATGGGCTACCGGCACATCGACACCGCGGAGATGTATGACAACCACGAGATCGTGGGCGAAGCGATCTCTGACTATGAGCGCGCGGAACTGTTCATCACCTCGAAGGTCAATTCGCCGCACCTGCACTACGACGAGGTGCTGTCGGTCTGCGACACGGCCTTGCTTGAGCTTGGCACCGACTACCTTGATCTCTTCCTGATCCACTGGCCGAACCCCGATGTGCCGATGCAGCAGACGTTCGATGCCCTGCAGCATCTCGTGGAGCGCGGGAAAGTCCGGGACATCGGCGTGAGCAACTTCCAGCCGCACCGGATGCACCAGGCGCTGGAGATCAGCCCACACCCGATCGCCAACAACCAGGTGGAGCTTCACCCCTACCTGTGGCAGGATGAACTTGTTCGCCTGTGCCACGACAATGACGTGACGGTGACCGCCTACGCGCCGCTGGGTCGGGGAAAGATACTGCAGGACAATACGATCCAGATGATCGCCGACAAACACGATGTCACGCCCGCGCAGGTGTCGCTGCGCTGGCTGCTGCAGAAAGGCTGCATCGTCATCCCGCGCTCGACCAGCGAGGAGCACCTGCGGACGAACATGCACCTTTATGACTGGTCGCTCTCCACGGTGGACATGCAGGCGATCGACGACATCCCCCACGAGGAGCGGGTCGTCAACCCGACCTTCGAGGATTTTCAGAGGGGATAGCGCGCTCGGGGTGTTCAGAACGACCGGGCGGGTTTCACTACCCGCCCGCTCTCTCCCGCTCGCTCAGGACGTCATTTTCATACTGCCGGATCTCGGTCAGCCACGCGAGGCCGGTGGGCACGTCCGCGCGCTCGCAAAGCTCCGTCCAGACCGCGCCGAAGGGTAGTTCGGCCCGGACCTCCGCCAGCGCCAGCTTCGCGTGACCGTTGCCCGAGTACTCCGCCTCCACCGCAAGCTCATGCGGCTCCAGCATCGCCCACAGCAGCGCCTTACGCACCGAGCGCTCGCCGATCGTCCACGCCGCCAGCCGATTGATCGACGCGTCGAAGAAGTCGGTCGCCCAGATGATCTCGTCGAAACGCCCCGAGCGCACGGCCTCGTCGCAGACCGCGCGCAGGTCGTCGTTGAAGCGCGTCACGTGGTCGCTGTCCCAGCGCACCCCGCGCGAGCAGTGCAGCAGGATCGGGCTGACGAACTGCAACGTCGCCGAGATCTTGTCCGCGATCCCCTCGGTCGGGTGATAGTGGCCCATGTCGAGGCACAGCGCACACCCTCGGGTCGCCGCGTAGCCGAGGTAGAACTCGTGCGAGCCGACCGTGTAGTCCTCGACGCCGATGCCGAAGAGCTTGCTCTCGACGGTGTCGATGACCCCGGGCAGGTCCTCCTCCAGCACCGCGTCGAGCGACTCCGCGAGGCGTTCGCGCGGGCCCATGCGGTCGGCGGTGGCGTCTTTGCGGCCGTCCGGCACCCAGATGTTGCAGGTGCCGGGGCCGAGGCGCTGGGAGATCCCGTGCGCGATCTGACGACTGGCGATGCAGTGGTCGATCCAGTACTGTCGCACCTCATCATCCGCGGAGGAAAGCGTCATTCCGTCGCGGACCATCGGATGGGCGAAGCAGGTGGGGTTGAAGTCCAGCCCCCAGCCATGCTCTTCACACCAGTCAATCCACGCGCTGAAGTGCTCGAGCGCGAGTTCGTTCCGATCGACGGCCTCTCCGCCGGTCTCGGCGTACATGGCGTGCAGGTTAAAGCGCAGTTCGCCCGGGATGAGCGAGGCCGCCTTCTCGAAGTCGGCCCGAATCTCGTCACCGATGCGGGCGCGGCCGGGGTAGTTGCCGGTCGCCTGCAGGCCGCCCGAGTCGGTCGCCTCATCGTGGGCCTCCAGTCCGACCACGTCATCCGCCTGCCAGCAATGCACCGACAGCGGCGTCTTAAGCGCGCGGTCGATGGCGGCGTCCGCGTCCACGCCCAGTTCGGCGTAGCGCCCGCGCGCGTCTTCGTAGCTCATCCGCGTCTGTCCCTCACGCTCATTCGCGAGCAGATCATCGAGAGTCATCGTGACCACCTCAAAGTGCAGGATCATCTCCGCAGGTGACTTCGACGTCTCGAGGCCAAGGCCCTTCGCATGCACGCGGAGAAAGGCCGTGCGAGTTGCCGTTGCAGCCGTGCAAGCTGTGTCGTTGGTCGTGGCTGTTGTGGCCCCGGCGCCCTCGCCGGGGATAGAAACGATCAACTGATAGCATGAACACCCCCGGCGAGGGCGCCGGGGCCACAACGACAACGGCTTGGACTGCATTTACGACAACGCCCCCCGGCGAGGGGGAGAAATGCTGAGCAGCATACGCTGATTCTATGAGGAGCGAGTACACATGCGAGTAGCACTGATCGGAACATCGGGCATCGCGGGCGCGCATATACGTGGTTGGAACGCGCTGGGTGATGCGGCGGAGATGGCGTACCTGGTTGACGTCGATCGAGAGGCCGCCGAGGAGGCAAAGACCGAGCACTTTCCCGACGCCGAAATCATCAAGGACTGGCGCGACCTGCTGGAGCGCGACGACTTCGACGCGGCGGACATCTGCGCGCCGACGCGCTTCCATGCGGAGATGTCGATCGCGCTCCACCAGTCGGGCAAGTGCGTGATGACCGAGAAGCCGCTGTGCGAGACGATGGAAGAGGCGGACCGGATGCGCGCGGCGATCGACTCGGACGGGCCTGCGTTCATGGTCGAGCATCGCTGGCTCTTCGAGGCGCCCTTCATGAGCCTGCTGGAGCACATTCCGGCGCTGGGCGATCTGCACTGGATGCGCATGCGACTTGGTCATGCGCTGGACATCTCGCCCGGCGTCAGGGCTTCCGGCGCGCTGCTGGACATGGGCTACCATCACGTCTACACCGCACTGCACCTGATGGGCCCGGCGGAGGGCGTCTACGCCCGCGCAGGGACCTACCTGCAGGAGGGCGCGAAGGATGACAGCGGTCTCTACGTCCTCACCCACGAGCGGGGGCAGAGCGTGCTGGAGCCGAATTTCTCCTCAGTTGGCCCCGTCGGATTATACCGCGGCATTGAGGTCTACGGCAGCGAGGGCGCAGCGTTGGTCACGGTCGCGC
>JBKHFA010000023.1:0-23127 GCA_046540615.1 Armatimonadota bacterium | reverse complement strand
ACGCGATCGCCGCGGCGCAGGCGGGCAAGCACATCGCGCTGGAGAAGCCCGCGGGGATCAACGAGGAGGAGCTTGACGAACTCTCGGCCGCCGTGGCGAAGGCAGGCGTGAAGAGCGTGATGAGCTTCGTGCTGCGCTGGAATCAGCAGGTGCTCAACGTGAAGAGCCTCGTAGATCAGGGCGCGCTGGGCGAGCTTTTCTACTGTGAGACCGACTACTGGCACGGCGTCGGCAGCATCATCCGCGCCGACCGGTGGATTGCGAAGAAGGATCTCGCCGGCAGTGCGATGCTCACCGGCGGTTGCCACGCGGTGGACATCGCGCGCAGCTTCATGGGCAACGTCGCGCGGGTGACCGCGCATTCGCACAACGATCCGTCGCTGGGCTTTGAGTACGACACCGCGACCGTCTGCACTTTCGAGTACGAGAGCGGGGCGATCGGCAAGACTTCGTCGATCCTCGAGATCGTCTCGCCCTACCGCTTCAACGTGAAGGTGATGGGCAGCGAGGGGACGGCGCTTGGCAACCAGGTGTACTCACGAGCGCTCCTGCCCCAGCAGCAGGATTACTTCGAGATTCCCTGCATTGCACCCGACTCGGGCGACGTGGCGCATCACCCGTTCCAGCAGGAGATCGATCACCTGGTCGAGTGCATTCTCTCAGACACGGACTGTGTGCCGGACATCGCCGACGGCATCCGCACCAGCCGCGTCTGCCTCGCCGCGGATCGCTCCGCGGCACGGGGAGGCGAGCCCGAGGAGCCTCGGGCGTAGCAGTCAGTGTGTGCGGCCGGTGAGTTGCCGCCTGATCTTGCGGTAGCGCTTCTTTCCGGGCTCAAGTTCGATCGCTTGCTCGGCATGTTCGAGGGCGCGTTCCGGTCTGCCGAGCTTTGCGTAGCAGACCGCGAGGTTCGCGTGCGCGTCGGCGAACCCGGGCTCAAGCTCGATGACCTTCTGAAACTGCTCGGCCGCCCTGCCCCACTTGCGATCGTACATGCGCGCGAGGCCGAGATCGTAGCGCGCCGTGGCATCCTCGGGGTTGTCCCGCACCGCCTGCTCGAACTCCCCGGCCATCTGCACCAGCGCCTCCGAGGCTGACTGGTCCTCCGGCTCCTTGAAGCTCGCGCCGCACTCCGGGCAGAATTTCGCGTCCTCCGTCGCTTCAGTACCGCAGACAGAGCAAACCGGCATCTTTGTCCTCCTGCAGGGTCGCGTGGTGGGCCAGGTTCGGTCAGAGGTACATTCGTCGGCGGACATCGGCGCACCTCTTCGGGGAGGCATCTGAGTACGCAGTGGCGAAGAGGGCGGTGGATTGAGATGGCAGAGCAATCGGACGGAAAGCAAACTCGCGTCGGCCCCTACCTCGTGCAGGATGTGCTCGGCTCCGGCCCGCACGGCGCCGTGTACTGTGTGCTGCACGAGGAGAAGCATCAGCGGCTGGTGCTCAAGCGGCTTCACGAGCCCGCGAAGGGCCGCCCCGGGAAGGCGTTCAATCGCGTCGCGAAGGTCCTCGTGGCGCTCACCCACCCGGCGATCGCCGATGTCGGACACGTGGTGCTGCACGGCGACCACGTGGCGATCGTCGGCGAGGTCGTGGACGGCCGCCCACTCTCCGAGGTTCTGACCGCGGACGGTGCGCTGGATCCGGTGGATGCCGTGGGGCTGACGCGGCAGATCTGCGCGGGTCTGCAGTACGCTCACCAGCGATGTGTCTATCATACGAGCCTGCGGCCTGAGAATGTCTTTGTGATGGCCGACGGGAGCGTGCGAATCACGGACTTCGCGATCGCGGCGCTCTACGGCCAGTCGGTCCGCAAGCGCCCTCGGTACTCGGCGGCGCAGGAGATGTTCTTCGCGCCTGAGTTTCGCACGAAGGGCGTGATCCATCCGCCGTCAGACATTTACTCCCTCGGCGCGCTGCTTTACGCTTCTGTCCGAGGCGGCGTCCCCCGGCCCCGATCGGATGCCGGAGCGGGGCGCTTCGCCTATCTTGAGGTGGGGGAGAAGGCTGCCGCGGCGGACGGCCCCTCCGTGCTCGATGTCAATGACCTTCCGCCCGCGACGCCGCCGCAGTTGCGGGCCCTGATCGCCGCGGCCCTTGCCGAGGATCCTGGACGGCGCCCCGGCAGCGTCAATGAGTTCGCCGACATGCTGCGCGATTCGCGGGGCACGGCCCGGCTCTCCCGGCACGCGCGGACGCGCGATCAGGCCGGCGAGCAGCAAAGCGTTTCGGCGCGCGCTCCGGGTCCGCGCGTGCGTGTCTGCTCAGCGTGCCGCCGCCCCGTCTCGCCGACGGGCCGCGTCTGCCTGGCATGCGGGATGGTGCTGCGGGAGGCGCCTGAGCCGACCGAGGTTCGGGGATACTTTCACAAACACGGCCGGAGGTTGCTCGCGGCCGGGAAGATTGACGCCGCGGAGACCGCCTACCGGCGCGGGATCGAGCGGGACCCGGAGGAGACTGCGCTGCACAATGAACTCGGCGACGTCCTGGCGGTGCAGAACCGGTTTGACGAGGCGGTCGAGTGCTACCGCGCCGCGTTGGAGCTCGATCCTCAGAGCGATGACGCGTGGCATGACCTCGGCGTCTCACTGGCGGCGCTGGGCCGGAGAAAGCCCGCGCGGGAGGCGCTTGAACGCGCGGCGCAACTGACCGAGCGGGATGAGGTGAGGCTCTCCGCTCTCCTGCACCTTGGGTCCATCGCGGCGGATGAGGGGCGTGTGGCTGCGGCCATCAAGCTGTGGGGGAGCGTGGTGCGTGAGGACCCGGGGCTGATCCCGGTGCGGATGGCGATGGCCTCAAGCTACGCCGGCGAGGGCGACTACGAGGCCGCGGAGGAGCAACTTCGGGCGGTGCTGAGCATCGAGCCGGAGTTGAGGGAGGCGCACAACCTGCTCTCGCGGGTCCGCGAGCGCTCTCAACTTGAGCGCGAGGACGTCGATCGAAGTTTCGGGTTGATCGACGACATGGGTGGCGGACAGGCGTATCTTGAGCCGGGCTTCCGGTGGATGAGATTGCGGTGAAACGCTGCCATCGAAGCGACAGAATTTGCAGTTTTTGAAAAAGACCTTGCAGTGGGCTGACACCTGTGGTAGTGTACATGCAGTGAACTGCGGCAACACGCCGCACGGAGGATCGATGTTCGGGTCGCTTGTGAGCTTGTCTCCCGGCGGGCGGGCAAAGATGCTGCGCAAACAAGTAGTTGGAGGCAACACACAGATGGCGACTGGAACTGTCAAATGGTTCGACGACGCAAAGGGCTTCGGCTTCATCGAGTGCGAGGACGGCGAGGATGCATTCGTGCATTACTCGGCAATCGCGGGCGAGGGTTACAAGAGTCTGGCAGAGGGTTCGAAGGTAGAGTTCGACATCGAGCAGGACGCGAAGGGCCCCCGGGCCGCGAACGTAATCGTGACGGAAGAGGCGCCCTCAGGCGAGTCGCCGAACATGTGGTAAGCTGCGCGTAACAGCAGATACCAGGGCACCCGGCCGACAGGTCGGGTGCTTTTCTGATTCTGAGGTGGTCGGCGCGCGAGTCGCGCTTGCGACCGAAGAGCATCGGGGGTATAATGTTGCAGATGCAAGTGTTCGGGGCGAGGGGTGCCGTGGGGTAGCCCCGAAGACGGACGTCGATCCCCGAAGTGACACTTCTTCCCGCTGACTAACTTGTGGATGTGCCTGGAGTGACGTGAATGCTGCATGGAGGACGCAGGCGAGGTCGCGGCCACCATCGGGACGCCGACGACCACGAAGAGGTAGAACCGCTATCCATCACGGACCGCCGAATGCTCGCCTGGTTCGCGCGTTACCTGGGGCCGCACTGGCCGACGCTGCTGCTGGGGCTCATCAGCATGGTGACGGCCACCGCGGCGAGTCTTTACGCGCCGCAGGTGCTGCGGAGCATCTTCGATGACGTGATCTGGGCGCGGGACCTCGATCCGCTTTACAGCCTCGGATGGATGCTGCTTGGCGTGTATTTTGTTCAGGAGTTGTTTCGCGCCGTCCGCATGAATGTGATGCACCGCCTCGGCCAGCGTTTCGTTCTTGACGTGCGTCTCAACACATACAAGCATCTGCTGCGCCAGTCACTGAGCTTCTTCGAAGCGCGGCGCAGTGGTGACATCATGTCGCGGGTCTCCAACGACGTCAACACCGTCGAGGACATGGTGGTCCACGGCGTTGACACGATCATCTCGGACACGATCACCGTCGTCGGCACAATTGCGATCATCCTCTGGATGAACTGGAAGCTGGCGCTGATCGGCATGGCGCCGCTGCCGATCTTCGTGGCGGGCGTGATCATCTTCGCCCGCATCATCCGGCCCCTCTACGAGCGCGTCCGCGAGGAGCTTGGGGACATCAACTCGCGGCTGCAGGAGAGCCTTGAGGGGATGCAGGTCGTCAAGGCTTTCAACCGCGAGGATCACGAGTACGAGCGTTTTGAGGAAGACAGCACCGAGTACTACCAGGCCTCGGTGAAGGGCATCTGGCTGTGGTCCACGTTCTTCCCGGCGATGGGCTTCATGACGACACTCGGTCTCATCGGCGTCATCTACTTCGGCGCGCGGATGACCACCACGGGAGACGCCTCGCCGGGTACGATCGTGGCGTTCCTCGCGTACATGCAGCACTTTTACAATCCCATCCGCAGTCTCGTGCGCGTGCACAACGTGTTCAATCGGGCGCTCGCATCGATGGCCCGCATCTTCGATCTGCTCGACGAGGAGCCGGATGTCGAGGACAGGGATGACGCGAAGCCGCTGCCGCGACTCGACGGGCGGGTAGAAGTTGATGATGTGACCTTCCGCTATCAGACGGGCGAAGTCGTGCTTGAAGAGGTCTCAGTGACGGCCGAACCCGGTGAGACAGTTGCGATCGTGGGGCGCTCCGGGGCGGGGAAGACCTCGCTGGTGAACCTTATTCCGAGGTTCTACGATGCGACCAGTGGCCGGGTGACGGTGGATGGGGTCGATGTGCGTGATGTCAGAGTGGACAGCCTGCGGTCGCAGATCGGGATTGTGCTGCAGGACACTTTCCTCTTCAACGACACCGTGCGTAACAACATCCGCTACGGACGGCTCAGCGCCACCGACGAGGAGATCGAGGAGGCCGCCGAGCGCGCGTACGCGACGGAGTTCATCGACGAGCTTCCCGAGAGGTTCGAGACGATGATCGGGGAGCGGGGCGTGAAGCTGTCGGGTGGTCAGAAGCAGCGGATCGCGATCGCCCGCGCGTTGCTGGCCGATCCGCGGATACTTATCCTCGACGAGGCCACCTCGCTGGTGGACACTGAGGCCGAGCAGCTTATTCAGCGGGCGCTTGACGATCTTCGGCACAACCGCACGACCTTCGTGATTGCCCACCGGCTCTCCACAGTTCGCAACGCCGACAAGATCGTGGTGATCAAGGGCGGGCAGATCGTGGAGGAGGACAGCCACGAGGAACTGATGGCTCGAAACGGCGTTTACGCTGATATGTACAACCGCCAGTTCCGGATGCAGGATGTCTGGTTCGGCGATCGCGAGGGAAGCGCTTTCGGCGAGGAAGGCCCACCCTCGTCCGACTGACGCGGGGAGGCAGGAGGACAGGATCCGTGAGTCCAGCCCGTGACAGGTTGCTGGCCGCGCTGCGGCCCTACCTGATTCGGCGCCGGATCATCGGCGCCGCAGCGGGCGCGTTGATCGGGCTTGCGGTGGCGGGAGTGCTGGCGGGCCTCGCGGCGCTTTTCTTCGGGCGGGTCATCCTCGCGGACGCGCGTCTGCAGTGGGCGTTGCTCGCGACGGTCGTGTTGCCTGCGATGGGATGGTCCGCGCTTCCGCTGCAACTGATCGACGCGGCGCTCGCGATCGAGCGCGCATTCCCCTTTCTGCAGGATCGTGTCGCGACGGCCGTCGATCTGATCAGCCGTGAGCCCCGGCGCATCCCCCGCTCCGAAGGCGTCACTCGACGCGTCACCGAGGAGGCTGCCGGCGCGCTTGGTGAGTTGCCGATCGCCCGGGCCGCTCCGCTCGGTGCGGTGCGCACACCGGCGCTGATCGCCGTCCTTGGCCTGAGCGTGGCCGCGCTGGCGTGGTCCGCCGCGCCGGCGCACAGGACGCCCGAGCATCCTCCCCCATCGCCGTCAATCACCGAGGAACCCGAAGCCCTGGATGAAACGCCGCAGCCACCACGCATCCTTGATGTCAGCCTGACTGTGCAGCCTCCTGCATACTGCGATTTGCCGCGGCGGACAATCACCAGCGACCTCGACGCGATCCGCGCGCCTGTCGGGAGCGCGATCACCGTCCACGCAGTCTGCAGCCGCCCCGACGCGAGCGTGAGATTCGTCACTGACGGCGGTGGGATGGCCGAACACCGACCGTCGTCGGATGGGCGCGTCACACACTCTCTGAGGCTGACGGAGGCTCTGAGGTGGCGCCTGGAGGCCGCGGGGGCAAGCGGATCGTCGGCGACTCCGTGGCGTACGATCGTCGCGACGGAAGACAGCCTGCCGACGGTTCGAATTGTGCGGCCGGACTCGGACGTGACACTTGCAATGCCCGAGGCGGTGGATGTCTCCGTGGTGGCGGGCGATGACTTCGGCGTCAGTGCGATGGGGCTCCGGATGCGGCTGGCTGATGAGAGTGAGTGGCGTTCGCTGCCACTTGAGACCAGCCCGGGAGCGTCGGCGGCGTCTTCGGTTCGGCTGAATCCGGAGGGCGTCGGCCTGACGCCGGGGGGCGAGTTGATTGTGCGCGCGTGGGCCACCGACAATGACGCGGTCAGCGGGCCGAAGACCGCGCTGAGTGACGTGTTGCGGATCCGGCTGGAGGAGCCGGGCGAGCCTCAGCGGGCAGCGCCGGAGACGCCCGTCGAGCAAGCGCAGCGCGAAGAGGCGGACGCGATGGAGGAACTGCAGCGGACCGCGGAGGAACTGCAGCGCCACCTCAGCGAGACGATCGAGGGGGCCGAGCGTGAGCTTCGGGCGATGCGCGGTGAGCCGGGCGAGGCGCGGGAGATGCCGACGCGACCGGGGATGGAGTTGCAGGAGGCGGCGCGCCGCCTGAAGGAGCAAGCCGGCCGGATGGAGCAGGCGATGCGGAAGGCTGATGAGCAGCTTGCCTCGGAGGAGATTTCGCCCGAGCTGGTGGAGAAGGTGCGCGAGCTTCACGAGTTGATGCGCGACACGCTTGACGAGGAGATGCGCCGCGCGCTTGAGGAGTTGCAGCGGGCCATCGAGGCACAGAGCCCCGAGGAGATGCGGATGAGTCTTGAGGCCGCCCGGGAGGCGCAGGAGCGTTTCATGCAGCGCCTCGAGCAGACGATGTCATTGCTTAAGCGCGCCCGGATGGAGGCGCTGTTGGGCGAGCTTCGCAAGGAAGCCGAGGAGCTGGCGAAGCGCCAGGCCGAGCTTTCGGCGCAGGCGGAGGAGATGAGAGAGGGGCGCTCTGAGCAGTCGCGTGAGGCTGAACAAGATCAGCGACTGCTTGCGCGTGACACGCGGCCGCTGGCGGATCGTGTCGAAGCGGCCACCGAGCAGGCGCGCGAGATCGCAGACGAACTGGCGGTGGAGTTGGGGGCGATCGCGGATCGTCTGCGACGTGAGGACCCGGCCGGGCAGATGCGGCAGGCGGCCAGCGCGCTCGGGCGAGGCAGTCCGTCGGACGCGCGAGGCTCTCAGCAGCAGGCGGGGCAGTCGCTGCACCGCGCGGCGGATGACCTCAAGGCGCTGGAGGAGCAACTTGCGTCGGACTTCACCGCCGAGGCCCGGCGGAAGCTGGCGGAGATGCTGCGGGACACGCTGTCACTCTCGCACTCGCAGGAGGCGCTGCGCGATTCGGTGGAGGCGCTTGGCGGGCGCAGTCAGTCCGATCTGATGCGCGACAAGCGTCCGATCTCGCCTTTGCGGCGCCGACAGAGTGCGCTCACGGAGGCCACGCGCGCACTGGCGGACCGGATGGGGGAGCTTGCGCAGGAGACGCCCGCGATCGATCCGATGCTCGCTTCGGCCGCACAGATGATCGCGGAGCAGATGGCACAGTCGGCGCGTGAGATCGAGGGGGCGGACCTGTCGTCGGCGATCAGGCGCGGGGGGAGTGTGACGGTCGGACTCAACGAACTGGCGAAGAAACTGCTGGAGACGGACGATCAACTCTCGCAGCAGTCCGCGCAGTCAACGCTGTCGGAGTACATGGAGCGCCTCAAGTCGCTCGCCGAGCGCCAGGAGGGCCTCAACCAGCAGACCGGAGAGGGCCAGCAGGGCGAATCCGGGGAGCGGCGTCCCGGCCAGGGCCCGGGCATGAGCACGTCGCAGATGGCGTACGAGCAGGCGCTGATTCAGCAGGCGCTGCGGGAGATGCTCAGGGAGGGCGGTGAGGGTGAGGGCGAAGCGACCGGGCCGATCGCCGACCAGCTTGGCGGCGTGCCCGATGAGATGGAGAAAGTCGAGGATGACCTCCGCTCGGGACGGATCGAACGTGAGACGGTCGAGAGGCAGGAGCGGATCCTTGAGAAGATGCTGGAGGCGCAGCGCTCGCTTTACACGAAGGATCAGGAGCGTTCGGAGCGCAAGGCGGAGCGACCGCAGAGCTTTGAACCACCTCCCTCGCCGCCCGCAATCTCGCCGAGTCTGATGTCACGACCCTCGCTGGAGATCGAACGCGGGCGCGGGAGCGAAGCGCTGCCACGCGGATACGAGGACCTCGTCCGGGAGTACTACCGCCGCCTGGGGGAGGAGCCGCCGCGATGAGGCAGATGGCGCTTGTTATCCTTGCTTTGATGCTGGCGGGCGCCTCGGTCGCGCAGGATCGATCGTATCATGACCTGATGGTTGGGGCGCGCGAGCAGATCCGGGCACAGCAGTTTGACGACGCTGAGGCGACGCTGGGCGAGGCCATCACGAAGGCGCGCAGCGACGACGAACGCGCGGCCGCAATCTTCACGCTCGCGGCCATGCTTGAGAGTCGCGGCGAGCATGAAGCAGCCCGGGAGGTGCTCAAGCGCGCGCTGGAGCTTGAGGGCGGCGGCGACTGGCTGGTGCGCTGTCTGGATCGGCTCGGGGCACTGTCCGAACGCCTGCGGGAGCACGCGAGTGCGCAGCGCGCGTGGGAGCGGATGATCGAGGTCCTCGGCGAGGATGCGCCGCAGGCCGGTGGTATTCTCCTCGATCTTGCGCGCCTTGCCCGCGGATCCGGTGAGCTCGACAGGGCCGCGGACTATCTCAACGCGGTGCTTGAGGACGAGGCGCACGCGGCGTGGCACGATCGGGCGCGCGAGGCACTCAGCGAGGTGCATCTCACACAGGGGCAGTTCGACCGCGCGCTGGGAAACGCGCGGAAGATCGATGACACTTCCGATCGCCGCCGGCTTGAGATGCGGATTGCCGAGGGGGCGCGCAGCGCGGGCCGGCTTGCGCAGGCGGAGGAGATCGCGTGGGGGATTCTCACGGACGCCCCTGACTACGTGCCGGCGATGCGTCTCGTTTACGAGGCGGCGGCCGGGCAGGGCGCGGTCGAGGAGCTTCGACGCGGGCTGCAGGACGAGGCTGAGGGGGACGGGCCTGAGGATGCCCTGAGATTCCTTGCCGAGATCGCGCGCTGGGAGGATGACTCGGCCGCGTCGGTCGCGCACTTTGAGCGGCTGGCCCAGCTTCGTCCGAAGGATGCCGGCGTTCGCGTCAAGCTCGGCGAAGCTGCGCTGAGGGCCGATGAACTTGAGAAGGCTGAGGCGGCGCTGCGCGAGGCCGTGAGGTTGGCGGCGGACGACCGGAGCGCGCTCACGAGGCTGGCCGAGGTGTTGGTCGAGAAGGGCGCGACCGATGAAGCGGTGGCGGCGCTCAAGCGGGCGGTCAATTACGACCCCGGCGAGTCCGCCACGGTCCACTCGCTGAATCATGCTCTGAAGCGACATTCTCTCCATCACGAGCGCGCGCGGATCATCGAGGAGGCGCGGGAGGCGACCGATGATCCACGCCTCATGGCCTACGAGATGGCGCGAGCGCAGATAGACCTCCTGCGCTACGAGGAGGCCGCGCGGGAGTTGCTGCTCGCGCTTGGCGACGACGGCGTGCCCGCGAGGGCCATCGCAGCCGAGTTGGAGCGCCTCGTGGCCGACGAACTCGCGGGGGAGGACGTGCTCGCTGCGGTGCGTGACTACGTGGATGACTCGGCGCACCGATCCGCCCCGGAGCGGCTGGCGCTTGGGCGCGTTTTGCTGACGGCCGGCGATCACGAGCGGGCGGCCTCCCTCCTCGAGGGTACTCCCGGTGCGGGGATGGCGGTGGCCGACCTCGCGCGCGAGGCGCAGATGCGTCATGAGGACAAACTGGCGGCGACGCTTTACGAGATGGCGTTGACGATGGAGATCCGGCCCGAGGAGGTCGCGGACGTCACGCTGAACCTCGCCCGACTGCAGCGTGACGCGGGCGACTGGCGCGCTGCGCTTGAGACGCTCGAGGACGCCTCAGTGCTCGACGCCGATCCCGACGCGCTGCTGCTGCGGGCGCACCTGCTCACCCGGCATGCCCGACGCCTTGATGAGGCGCGGGATGCGTGGGACAGATTGACGGCCCTGGCCGGCGGCGATTCGCGCTACGCGGTCGCCGCGCGCGAGGGGATGGCCGACTGGCTCTTCGCGAGCGGGCGTTTTGACGAGGCCGAGCAGGCGTATGCGGAGCTTGCGGGTGAACCCGCGCACGGTCCGTCCGCGCAGTCGTGGGACGAGCTTCCGCCCCTTCCTCCGGGGCTTGTTCTTCCCGGTGCAGTGGCGCTGCCGCGGGCCCTCGAGCATGACGCGTCTCCTCCCGGGCGGGCGGCCCTGCGGCTGGCTGAGATTGCGTTGAGGCGGGGCGATCTTGAGGAGGCGGAGCAGCGCTTCCGCCACGTCGCAGACGCACACGGCGAGACGGCGTGGGCGAACGATGCGCTGGAGCGGCTGGCGTTCATCCGCGAGAATCTCGACGGCAGCGGCAGCGCGGAGCGACGGTACTTCGAGGCGCTCGGCCTGCTCGAGCGCGGGGAGGACCGGATGGCGCGCGATCTGCTGCTGGAGATCGCGGGGACGCGCGATGAGCCGCTGGCCGACGACGCGCTGATGGCGCTTGCGGAGTTCCGCGCCGCGCAGGGCGAACTGCAGTCGGCGGCCGAAGCGTGGGTGTCGGTCGCCGAACGCTTCCCCGAGAGTCTGCGGGCGCCGGGCGCCCTGCTCCGGGCCGGGGGAGTTTTGCGCGACCTCGGCGACTTCGCGTCTGCCGGCGAGGCGCTTCGAAGGATCCTCGAGGACTTCCCCGACTCCGCGGCCGCCCATGAGGCGAGCGCGGAGCTTGAGCTGCTGCCATCCCCGCCATCATGAGCGACCGGGCGAAGGGCCTGCTGCTGGGGTTGATCGCCAGCGCGCTGTGGTCGAGTGTCTTCGTGGCGGGGCGCTACGCGACCGCGGCGCGTGGCGTCGATCCGATCCTCACAGCGGCACTCCGCTTCTCCATCGGGGCCGCCGCCGCGGTGCTCTACCTCGCCGTCGCGGGGCGCTGGGGCAGGCTGATGCGCGCGACTCGCGATCTCATGCCACTGACAGCGCTCGGAGCCGTCGGAATCTTCGGGATGGGCGTGCTGGTCTTCATCTCCGCCAGCCTCACCACGTCGATCAACGGCGCGCTGATTCTTAACGCAAACGCGATCTTCATCGCGGTCTTCGCTCTCTTCCTCGGCGAACGAGTGCCAACATTCCGCTTCATCGGTCTGATCATCGGCCTCGCGGGCTGCGCGGTGATCGTGGCAGGACAGACGCCGCCGCAGGAGTTGCCGGTCATCAACAACGTGCTCGGCTCACTCGCCGCGCTTGGTGGGGCGATCTGCTGGGCGGCGTACACCGTCGCCGGGAAGCGCTACGTGCATCGCCACGGGGGGCCTGAGACCGCCACGATCACGCTCGTCGCAGGCGCGGTGATGCTCATCATCGTCGCCCTCGCCCGCGGCCCTGGCACTGCGCTTGCCGCGCCCGAGTGGGTCGCCATCGCCTGGCTGGGCATCTTCCCGACGACGATCGCAATGCTGATGTGGTACGCGGCGCTTGGGCTGGTGGATGCCAGCGTGCTGGGGCCGACGCAGTACATCGCGCCGCCGCTGGCCACGTTGCTCGGGTGGGCGCTGCTGGGCGAGCCGCTGACGTGGACTTTCGTCGGTGGCGCGCTGGCGGTCGTCATCGCCGTCTGGATGGCGACGCGTCCGGCGCCCTCGGCGCGTGGATCGGCCGTCAGGCAGGTTTCACGCTGACCTCCCGCGAAGGTCCGGCGCAAACCACCGATCATCCGGGAGGCAACGTCATGATGCGCAGCAATGTCCATCGTCCGTCCGTCGAGTTTGTCCCTCGCGAGACTGATCCGCGCTCGGGCTCACAGGTCACCCAGCTTACCTCCGGCACGATGATCGGCGCCAACCTTTACTGCGAAGTCAGGTACATGGACGCGGAGTCGCGTTACGTGATGCACACTCGCGGAGAGACGCCGCAGGGGCCCTTCGAACTGTGGCGAGCGGATCTGCAGCGGCAGTGGTCGGAACCTGTCGCGGAACATGTCGAGGAGCGACACGGCGCCGCCGTCAGCCCCGACCAGCGTTACTTCTGCATCGCCTCGGCGCGCATCGACCTCCCGGTCACTATCATCCGCGTGGAGATGGCGACGCTCCTGCGGGAGCGGATAGTGCTCGATGACGCTCCCCGGATCAGGTCGCTCGGTACGCTCGCCCCCGATGGCCGCACGTACATCTACGCATGCCGTCTTGAGCCGCAACTCTTCGGCATCGTCAGGGCGGATCTTTCCGACGGCACGTGGGAGGTCATTCACACCGACCCGGAGATCCCCAACGCGCACGTTCAGATCGAACCCGGCCGAGGAGAGTTGTGCCTGATCCAGCACAACCGCGGCTGCATTGTTGACGAGCGGGGGCACATGACGCGGAATGTCGGGGAGCAGGGAGCCACGCTCTACGTCATCGACATGGAGGGCAACCCGACGCGCCTTCCGATCGGCCTGCCGAATACGCCGCGCTGCCAGGGCCATGAGGCGTGGATGGGGGAGAGTGGCGAGGTGCTCTTCACCGTCTGGCACGCCGAGGAGCGCGAGGCGCTTCGCAGAGGGAATCTGCTGGCAGTCCGGCCGGGCGATGACGCCGCGCGGGTGGTCTCCGGCGGCCACGTGTACATCCATCCGAACGCATCAAGGGACGGTCGCTTCTTCGTCGCAGACACGCGGGCCGACGGTCACCCGATCGTGGTCGGCTCAACGAAGACCGGCCGCTCGCGCGTCCTGTGTGACTCAGGCGCGTCGATCGGCCGGCCGCAATACACCCATCCGCATCCTTACTTCAGCCCCGACAACCGCCGGGTGATCTTCAACTCCGACCGCGACGGCATCCCGCGACCCTACGCGGCATCCGTCCCCGAGGGATTGCTGGAGGAGCTTGAGGCGGGGTAGGTCTCATGCTTGCCTCACCGCCCGCCGAGCGCAGACTCCAGTCCGGCGCGCAGAGCCTCCACCATCGTCTGCTGACCGGCGGCGCTTGAGATGAACGCCTCGTCCTGCGCGTTGGTAAGCACGCACATCTCGATCGTCAGCGTCGGGACCTCCGAGAAGATCGAGCCGGTCAGCGCGCCCTGGCGCGACCCGACGTAGGTCGCCGAGTCGCCGTGCGTTCCGCGTCCAGGCAGCGTCCCCGCAAGCACTGACTTCATGCCCTCGTAGAAGGGCCCCATCCTCGCCGTGCTCGCATCGATCACCGATCGGGCAGGCCCCGTGACGCCGTAGCGCGTACCCTGTCGGTCGGGGGCGTAGATCGAGAAGCCGCGACTCGGCGCCGCGTCGCAGTGCAGGCGGATCATGATATCCGCCCCGGCCGCGTTGGCGATCTCCGCGCGGCGGCGGTTGGTTACGTGTTCGTTCTCACTTTGCTTCGTCATCACCACGGTCGCGCCTGCGCTCTCAAGATCGGACTTAAGTTTCCGGGCGATCACCCAGTTGATGTGATTCTCACTGACGCCGCTCGGGCCGGATGTCCCCGCGCTGGTCTCCGAGGGGTGCCCCGGATCGATGCAGACGGTGCGCCCGGCCACTGCTGAGGGCAGGCGCTCAAGCGCTGCGTAAAGCGACTTGTTCTGCCCCGCCGCAAGCTCCACGGGCGCCTCCCACTTCTTGAAGCCCGGCAGGTGCAGCGTGAAGAGGTAGGACTTCGTATCCGCGGTGGCCGATCCGACCATCACGCTGGCCGGTGTGCGCGCCTTGAAGTAGCCGTTCACGTAGACCTTCGCGCCCGCGGGATGAGAGGTGACCGCGATCGTAGCGTCCTCGGACGCGCAGGGAATCATCGTCGCGATCAGCAGGGCGAACGCTGCTGCGATGCGCATGTGCATGCCTCCAGGGCTGCACCGTCTTCGGCTACTACCGGGGCTGGTGCGCCGGAATTTCATACTTTATCTGCTGATACTCCAGGATAAATTCGACATTCGCTTCCTCGGTGGCGGAAAGCCACTCGCGCTCATAATTCGGATCAGGCGTGTACCACGGCTGGCCCACGAAGTAATCCCGGAGATGCTCGTTCTCAAACGTGCGCCCGTGCCTCGCGAAGATCTCGTTGCGGGCAAGTGTCAGGCCCCAGTTGTCAAGATCCTCCAGATCGGTGCGATCAATAAGCCGGTCGTCGCTCTCAGGCACCATCTCTGTGCCCAGCTTGAAGCTCCCACTATCTTCTTCTGCCTCCTCGTCGACCGGTTCCTCGGGCTCGGAATTCTCCGCATCAGGGGCAGGATCCATCGCCTCAGCGGATCCCCCCGGACGGGACAGCGGAGCGTCAGTCACGTCGGCCTCGCTGCCGGAGAGATCATTTGTACAACCGGTCCCTCCGAGAAGAAGCGCGAAACTCAAAAGCACTGCAGCACTTAGTTGTTTCATGGCAGTCCCTCCTCGCCTGGCGAGTTGTTGCAGGTAGTGCTTGCGTCGAGATAGACCTGACTTCCGTTCACAGAAGCCATCCGGTTGTTCACCCACGTCGTAATTTACGTTCCCCTGCTCGCGATGTGCATCGACTGATCGTACGACTTCCACTCTACGCTCGCGCCGGTGAGTTCGAACACCCTGCACACCGGCATCAGCAGCCAGCCGTTCTCCTTCACCCGCGTGATGATCGCCTCAAGGGCGGCGGAGCTGTTTGCGGCGTCAGCAGAAGCAGCGCAAGGCAAGACCACAGTCGCCTCACGGTAGAGCGCCTCACAGTTTTCGCGGCGATGTTGCGATCATCCCTCTCATATAACGCGGCGATCTTTTCCTTCGTTCCCGCCGGTCCACCTGCCGTGGGCTGCAACTTGACCGAGTCTCACCCCGTGGTTACACTCGATGCCAACAGATGCCACGTGGAGGCGAGACAATGCGCATCGCAGTGCCCAACGAGGTGCAGGACAATGAGAACCGCGTCGGGATGACGCCCGAGGGCGCGGGCCGGTTGACCGACGCGGGCCACCAGGTGCTCGTGGAGACTCAGGCAGGCGCCGGCGCGGGCTTCACCGATGATGACTACCGCGAGACCGGGGCCGAGATCGCAGCCCACGCGGCCGAGGCGTGGGGCGAGGGCGAGTTGGTCGTGAAGGTCAAGCAGCCCACCGAGGAGGAGTGCGAGCTTTTCCGCAGGGGTGGCGCGTTCTTCGGGTACACGCACACCGAGACGCGACCGTGGCTGACCGAGGCGTTCCTCGAACGCGAGATGACCGCGATCTCCTTCGAGCGCGTGCGTCTTGAGGACGGCTCCCTGCCGCTGCTTGCGCCAATGAGTCGCATCGCCGGGCACATGTCGGTGCTCATCGGCGCGGAAATGCTCGAGACGATCCACGGTGGTCCGGGAGTGCTCGTAGGCAACATGCCCGGCGCCGGTCCCACGGGCGTGGTGGTCATCGGCGGCGGCGTGGTGGGCGAGGCGGCGGCGCGAGTGGCCCTTGCGCTGGATGCCGCGGTGACGATCTTCGAACTGCGTGAGGAGCGCCGAGCGGAGCTTGCAGAGGCTCTCCCCGCCGCCAGCGTTCAGCCACCCGATGAGCCGCTCGTGGCAGCCGCGGTCGGTGGCGCGTGGCTGGTGATCAACGGCGCCACGGTGCCTGAGGGTTCGGAGGTACACGTGGTCACGCGGGAGATGGTCCAGGCGATGCCCGACGGCGCCGTCATCGTCGATGTGACCGCCGATCTTCAGGGCGCGATCGAGACCTCCGTGCGCAGGACCACGCACAGCGAACCTGCCTTCGTCGAGGAGGGCGTCACGCACTACGTCGTGCCGAACATCCCCGGCGTCGTCCCGCGAACATCAACACTCTCGCTCGAGGACGCCACGCTGCCTTACACGGTGGAGATCGCGAGTCTCGGCGTCGGCGGGGCCATCGCCGCGGACCCCTCACTCGCGGCAGGCGTCCTCTGTCACAACGGCGATCCGGTCGCCGAGGACATCGCGGATCAGGTGCGCTGAGGCAGGCGCGCGGGGGCGGTGTGTCGAAGGATGCAATTGCTGTGAAACCCGGATCGACGGAGGTCCCCCAATGCGCGGATTCCTGCTGGCGGCGCTGGTCGCTGGACCCTTCTCAGGCGTGGACATCGAGCACCTGATGGATACACCGATCCTTGGTGGCGAGCCGATCTTCGAGTACGTCGGGGAGGAGATCGTGGAGCACGGTGAAGGCTTCACCGTCGAGGAACGCGACGGGCAGAGCGTAATCCTCACCACCGAGCGCGACTTCCATCTGACCTTCGAGCGCGAGCTTGAACCCGGGTCGTACGCGCTCGTCGTGGAGGCCTCTGCGCCGAATCGTGGGTCGGACTCGTACTGGCTGGTCGTGGATGGGGAGCAGATATCCCCACCGATCACGCCGCCCGTGGACGCGATGGGGGAGCGTGGCGCGGGCTTCAGCATCGATGAACCCGGTGAGCACACCGTCGGCATCGTCCTCCGCGAGGCCCCCGGGAGTGTGATCCGAAGCATCCGGCTGCGTCGCAACGTCGTCGAGCCGCCTCGTGAGCCGATGGTGGCCCAGCGCGCCGAGCAGCACCCCCGGATGCTCTTCACCGCGGACGACATCCCGGCGATGCGCGAGCGGCTGCAGGACGAGCGGGTGCGCGAATTCTATGAGCCGGCCGGAGTCCTGACACGCACGCCGCCTCAGTTCAGAGAGGGCGGGCGCAACGGCGGACCCTTCCGGCAGTTGCCGGCGTATGCCCTCTCGCATGTGCTTGAGCCGTCAGAGGAGAAGCTCGCGGCGATCATCGACTGGCTCGAGGTTGCCACCACCTACGATCACTGCGGCGTGGACCTCGACGCGGAGTATTTCATGGAGGGCGTCGCGCTGACGTATGACTGGCTCTACGACGAGTTGCCCGAGGACCTGCGCGAACGCGTGCGCGAGACCATCGTCAGGCAGGCCAGAGTCGTCTACGAAGCGTCCCTTGCCGGACACACCGGCGGTGGACTGAGCTTTCAGCAGAATCACTACTGGTTCGCGCATCTCTCGCTGATACTCGCTGCCTCGGCGGTCTACGGCGAGGTGCCGGAGGCGCGCGAGTGGCTCGCCTGGGGCTGGGACCGGGCGGAGCGCATCTTCCTGACCTTCAGCCCCGACGGCGCCTTTCACGAGGGGCCCGCGTACTGGGACTTCTCAATGCCCACGCTTTACATGCTGGTGAGCCTTTACGAGGAACTCAGCGGCGCCGAGGTCCCGTGGGCCGACACCGGTCTGCACGGGCAGGCCGTCTTCCGCTTCCACCACGTTTTCCCGGGGATGGAGCAGTCGGCTGCGCTGGAGGACACGAGGTTCCCGAAGGGCCTTCCGCCGCGCCACCTGCTGCTGTGGGAGGCCAGGCGCTACGCCGACCCGGTGGTGCAGGGCATCGCTGATCTGCTCACCTCGTCACCGAGCACCAGCGCGTTCAGCTTCCTTTACCTTGACGAGGACCTCCAGGCTGCCGACCCCTTCGAGGCGGTGCCGCTTGCGCAGTATTACAACGACGTCGAGACAGCCTTCGCGCGCACCTCGTGGGACGACGACGCCACGTGGGCCGCGCTGGTCAGTCGGCCGCTGGGCGGGCATCTGTGGGCGGAACTTTGCGACGTCTACGGCGTCGGCGGAACCGGGCATAATCATCCCCAGCAGGGGCACTTCATGCTCTTCGGTCGTGGCGAAGTACTCGCACACGATCCGGGGTACACGTATGAGAAACTGACGCGCAATCACAACACGATCCTCGTGGACGGAGAGGGGCAGTTCGGCGACGGAGAGATGTGGCCGTCACCGAAACCCGGGCGCGCGAGGATCACCGGATTCGCGAGGGAGGCCGACGTCACCATCATCGCCGCCGACCCCTCGTCGGCCTATCCCGAGGAGAGTGGTCTGACGCGCTTTGACCGCACCTTCGTGCTGGCCGGGCCGGACCTCGCCGTGGTGCATGACCGGCTGGCGGCCGCGGAGCCGAGCACCTTCTCGTGGCTGCTGCATCACATCGGCGAGGTGGAAGCGGCGGGCGATGCGTGGCGAATCACGCGCAACGCGGCGCAGCTTACGGTCGCGCCCCTGCAGCCTGATACGTTCAGCGCCGAGACCACGCGTTACCTGCCGAACTACGTTCATACGACCCGCGATCTCACTCCCGAGGAGGACGCAGAGATCGGGCTGCTGGAGCTGAAGACCGAGCCGGTCGCGGAGGCGACATTCCTCGTGCCACTGCTCATCGGCGACGCGGGCGATGAGACACCGGCGGTCCAGCACGTGGGCGATGGGAGCTTCGATGGCGCGCGCGCCGGGGAGACCGTCGTGGCGTTCAACCGTGGCGCGGGGGAGATGGCCGTGCCCGCGCCGTGGGGTGAGACGGTGACCACCGACGCTCGCGCGATCGTGCTGGCGGTGCGCGACGGCGAGCGAGTGACGGTCGAATTGCCCGCCCGCACGGCGCAGGGGGCAACGAGCGAGCAGTAGCGCATGTGACGTGGACGGTGGAGGAGGACCAGACGTGAGGACATTCATTGTGATCGGCCCGGCATTGCTTTGCGTATGCTGTGCAGCTCAGGCGGAGACTTCCATGGACAACTGGGAGGTCGTCTACGAGGCCGACGTGCTGCCCGCGGACGCCGGGTGGGGTGGGGGAGATGCGGACAATACGCTGGTGGAACTGACCGACGAGGGCCTGCGCATCGCCGATGAGGGGACGGAGCGCGGGGAACTGCGCTTCTTCCAGCGGAACTGGCCGGCGCGCCCGGAGCGCGGTGGCGAGGTCGAGGTGACCATGCGCGCGGTGCATTGCGACGGTCGTTCCGCCAACTCGGTGTTGATCGCCGACGGCGTCCATGAGGAGTGCGTGACGTTCTACCCTGACCGCGTGGAGTTGAACAACTCCGGGCTGACGTATGAGATGGACACGACCGATGCGTTTCACACCTACCGGATCCGGATCTCGGGCATTTCGATCCAACTCTGGGTGGATGACGCGCTCGCGATCGACGGCATGGGCGCATTCACCCATGAGGCGCACAGTGGCCGGCAGATTGTCGGCTTCGGCTCGATCTCAAGCGCCTTCACCGGCGAAGGGTACTGGAAGCGGGTCCGTCTGACGTCGTGGCGTGAACCGGTGGAGCTGTGGCCTGATGCCGAGCACGTGGAGATCTACCGGGAGGAGGGCGTCTACGCCTGCTTCCCATCGCTGCAACTGCTGGAGGACGGGCGCCTTTACGCCGGCTTCGGCACCCGCGTGCGCCGCTCGCACATCGACAACACCGGCGGCTCGGCGCGCGCCATCTCGACCGACGGTGGATACACGTGGGAGCCGACCGAGGAGACGTTCACCCCACCAGAGCGCATTCGCGAGGATGGCGCCATCATCACGCCTCACGCCCGTGGATGGGTGCGCGTCCCCGAGGAGCAGCTTCCCGAGATCCAGGAGGCCGGACGCAAGTGGCGGCACGTGCGGGACGGAGTCGTCGGCTATCTCGGCGATCCGCGCGTACGCATCGAGTATCCGGACAAGGAGGACGAATTGATCGAGTTCGACTCTCCGGTCCCCGGTGGCACGATGGGCTTTCACCTGGCAAGTTCATTCCTGCGCAGCGGCGACCTCTGGATGACCGCGGTCTACTCCTTCCTCGGTCATGAGCAGCCCAACGGCGTCTGGGCGATCCGCTCGGATGACAACGGCGAGACCTGGGAGGTCGTGGAGGTCGCGCGCCCGCTCGGTGACAGGATCAGTTTCGGTGAGTCGGCGCTGTGTGAGAATGGCCTTGGCGAGATCATCTGCATGATGCGCACCAGTCCCGCCGGGAAGTACAACACCTTCCAGACCTTCTCGTCAGATGGCGGCCGCACGTGGAGCCCTCCGCAGGACAGCGGCATCTGGGGCTACCCGTCCAACGTGATCCGCCTCGAGGACGGAAGGTTGCTGTGCAGCTACGGCTACCGCCGCGATCCGATCGGCATCCGGGCGGTGCTCAGCGACGACGGAGGGCATACGTGGGATCTTGAGAATGAGATCATCCTGCGCGCCGACGGGCATGGCGCCGGCGGGGACAACGGCTATCCGATCTCAGTACAACTTGACGACGGGGACATCTTCACGATCTACTATCTGAACGACGAGAGCAACGTTACACACATAGCGGGCACCCGCTGGACGCCGCCCGCCCCTGAGTGATCGGCACATCCGTGAACCGCCATCCTCTTGCACTCGTCATCTTGAACACAGTACGCAGGTGAATCAATGAGAATTGCTTTGTTCAGCAACAGCTATCCGCCGTCGCTCAACGGCGTTGCGAACGTTACGCACTTCTACCGACTCGGGCTCACCGAGCGCGGACATGACGTCCATGTGTTCGCTCCGGCGCCGAAGGGCGAGGACGCGTTTGCCGACGATCCGGCCGTCCACCGCTACCGCTCGGTCCGCGTGCCTGGTGAGGTAGATTACATGCTCGCGCTTCCCCCGGTCTTCTGCAGGGGGCTCGGGCGGATGGTTGATGGCATAGGGTTTGATCTGGTACACACCCAGCATCCCGTCTGGGTCGGGACATGGGGGCAGAGCGCGGCCCGTCGCATGGGGATCCCGGTCGTCTCCACGGCGCACTCTCAGTATGAGTACTACGCGAATCGAACATTCCTGCCGACAGAGTGGATCGAACCGGCAGTCACGCGGCATGTCGTCCGCTACTTCAACCGCTGTCACGTGGTGACAACGCCGGTGAACTGGATGCAGGCGCGTCTTGTAAATTGCGGCGTGGCCTGCCCGGTGGAACTGCTGCCCAACCCCATCGATCTCAGCACACTCGGGGAACCGGAGCGGGAGGCAACGCGGGCGAAGCTTGGTGTGACGGACGACGACATCGTCATCGGATACCTTGGGCGCCTCTCACCCGTCAAGAGGATACGTGTTGTGATCGACGCCGTCGGCCTCCTGGCCAGGCGTCGTCCGGAAGTGATGCTGGTGGTGGTCGGTGACGGCGCGGACAGGGAAGCGATGCAGAAACGTGCAAAGAAACGCCTCGGCGACCGTGTGATTTTCACCGGCGCAGTCCCGCACAGGGAGGTGGCGCATTACCACGCGAGCTTCGACGTTTTCGCGACCGCCAGCAGGAGCGAGACTCAGCCGCTGGCGTATACGGAGGCGATGTATATCGGGACGCCGGTGGTGGCGCTCGGGACGCCGGGAGCGGCGGACATGATCGTCGACGGTGAGAACGGGCTTCTCGTGCCCCCGGAGGCCGGCGTGGAGGGGCTGACGGCCGGTCTCGATCGCGTTCTCTCTGATCCGGCGCTGGCGGAGCGTCTCCGCTCGGGCGGACGGCGGTTTGCCACGGAGCGTCATTACACCGCTGTCGCGGAGCGTCTCGAGGAGATATACACGCTCGCCACCGATCGGCACGCGGGTGGGTGGTAGTGCCACGATCCTCGTCACACGGCGGGGCGCGTCGAACGCAGAAAAGCATTTGCACGGACCGCTGAACTCGGATATAGTCGTTTCTTCCCGGTGGGCATCACAGTGGTCTTACGTATTATTCGGAGTGGTCTCGTGTGGATGCCGTGCTTGAGCTGGACCGACAACTGACGCTGTGGATCAACCACCATCACAATCCGGTGCTCGATCTTCTCTTCGGCACGGTCTCCCGCCTCGGTGATGCAGGGGTCGCGTGGCTGGTGGTGATAGCCGTGCTGCTGATGTTCGGGACCCGCCGCGATCGAATCATCGCGGTGGTCTTCCTCGCGGGACTGCTGATCACCGAGTACCTGGCGATGCCGGCCCTTCGCGGCCTGTGGTATCGCCCGCGGCCGTTCGTCTACATGGAGTCGATCCGCACGATCGGTCCCGCGTGGCAGCGGCCGGCCTTCCCGTCCTCCCACGCCCACCTGTGGGGACAGGCCGCGCTGCTCTTCGCCGTCGCCTATCCGCGTCTGAAGTGGCCGCTCATTGTCCTGCTGGTGCTCTCGCTCTACTCGCGACCCTACGTCGGCAATCATCATGTGCTCGACGTGCTCGCCGGCGTCACGCTCGGACTGGCGGTCGGCGTGCTCGACATCCTCGTGGTGAAGAAGCTTGGCGTGCTTGAGCGAGACGCGAAAGATGAGGAGACCGGTCCGGAACACGAACTCATCACTGACGGTGAAACGTAGGTCGCACGACTGCTCCCGCGCGTGCGCTGGTCTTCCGACATCCCGTCCCACATCCCGCAGATGCCGCAGAAAACAACGGCAACGGCCCGGAGGCCGTTGCCGTTTGCATCTGATGCTGCGGACGCGACGCGCGCGTCAGTCCGCGCTCACCGTCAGGTAGGCGTTGGCGACCTTCCCGGAGGCGAGTTCCTCGACGCGCACCCGCCATGCTCCGGGCACGTCATTCGATGCCAGGTCGCAGGTGATCTCCACGCCGCCGTCCTTCGCGCCGTAGAAGCCGCTGAACTCGGCCTCGGCGCCGGTCGGGTCAATGATGTCCACGCGCACCGGCACGACCGCGTCGATGCGCTCACCGTTGTCGGCGAGGACCTCGGCGGCGATGGTGATGCTGTCGCCCGCGCTCGCCTGCTGCGGAGCGGTGATGCGTACGTCGGTGATCGGGCGCTCGGTGATCATGAACACGCGGCCCTCAGCCGGCCCGAAGTGCCAGTC
>JBKHFA010000022.1:0-23925 GCA_046540615.1 Armatimonadota bacterium | reverse complement strand
GACTCTCGTCATCGAACTTCCACATGATGAAGCCCTGCCAGTACCAGTTCGGCTGGGAGGGCTCGGTCATGCCGATGGTGATGTAATCCCCCTGCCACGCCCACCAGTTGGAGGTCACCTCGTCGGGCGTCTCCTCGTCGTAGATGACATCGTAGTTGAGCGCGTAATGCGAGACCTCGTTGGCAATCACGACTTCCTGCGCAACGCGCTGGCCCTCCGGTGTGTCGGACACGTCCGGGTCGGTTGTCGTGACGGCGACCGCGGCGTAGATCGGCGAGGCTGCGACGAGGGCGGCAAGTGCAGTGATGGCTATCATACGAATACGCATGGCGAACCCCTCCCGGGTGACAGAACCAACAGCTTGCGGCAGATGGGCACCACGTTCCCTGCGATATTCGACAGGACGTCGGACAGGACCTCTCTGAGGTGCGGGCACGGCAGTGAAACTTCGAGAGCGCGGTCGGCGCACCCTGCTCGAAGTCGCAGGGAAACAACGGTCATGATGTGCTGTCGAGATTCGCAGCGCATCAGAGGGAGCGCTTCGGACGCGCGGCCCGCCGAAAACTGGCTCGGCGGGCCGCGTTCTCCTCGGTGTCCGGCAGCGACATCAGAATACATCGTCAGTCTGTCGGCCGCCACATCTCTCGCGTCGTCGTCCACTTGCCGTACCACTTCGCGTGACCATCCCAGTGTGTGTAATTCGCGCCGTTGTTATGCCAGTAGCCCACATAGCAGGAACTCTCATAGTCTCCGTCGGGATCCTCGGCCCACTCGTAGTCCGCGCGACCTCTCCCCGGCTCGATGATATTGTTCGTCCAGATGGAGCTGTTGTTCAACTTGTCCATGTGGTAGATCTTCTCCGCGGGCCTTTCGACCGCCGCCAGCTTCACCCCACTGCAGCGCCGGGGAACAGTGTACGAGACCGGCCACGGATCGGTGCCGGAACTGCTCATGGCGCCGGTCGAAGGATAACTCGGACATTCAAAGATGTCGCGGTTCTTGACATACGGCTCGATCAGCACGGGCCAGTCCCAGTAGCCGCCACGCGAGTCGTTCAACCGTGGGGCCGGGGCGTCATCGAAGTAACCGTGCGGAGGCGTCCTCTCGTCATAGTCCTGAGTGTACATTATCGTACCGAGCATGATCTGCTTGAGATTGCTCAAGCAACTCGTCTGCCGAGCTTTCTCCCTCGCCCTTGCGAAGACCGGGAACAGGATGGCTGCCAGGATCGCGATGATCGCGATCACTACGAGCAGTTCGATCAGGGTGAATCCGTCTCGTCTCATGATGCTCCCTTCCGCGTCAGGAAGTGGTTACGTTAAAGATTTATTTCATGGCCGCCGACATAATCCCTTCCTGCGTGGAAAACTTTCATCGAAAGTTGTTCATCGTGAGCATAGGCAGGCCGGGGGGACGCCTGACAGGTGTCGCGCCCTCCCCCGAGCTACACCCTATCATCCGAGCCGGGAAGTTCGGCGCCCTCAGTCGCGTCCTCCACGATCCGGCGGCTCAGCGCCGTGGTCGGGCACGCATCGACACACTCCCCGCACCGCAGGCAGTCGGGGTGGTGGATCTCCCCCGCCTCCATGTACTGCCTGACCGGGATGTCCATCGGGCAGGCGGTCTCGCAGACGCCGCAGTCACGGCACTCGTCAGGATTGGTCGCTATCCGCGCCCTGCTCGTCACCTCCGTGGCCGCCCTGTCGATGATGTTCTGCATGGTCCCCATCGGGCAGACCGCACACCACGCCCTGTGCTGGCTGACGATTGCAAGGAAGATCGCGCCCAGCGTCGTGATCAGGCAGAGCCGCACAAAGACCGCGCCGATCATCCCGTAGACGCCCCCGGCGAACGCATCGGCGTCGCCGACCGGCAGGTTCGCCAGCGACCACGCGAAGCCGCTCATCAGCAGCACAAGCACCGCCGCCCGCAGCCAGAGGCTCCGCGCCCACGCGGGGAACTGCCGGCCGGGTGAGAGTCGGCGGACAAGGATGTCGAGGAACGCGCCGCGAGGGCACAGATTCCCGCACCAGTAGCGCCCGCGGAACAAGGACAGGACCAGCAGCGTCACCATCATCGCCGCCGCGACCAGCCCAAGCGGCGGGTAGAAGAGCCCGCCGACCACCACCGCGACGAGCACGCCGATCGCGATCTTCCGCCACGTCTGAACTGCCGTGCTGCGAGTGCCGACTGCCTGCATCCAACGTTCACCTCATCATCCACCGGTGTGCGCGCGCGAAGGCTCAACCAGTAATTCACTTGTCCGCGGAGGGCCCGATGTCCTCCCGCAGTTGAGGGCGAGAGGATCGGACACCGGTGCGCTGAACCGCCGGTCTCTCCCGCGAGAGCGGAAGATGGTCCTCTCCGGCGGGCAACCGAAGAAAAATATTCTTGCGCGTATCTTGAGCTTGTTGAGCAATTCAGTATTCGACCATGAGGCCAACGGCGCGTTGACATTAACCGATTCTTGAGGTGGCCCTGAGTATATATTGACTCACCCATGAGACAGATTTGTGTCGTATAGAGGTTTGGCTGAGGGCTTGACAGGAAATACCTCTCGCGTATACTGAGAGTGCATCATAGGGTCAAAGTCGCTTGAGCAGGCCTTGAGCTTGCTCGGAGGCGGTGCGAGCCATCCGGCTCGCCCGGGAGCCGCCTTCCCGACTGGCACTTCGTGTCGGCGGTCCGACCGACCCTGACGCATCGAGTTGATGCAAGGAGGCGGACAGCATGTACACGTACAGACTCCACGGTTTATGGAGGGACGAAGAGGGTGTCACTACCGTCGAGTACGCCCTGCTTCTCGCACTGGTCGTCGTCGCCGGCATCACCGCATGGAGCAGTCTCGGTGACGCTGTAAGCGACACGATCAACGAATCCGCGAACACCATCGCCAACGGTTCGTGAGGACGGACTAAGTGAGTCCGGCCGGTGTACCCATGTACATAGACGCCGGCCACGAGCCCCGAAGGGACGCTGAGGCGCCGGTCCGAGAATGACGCGCTCTTTGACCAATCAGGATCGACGAGCAGGAATCGCGGATGGCGGCAAACTCGCCCGCAGTCGCGGATCGCGGGTGGCGCCAGCAAACACAACACGGGCGCGAAAGCGCCCTCTTTCCTGGAGGCGACGGGCCTCCGAGGCGGTAGGGGACGATGGATCAGACACTGATAATTGCAAGTGTTGCCCTTGCACTGACGGCCGCCTACACCGACATTCGGTGGGGGAAGATCTTCAACGTAATAACCGTGCCGTTCGCCCTCCTGGGCCTGACCCTCAACACATTCGGGGGCGGGCTGGAGGGTTTGCTGTTAAGCCTGGGCGGCATCGGCGCAGGCTTCGCCCTGTGGTTTGTGAGCAACTTCCTGGGGAGGATCCTCGGGGGCGGCGACATCAAGCTGCTGATGGCTTTCGGCGCGCTGATGGGTCCGGCGTTCATGCTCTGGACGTTCGGAATCGGAGCAGTCGTCGGGGGCGTCATGGCCGTGGCCGTCGCACTGAAGCAGGGGTTGCTCGCAAAAGTCTTTCGCCAGCTTGGCACAACGATCTACATGCGCGCGAAATTCTCCGAGCCCATGGAGATAACCGATGGCGCGGGCGAGATCCGGCTTCCGTATGCCATCGCGCTGGGCCTCGGAGCGCTGATTACGATCGGCGCGCGCGTGTGGGGCGTCGGGGGCATCTGAGACCGGGCACAGCAGATAGTCTTTCATGCCGAGAATAGATACGGACGATGAGTCGCTCGTCCCGTCGCACCGAGAGGAGACGTTCCGGCCCGCGCCGGTGAGATCACGGCGCAGTGAGCCCGGGGCCCGCGAAGCGCTCGCGGCCTCTCGTTTCGGGAGGTGACACACAATGGTCAGGACAGTGCGCAGAATGCAGCGTCGTGGAGCTACCACGGTGGAAGTCGCCATGGTGGCGCCGTTGCTGATATTCCTGCTGTTCGGGATCATCGAGTTCGGACTGATGGTCAAGGATCTGGTCGGTGTCAACCAGGCCGCGCGCGAGGGAGCGCGCTCGGCGGCGGTCGGCGCGACACCCACCACCCTCAACGCCCGCATTGCGGGCGCGGCCCCGACTATCGACACGAGTGCGCTGAACATAGAATACGACCGGCGCACCTTCGATGAAAGTTCGGGCACCTGGGGCAGTTGGCAGACGCTCGGGGTCGATGGCGAGAAGAACAACGCCGCCCCCGGCGATCAGATCCGCATCTCGGTCGAGTACCCTCATCAACTCGTGACGGGCGGGCTTTTCGCGGGCCTGGCTGATGATCCTGAGAACGGAACGATTACGCTCAGCACCGCAATCGTCATGCAGCGCGAGTGACCCCTCGCGAGAGACCCCGGCGCGCGCTGCGCGGGAGACGACGAGGCGTAGATGCTGCAGTGACGATGAGTAGAACGCCGGTATCGGCGCGGTCTGGAAGCCGGCCCGGTGTGGGAGACAGGACCGGGGAAGCAGCCGCTCGCGGAACAGGCGATTCGATCGCAGCGGCGACGACTTTCTCGGAAGCCTTGCTTTCTGATGACGGGTGCAGGTATAATGATACGCGGCAGACCAGAATTCTTTGAGAAGCCGTGTCCGAAACGACTGTTAGTGGTCGAACAGAACGTGGCAGCCGCATACAATCGCAGCCCGCATTGCAGCAGAATAAGAAGCCAACATGAAGCCAGCCACTCACAGGCGCCACATGTGTGTGCCCTCCGGTGGCCAGACCGGCAGGGACGTCGCGCGGGGACGAGTGACCGCGCGGGCGAGTGTCGTACATGTGGTATACCCGCCACCGTCTTCGTTGCGTCTCCCCCATCGACAGCGATCCACTGACACGCTCGCGCCCTCGTGGTCGGCGTGCCCGGATCGCCGACCCGCTTCCGTTAAGCGACCCGCGCCCGGTACGCACGACACAGTACCAGCCGCCTGTTCGGCGGCCGAATGCGATGGCGCCCTGCGTGGACCGACCGGTGATGGCGGCGCGCCGCCCACCCGGTCCGCGACCAGATCACAGGGGCGGTCGCAACGGAGGCAGTGGTCATGAAGCGGATGCGTACAATCATGAGAGGCGAACGCAGGGGCATCGTCGGCGCGTGGGTTGTCGTGGCATTCGTCGCCCTTGCGGGCGCTGCCGCGATGTCGTTCGACCTCGGCCGACTCGCCATCGCCGCACAGCGCGCCCAGGACGTTGCCGACGGCGCCGCACTGGCCGCCGCCACGCAACTGCCGTTTGAGACTGACGCGCGCGCGGCGGCCCTCCGAACCGTGGCCGCGAATCAGACCGACGGGCAGGGCTGGCCGGTGAGCTGCGAGAACGCGGATATCATCTTTATCGGTCCGAACGGCACGGTCGAGGAGACCGTCCTCGGCCCGTGGGCCCACGCAATGACCGTCACCGTCCACGCGGATGTCGAGTACAGCTTCGCGCGCATCTTCGGCCTGACCGGCAGGAGCCTCAGCAGAAGCGCCTCCGTCGTGCGCGCGCCCGTTGAGGGCATTCCGATCGCCACAATGTGGATCTCGGAGGATACCCCGCTCAACTACGGCGAGCAGATCAACATGCTCATGGCCGATGGCCCTCACTACGCCGATATCCCCGGCTCGTTCGGCTTCCTGCAGGAGCCGACGGGATGCACCGCCGACTATTTCTCACTGCTGCAGGGCTACGGGCTAACCGCTGAGGACATTGAAACCTCGTTTGTCAATCTCGGTGACTCGGTCTTCGCAACGACCGGCGTGCGGGTCGGCGAATTCAAGAAAGCGCTGCTCAGTGACAGCGGCGATGCAAGGCTCGAACGCGGGACCACCGGAGAATTCCAGTACGACACATTCAACAGCTACCAGCCGGACAATCCGCGGATCATGCTGGTGCCGCTGGTGAGCTACCTCGAGGGAACGGGCTCGAACGCCGAGTTCAAAATTGAAAAGTTCGGGGCGTTCTGGCTGGAGGGAGTCAATCAGGGTCAGAAGGAGATCTGGGGACGCTTCATCGAGTTCGACTTTCCCGGTGGCGACCCGAACAGCCAGCTTACAGGCGAGACCGGGGTGTACGCGACAGAGCTTATTCACTGAGAGACGGCCCCGCCTCAAGCATGCCGCGCACGGGGCCGCACTTCAGTGGCATGGATTGGGCGGGCGTTATGACCGGCGGTGTCTGCGCCTGTGCGGGCAGGGGCGTTGGTCGTCGCTCAGGGGGAAAGGAAATCAATATGACCGCGACACGTGTGCTGCATGGAGGGATGCGCGCGTGCTTCAAACGCGGCCGGGATGGCGTGATGGGACTGTGGGTCATCGTCATGCTGTCCTCGTTGATCGGCATGGCGGCGCTGGTCGTTGACATCGGCAGGCTGATCGTTGTCGCACAGCATGTGCAGAATGTGGCGGACGCATCGGCGCTTGCAGGGGCGGGAGGCCTGCCGGATACGCAGGTGGCCAACACTCGACTGCAGCAGATGGTGCAGACGAACAACCAGGAGATGCCGAACTTCGCAGTCTTCCTGACGCCCGGCAGTGACGTGGTCATATACGCGCCGGCTCAGAATGTGCCGGGCTATGGCGTACTTGACAACGATGCGTACGCGTGCGAGGTCACTGCGCACTCAACGGTGCAGTATACCTTCGCGCGGATGTTCGGGCTGGAAGAGACAACGGTGACGCGCTCGGCGACGGCGCTGTCGGAGCCGGCGTCCAGCGGCGGCGGTGGGGGCGGCGGCGTGTTTTTCGCCGAGGAGACCGCGCCGAATCTGTGGGGTATCGTCGTCAATGGCTCACACCAGACGTTCGGAGGCGACGTTCACTCCAATACGATGGTGGCCGTCAACGGCGCGCATCAGACGGTGAGCGGAACTCTTCGCTACCGGCACCAACTGAGGCTGAACGGCGCGCAGCAGGATATCGAGGACACGGAGGAGACCGATATCCAGCAGTATCCGATCGACTACAGCTATGAGGACTACGAGTACACCGGTCCGTTTGATTATGTCTTTCAGAACGCATACTATAACGGGAACAATCAGACACTCCCGAGCGGCACGTGGGAGATCGACGGGGACCTGAGCATCAACGGATCGGGCTTTACGGCGAGAGACTCGACGTTTGTTGTGAGAGGCAACATCTATCTCAATGAGGACGGGTTCGAAGCCGACAACTGCCTTTTCATCTCCGAGAACGGTATCTACGCGAGTGGCGAGCAGATTGACTTCAACGAGAGCACGTTTGTGGCGCGCGGACCCATTTACTTCAACGACGCGCTCAAGCAGTGCAGCTACAAGCGTGACGCGGATGGGCTTTTCGCGCTCTCGGAGAGCACATCGGGGATCACCTACAACGGTGCGCGGCAGCGGACCGAGGGGATCATTTTCGCGCCGAACGGCCCTGTCACATATAACGGGGCCCGTCAGGAAGTTTATAACGGAGGCGTGGCGGCAAAGACGATCACGATCAACGGCGCTCACGGCACTTTCAACCCGCATGACGAATACGGTTTCGGCGGCGGGAGCGCAGGCGACCGGAAGGTGTCTCTGATCCAATAGCCACAGGCCGGGTGTTGAGCCCGCGCGCAATCGACGAAGAAGATGACGGTAGAAATCGCAGCAGACGCCACAGCAGGGTGTGATGACAGTGCGACTGACACGAAGGCAGGCATTCGCGGTAGCAGCGATCATCGCGGTGATCGTTGCGGGCCTGGTCTACTTTGTGCTGAGCAGAGAGACCGCGCCCGAAGAGCCAACTGAGCCGCAGACCGTGAGCGTGCTGGTGGCGGACCAGGACATCGGGCCGTTCACCACGATCACCGCCGAGATGATCAGCGTGAAGGAGATGGACGCGCGGGCGGCGCCGTCGGGTGCTCTGAATGAGCCCGGACAGGCGATCGCGAAGGTCTCCCAGACCGCGATCATCGAGGGGCAGACGATCACGGGCAGCGATGTCGGCCCGCGCTCCGCGCAACAGGGCCTGACCTTCGTTATCCCGGACGGGCTTCGCGCGGTCACGGTCGCCCTCGATCCGATCTCGGGTGTCGGGGGCTTCGTCTTCCCCGGCGACCGGGTGGACGTGCTGACCACGATTCAGCAGGACGAAACGGCCATCACCCGGACGATCCTCCAGAACGTCGAGGTCCTGGCGATGAACGAGCAGACGACTCGCCCGGAGGGCGGCGGCCGCGCCACCGCTCAGGCCACCGACCAGCCGGCCGGTGAGCAGGAGGGCGAGGCGCCCGCGACGATCCAGGTGAAGAGCGCGACACTCGCGGTCTCGCCGGACCAGGCGCAGAGCCTGCTGCTCAGCGCGTTCAAGGGAGCCGTGCATCTGGCGCTACGCCCGCGGGAGGAAGAGAGCGTGGTGTCGCTGGCGAGTCAGACGGAATGGCAGTTGATGGACATGGAGCCCCCTGCTGAGGAGGCCGAAGAGGAGCCGGCGGAGCAGCCGGAGCCGGTCGCTCCCAACGGCTGGCCGGCGATGTACGGCCCGATGGAGCAGCCGCAGATGCAGCAGGAGCCCGCGCCGCCACAGGCGCAGCCCGAACCACAACCGGCGCCGACCGTGGAGATATACCGCGGTGAAGAGCGCGAGGTCGTCGAGGTGGACTGACGCGCTCGGGCCGGGAGTCCGGGAGCCACCGAAACACAATGAGGGCGGCGACCGCCGCCTCGGGCGCATATCGAAGATGCACGCCAATCGCACCAGAACGCGGGTCCGCCACGTGGGCCCTGCATATCGCAACAGCACACGCAGCAGATAACGCAGCATTCTGACGCCTCGCGCTCCGCGCGGGGGTCAGGGGGTGCAGCCGATGCAGAACTTTGGTAGCCGAACGTTCATCGCGGCGGCGCTGGCCCTGCTGGCGCTGGCGGCCCTGTCAGTGGCGCCCGGCAGTGAGGCGGTCGCCGCGGAGATCAACACGCGGGACTTTGACAACACCCGCCCGGGCAGTTCGCAGACGTTGGTGCTTGAGGCGCAGCGCAGTGTGATGCTCAAGTTCAACGGGCTGCGACGGGTCGCGGTCGTGCATCCGGACGTCGCCGATGTGCGGGTGATGTCACAGACCGAAGTGCTGGTGATCGCCAACGCCAGCCCCGCGCTGCACGACCAGTCGCACACGATGCTCTACGTGTGGGACAAAGACGGCCTGCACAACCTGGCGGTGACCGTGGTGGGAATGCGGCTCGCCGAGCAGATTGCGGCGGAGCTTGAGCAGTCGCTCAGCCCGAGCATGAACGTGGAGGTCGTCTCGGACACGATGGTGGTCGTCGAGGGCGAGGTGCCTGACGAGGAGGCGAAGGAGAATCTCACGCAGTTGCTGCAGGCGGCCTCGACCGACGATGTGCAGGTTGTCGGGATGATTGTGATCTCCGAGGAGACCACCTCTCCCGCCGCGCGCGCGGCCGATGCGCTGAACCAGATTCTCGAGCCGCGCGTGGAGGCACGGTCGATGGGCGATGAGGTCCTCGTCGTCGAGGGCCAGTTGACCAGCGACGCCGAGCTTCGCCGGGCGCGCGAGACCATCACCGCGGTCACCGAGGGCCTGCGGACGGTGGACATGCTGTCCGTCGAGGGACATGAGCCCGGCCGGAGCATTCCGGTCAGCGAGATCCAGGAGATGCTCGGCTCGGAGTTCACGGTCACGCCGCTGAGCGACAACGCGATCGCGGTGGACGGGACTGTGGAGAATTCGGAGGCGCTCGAGCGGGTGAATCGCCTGCTGGACGCCTACGACGATGATGTGGAGACGGTCAATCTCGTGCAGGTGGTGCCGCCGAAGCCGGACCTCGATGCGGCCCGCCGGGCGCTGACCGCCGCTCTCAGCGAGGACATCGCGGTGAAGCGCGTGGGCGATGAGGCGTTGATGCTGGAGGGCTCGGTGCCGACCGAAGAGCGCCTCGAACAACTCAACCAGATAGAGGAGATGTTCGGTGAGAACGTGCCGATCCTGAATCTGGTGACGGTGGTCGAGCCTGAACGCCGCCGGGTGCACGTGTCGGTGAAGGTCGTGGAGATCAACCGCGGGGCGGCCGAGGACCTTGGACTGGACTGGGGGCAGTACGAGGGCACGGCCAACGAGGACGTAAACTATCGCCCGCAACCGTTCCTTTTCGGGCAGATACCCGGCTCGAACAGTTGGCCGGAGTTGTACCGCTTTGCGACGCAGATCCACGCGCTTGTTGACAAACAGAAGGCGCGGATACTGTCGGAGCCGAATCTGCTGGTCAACGAAGAGGAAGAGGCCGAGATTCTCATCGGCGGCGAGATTCCGGTGCCGATCGCGCAGTCGGGTGTGGGTGGCGCCGCGTCGGTGACGGTCGAGTGGAAGCCGTTCGGCGTGAACCTTCAGATCAAGCCGATCATCAGTCCGGACAGCGAGATGGTCAAGCTTGAGGTGATGCCGGAGGTCAGTTCGCTTGACTTCGGCAACGGCGTGACGGTGGGCGGGCTGAGCATCCCGGCCCTGCGTTCGCGGCGCGCGCACACGGTCGTGACCGTGCCCGACGGCGGCGTGCTGGCGATCGGTGGGCTGCTTCAGTCGGACCAGTCGAAGTCGGTGAACAAGATCCCGGTGCTGGGCGATCTGCCGATCATCGGGCAGCTTTTCCGGCATGACACGTTCCGCAATGACAAGAGCGAACTGATCATCCTGGTGCTGCCGCAGATCCTTGGTGAGGATGGCGAGCCGCTGCATCCGATCCCGGTGCCTGAGGGGATGGATCCGAACGAGTTGCTGCGGTTCGGCGTGGCGCCCGAGGGAGAGGTTGAGGTCGAGTAATCTCGGGCGCAATCAGTTCGGGCTGCGACCGGCCGCCGCACTCGCGGGTGGAGATGCTGAGGGCGGCGGCCGCTCGTCGAAATGGCCAGCGGGGTCCGAGGCGGAGTATCTGAGATCGGTGATGCGGATGGCGCCCGGGCGCCGCTCGACCGCAGCCGAAGCAATGTGAGACTACGAGGACATCCATGGCACACGAACAGGTGGACGGCAGCATACGCATCATCGTCACCGAGGCTGAACTCGGCGCATCGGAGGGGCTCGAGACGGAGCTTTCGCGGCACCTCGATGTACATGCAGACGCGGACGTCGATGTTGTCGCGGTGGCTCATGACGGGCTTGAGGCGGCGCAGATGGCCGTCCAGCTCAGTCCCGACGTGATCCTCCTCGACGAGGAGATGCCGGGAATGAGCGGCTACGAGGCCGCGAGCCTGATCGCCCTGGCTGCGCCGGATGTGTCGGCGGTGCTGATGGTCTCGGAGGGCCGAGCGCATCAGCAGGAGGTCATCGATCGAGCGCTGCGCTCCGGCGCGCGCGCGGTGATCGGCCCCGAAACGGATGCGGAGGGCCTCGTCGATCTGCTCTCGCAACTTGCCACGCTCACGGCCGCGCGGAACCGCCCGGAGTACGACCTGATCACCGATCTGGCGAAGATGCCGGTGACGATCTCGGTGACCGGCGCGAAGGGTGGCATCGGCAAGAGCATGATCTCGGTGAATCTCGCGGTGAGCTTCGCCCGCCAGTATCCCGGGAAGGTCGTCTTGATCGACTTCTACGGGCAATTCGGAAACGTGCCGCTGATGCTCGATCTCAGCCCCGGGTACACCATCGGCGAGCTTGCGGCCTTTGCCGGGGAACTCGACAGCACAATCATTGAGACGCACCTGGCGACCCACGAGGAGTCGAGCCTGAGGGTCCTCGCCGGCGTGCCCGGCAGTTCGGGGGTTGGCGGACAGCTCTCGGATGGCGATGAGATTGCGTTTCTCGCAGATCTGATCGGCCTGCTGCGGCGGCAGTACCGCTTCGTATTCTTTGACGTCCCGCCATTGATCGGAAGGGCCAGCGACTACGTTTACTCGCGCTCACAGTACATCGTGCTGGTCAGCGCTCTGATGGACCTCTCGGCGGTGCGGGATACCGCGACACTTTACAACCAGTTGCTGGAGGATCGCATCGCGCCGGAGCGGATCAAGCTCGTCGTCAGCCGCTACGCGCGCTCCAATGAACTGACGATCCAGGATCTCGAGCAGGCCACCGGCACGGATGTCGTCCACACGCTGCCGGAGGACCCGGCGGCGGCGATGGGGTCTGTGAACGAGGGGACGCCGGTGGTGGTGTCGCGGCCCAATTCGGCACTTGGCAGGAGCTTCCGTGAGATGGTAGACATGCTGGATGACGCGATGGCCCGGGAGCGACGAAAACGCGAGCAGCAGAAGCAGGAGGGCGTCTCGTAAGCGAACGTCGGCCGCGCTTGCCTCGTCTGAGCAAGGCGAGTTCCGGTTCCGTGCGCAATAGATTGCGCCGGCAGGAGTAGACCGAATCGACAGGACGTACATGCAGCGTTGGAGGAGTGTCTCGCAGATGGCTCAGGTGACAGACCAGATGACGCATGCGACGGCGGTGTTGTACTCGCCGGAGATGCTTGAAGTGCAGGGGGACACGCACCATCGCCTGCTGCGCGAGACAGACTTTAACACTCTCGAGAACATGTCGCGCGAGCAGCTTGGCGAGACGATCCGGCGCTTCGCCAATGCGGTCCTTTCCGACCATGACATGACGCTTCCGGTCCGCACGCTTGACATGCTCGTTGAGGCGGTTATCAACGAGGTGCGCGGCTTCGGCCCGCTGGAAGTGCTGCTTGCCGATGAGAGCATCTCGGAGATCATGGTCAACGGGCCCCACCAGGTAGTGATTGAACGCAGTGGTAAGCTCGAAGAGGCGGCGATCCGCTTCGCCGACAGTGAGCACATCATGCGGATCATCGAGAAGATCATTGCACCGCTCGGTCGGCGGCTCGACGAGGCCGTTCCGATGGTCGATGCCCGCCTCCCCGACGGCTCGCGTGTAAACGCGATCATCCAGCCGCTTGCGGTCAACGGGCCCTACCTGACGATCCGAAAGTTCGCGGCCGATCCGCTGACCGACGAGGACCTGATCCGCTTCGGCTCGATGAGTCCACAGATGCGCGACTTCATTCAGCTTTGCGTTGAGGGCAAGCTCAACATCATCGTTTCAGGGGGCACCGGTTCGGGCAAAACGACCACGCTGAACGTGCTCTCAAGCTTCATCCCGAAGGGCGAGCGGATTGTGACAATCGAGGACGCGGCGGAGCTTCAGCTTCAGCAGGACCACGTGCTGTCGCTTGAGAGCCGCCCGCCGAACCTCGAGGGGACCGGGCAGATCACCATCCGCGACCTGGTGCGCAACGCGTTGCGGATGCGCCCGGATCGGATCATCGTCGGTGAGGTCCGTGGCGGGGAGGCGCTGGACATGCTCCAGGCCATGAACACCGGTCACGAGGGCTCGCTGTCCACCGCTCACACCAACGGCCCGCGCGACTGCCTGGCGCGGCTTGAGACGATGGTTCTGATGGCCGGGACGGAGCTTCCCTCACACGCGATCCGGCAGCAGATCTCGGGCGCGGTTGACCTGATCGTCCACCAGGACCGCATGCGCGACGGCTCGCGAAAGATCACGTATCTCACGGAAGTGCAGCGGATGGAGGGCGATGAGGTCATCACGCAGGACCTCTTCACCCTCAAGCATCACGGGGTAGACGACGACGGACGTTTGATCGTGGAGCATCGCGCGATGGGCATTCAGCCGATGTTTGTTGACAAGCTCGCGGCCGAGGGTGTCCAACTGCCGACGAATATGTTCGTAGTTGACGAGGAGCCCGGTCGGCAGCGGCGCAGCTTCTTCGGATAGCATCCGCAAAGGGCGCGGGTACCCGGCACCGGCGCCCGGAACGGGCGGACACACCACAGGCACGCGCCGGACGAGAGCGGCGGGGTGGTCGGACGGCGTCAAGAGTAGAGGAGCGGATCAAAACCGATGGATCCTCTGATACTGGCAATCGTCGGCGGCGTCCTGGTCTTCGTGCTGATTGTCGCCATGTTGCTGGTGTTCGGCGGCGCCCCGTCGGCGAGCGAACGCCTGGCCGAATCCAGCGGCGGCGCGGAGACGGCGGCCAGGCAGACGGTGCAAACGGGCGGCCGGACGGACCCGATGCCCCGGATCAGCGAGGCCCTTCGGGGCACCGCGTTCTGGGACGGTGTGCAGATGCAACTTCTGCGCGCCGGACTGCTGCTGCGCCCGTCCGAGGCGCTTATCATCTGCTCAATCACCATGATGGCCGGCCTTGTCATCGGCTGGCTTCTCACCGGTCAGGCCCTGCTGGCGATCCTCACCGCGGGTCTTGGGCTTGGCGCCCCCTACATGTACATGACACAGCGGGCGTCCCGGCGCCAGTCGGCTCTGACCAGCCAGCTTCCCGACGCGCTCGACATGCTCAGTTCCGCACTCCGCTCGGGGTACGCGCTCACTCGGGGCTTCCAGGTCGTCTCGTCGCAGATGCACCCACCGATCGCCGACGAGTTCCAGCGCGTGCTGCAGGAGGTGCAGGTCGGCATCTCGGTGAGCGACGCGCTCGAGGGCCTGCTCGCGCGCAGTGATTCCTACGACCTCGAACTTGTCGTCGCCGCAATGCAGACGCAGCTCACGATGGGCGGGAATCTCTCAGAAGTCCTCGACAACATCGCGGGGATGATCCGCGAACGCGTCCGGCTCCAGGGCGAGATCGACGCCGCCACCAGTGAGGGACGACTGTCCGCCGCCATCCTGATTGCGATGCCCATCGTGATCGCACTTGCCATCTCAGCCATCAACCCCGGGTATCTCGACCCGCTGTTCACCGAACGCCTCGGACTGATGATGCTGGGGGCGGCGGGCGGGCTTATGCTCACGGGGATTCTGATCATTAAAAAGATGCTGGACATCGACATATAAACGACAGCCGCAGGCCACTGTGACTCGGTGGGGGGCAGAGGGAAAGGAGGCGCCGGTCGATGGATCCGCTTATTCTCGTAATCGTCGCGCTTGTATTCGTGATGGTACTGGTCATCGGACTTGCGTGGCTCGCCGATGAGCGACGCCTGCGAGTGCAGGAGCGCGTGGAGCAGCTTCATCAGCGACCCCGTTCACCGCTGACGGAGGAGCTTGCACTGCCCTTCCACGAACGCGTGGTCAAGCCGATGCTGGCCCGCTTCATCAACGCCATCGGCGCGATGGCGCCTGCGGAGGCGCTGGAGAACGCCCGCCAGGAGCTTGAGCGCGCCGGGAATCCGATGGGGCTGAACGCGCAGTCGTTCATGACACTGCGGGTATTCACCACCATCGCGGGGCTCGGCGGCGCATACTGGGTGTTTACAAATCCGGCGGTGAGTGACAACATGCGGCTGCCGTTTGCGGGCTTCGTGCTGGTCGTCGGGATACTCGCCCCGCACTACCTGCTGCAGAAGTCCATCCAGGGCCGGCACAATCTGATCCGGAAGGCGCTGCCGGACGTCATCGACCTGCTCGTCGTGTCGGTGGAGGCGGGCGCGGGCCTCGACGGCGCGCTGGCCGAGGTGGTCGAGCGCAAGGAGGGGCCGCTGGTCGAGGAGTTCAGGCGCCTGCTGGGCGAGGTCCGCGTGGGGAAGACGCGCCGCCGCGCCTGGCAGGACATGGCCGACCGGGTCGGCGAGGACAACCTCAACGCTCTTGTGGGGTCGCTGGCGCAGGCGGAGCAGCTTGGTGTCAGCATCGCAAAAGCCCTTCGGACACAGTCTGATTCACTGAGGACGCGGAGAAGTTTGCAGATTAAGGAGGTCGCGGCGGCGCTGCCGGTCAAGATGCTCTTCCCGTTGATCTTCTTCATCTTCCCATCGCTGTTTGTCATCCTTCTGGGGCCGGGATTGATGTCGATGACCGATCTCATGGGCACGCTCGGCGGAGGGGATTGACGAACGCGATTTGAGGTGGCCGATGGGCAAAAGCCAGTCGTCTGCAACTGACGACGAGCATCAGTCCGCCGGGACGGGCGGGTCGCTGCGCGCCGAGATCGAGAAGGCGCGGGCCGGAGAGGCACGCGCACACGCCCTGCTGGAGGCGGTGGCCTCACTGATGGGTGTGTCCGACCAGGTCGAGGTGATGCGGGGCATCGCCGAGAACGCGGTCAGGCACGTTGGTCTGCCTGAGGTGCGAGTGTACCAGGTTGACCATGACGCAGGCGCGCTCGTTGAGACGGCCCGAGTCGTCGCGGACCGTCACGAGGGCGAGCTTCCCCTCCCCGGCATGACATCGGTCCAGGAACTTGAGGTGGATGCTGAGCCGGTGGCGATGCGCCCCGGCAATTCGCTTGCCGAGTTCGCCCTGGGCAATCGGACGGAGGCTGTGAGAGAGGCGGGGCCGGGCGAGGACGGCGGCGAGTTGCTCGTGCAGATGCGGACTGCCCGCACTTCGGGTGCAGGCGACGACGGAGCGCTGGTGGGGATCATCGCCGCACCATGGACTGAGCAGCCCACCGACGAAGACGTCGATCTTCTGCGCGCGCTTGCTTCGCTGGGGGCCTCGGCGGCCGAGGCGGCGCGGGTTGAGGAGTTTCGCAGCCAACTGGTCTCCTCAGTGTCACACGAACTGCGGACCCCGCTGGCTGCGATTCGGGCGTACAACGAGTTGCTCATCGACGAGGACGCCGGCGCGATCAATGAGGAGCAGCGCCTGTTCCTCGAGCGGATCGAGACGACCTGCCTGCTGCTGGACCGCATGGTCGAGGACCTGCTCGATCTGTCGAGACTCAGGGCCGGAGAGATGGTCATCCCCCGCTCGCCGGTGGACGTGGCGGCAGTCATCGAGCACATCGTCGATGCACTTTCTCCCGAAGCGGCCAGGCGCAACGTCTCACTCACCGACGAGATCGTCGGCGATCTGCCGCTGATCTCCTCAAACGCGGATCGACTCTCACAGGTGCTTTTCAACCTGGTCGGGAATGCAGTAAAATACGTGGAGGAGGGCGGCACGGTCCTGATACGAGCGGGCGTGTGCAACCCGGAGGAGTGCGAGCAGCGACACGGGTCTGATGACAACCAGAATGCAGCGACACTTCCCGACCACGGTCGGTCCCTGCTGATTGAAGTCATCGACGACGGTCCGGGCATCGCGCGTGACGAGTTGGATCGTGTTTTCGACGAATTCTACCGCGGTCGGTTGACCGAGGGATCGACGAAAGGAACCGGCCTCGGCCTCGCCATCGCCTCGCGGTTGACGCGTCTGCTGGGCGGACTGCTGGAGGTCGACAGCACTCCCGGCGAAGGCAGCACATTCTGGTTGATGTTTCCAATTGAATCCGCGGACCGGGACGAGGAATCCGAGGAGGAGACCTGAGCGTGGCAACATCAGGTGCACGAGTGCGAGGCGCCACGGTGCTGATCGTCGATGACGATGAGATGCTCCGGGATGCTGTCCAGCGGAAGCTGGAGGGCGAGCAGTTCAAGACGATCACGGCCGCGACGGGCCAGGAGGCCCTCGACGTGATCAACAGCAGTGAGGGTACAAGCCCGGACCTTGTGCTGCTTGACATCATGCTGCCCGACATCGAGGGCACCAGCGTCTGTCAGCAGATTCGCCAGAAGTCATCCGTCCCGGTCATCATGCTGACGGCTCGGAATGAGGAGGCCGACCGGATCCTCGGGCTTGAACTCGGCGCCGATGATTACATCACCAAGCCCTTCTCACCCCGCGAGATGGTGGCGCGGGTGAAGGCGGTGCTCAGGAGAGTCGGCCCGGGCGCCACACTCACGGAGAAGCGAGTGCTCGAGGGCGCGGGAGTCACCCTTAATCTCGATTCCCGCGAGGTGACAGTCAACGACGAGCCGGTGGATCTCACACCCACCCAGATGAAGCTGCTGCAGGTGCTCATGGAGCAGCCGGGGCGGGTGTTTTCCACCGACGAATTGCTCGACGCGGTGTGGGACTACCGACAGTACGATCCGCACCTCGTTGAGACGCATATCTCAAATTTGCGGAATCGAATCGAGGACAATCCCAAGAAACCGCAGAGGATCGTCACCGTGCGCAGCTTCGGGTACAAGTTCGTCGGTGAGTAGCCGATGGGCGGCGGAAGTGCGCTTTTTTCGCGAGAATCTCTCTGAGGCCTTGACGCGGGCCGCGGGATAAGTACAATGCAATTCCTCGCGCCTGACGGGGCGAGGAAGCTGATGCAATAATGCACCGGACCGTGTGCCCTGGGCGGGCTCCGCATTCTTCCGCGGGGCCCGGTTGCATGTACGCGTTCCTGCGGACCCGTCGCTTCCAGGCGCTCCGAAGGCCACGCTTTGCGGGGGCATGGTCTTTTTGCATCACGGTAGAACGACCGATGGGCCGACCTCGCCGCGATACACGGCAATCGCGGCCCGTGCACCCCTCCACAACGGCCACGCCGCGAATTCCGGCGGCCCTGAGACGTGGGTAAGGGTAAGTCAACGGCACACGGCCTCTGCGCCGCGTATGTGTAAAGGCAAGCGTCGTGGGGGGCGCTTCTGCCGAGGCCGCCCACGGCAGCGAGGACAGTGATCCCGCTCCGTGCGATCAGGTTCCACCCCGTGCCCACGCAGTGGGCCCGAGATGTCAGCGCCGCCCGCCCAGCCAGTCCAGCAGGTCGGCCAGCGTCCAGGTGTTGATGACCGACTTCGCCTCGACCCAGCCACGGCGCGCGGTCAGCACGCCGAAGCGCATGAATCCGAAGTTGGCGACCGCGTGCGCGTCGGTGTTGATCGTCAGCTTCGCCCCGCGCTCGACGGCGAGGCGCGCGTGGGCATCGGACAGGTCGAGGCGGTCGGGCGCGGCGTTGATCTCCAGCGCAACGTCATGCTCGACGGCCGCGTCGATCACCTCACCGATGTGCATCGCGGAAGGATTGCGGTGAAGCAGGATCCTCCCCGTCGGGTGTGAGAGCATGTCCACCTGCCCGGACTCGATCGCGCGAACCATCCGCTGCGTGATCTGATCCGCGTCGCCGGACATGCCCGAGTGGATCGCGCCGATCATGTAATCAACGAGAGCGAGTGTCTCTTCGTCCGCGTCGAGACCGCCGTCGGTGAGGATATTCGCCTCCTGCCCGAGCAGCACGCGGAAGTCGATCCCCTCGTCAACGTAGCGGGCGTTGAGGGCGTCGATCTCCTCACGCTGAGCGCGGATGCCCTCGGCGCCGATGCCTCCGGCGATGTGCAGCGCGGCGGAGTGGTCGGTGATGCCGATGTGCGTGTATCCGACCTCGCGGGCCGCCTCTGCAAGCTCCTCGATCGAGTTCTCGCCGTCTGAGTAGTCGGTGTGCAGATGCAGATCGCTGCGAATGTCCTCCAACTTCAGCAGGTCGGGCAGTTCACCGGCCTCCGCCGCGGCGAACTCCCCGCGATCCTCGCGAAGCTCCGGCGGGATCCACGCGAGGTCGAGCGCCTCGTAGACGCTCTGCTCGGTGTCGCCGGCCACGCGGGTGCCCTCGAGGCTGTCCTCCTCGTCGGATTCGGCGAAGACGCCGTATTCGTTGACCTTCAGACCGCGCGCCTGCCCGCGTTCGCGAAGACGGATGTTGTGCTGCTGCGAGCCGGTGAAGTACACCAGCGCCGCCCCCCAGCTTCCCGGCTCGATGACCCGCAGATCGACCTGCCGGCCGCCCGCGAGTGTGCCGGAGACCTTCGTCTCACCGGCAAGATCGACGGTCTGCAGGATCCCCGCGGCGGCGAACGCGCGGCAGATCGCGCCGGGGTCATACGAGCTTGCCAGCAGATCGAGGTCGCCGACCGTCTCCTTCCCGCGGCGCGCCGAGCCCGCGTAGTCAGCGTTGATCACCTCGTCGAGGCCGCGAAGGTACGCGACCATGCCCTCGGCGCGTGGCGCCATCTCCCCCAGCAGCGCCCGCTCGCGTCCACGCCAGTATCTCCCGATCGCCTCCAGCAGCTTCCGCTCGGACTTCTCCCCCATCCCGTCTACTTCCCGCACCTGCTCGCGGACACAGGCCTCCTCAAGGTCGTCCACGGTGCCGACCCCGAGTTCGTTATGAATCAGGGCCGCGCGTTTGGGGCCGAGGCCGGGGATCTTCAGCAACTCGAGGAAGCCCTCGGGGTACTTCTCACGCAACTCCGTGAGGTAGGCGCTTTCGCCGATGTCGAGGAACTCCTCGATGATCGTCGCGATCCCCTCCCCGACCCCGGCGATCGACTGCAGGCCCTCCTCGCTCGCGCGAATCTCGTGGAGTTCCTCGCCCAGTCCGCGGATCGCCTCCGCCGCGCGTTCGTAGCTGCGGATGCGGAAGATGTTCTCGTCCTCGACCTTCAGAAGGTCCGCGATCTGCTCGAGCCGTGCCGCGACCTGCTCATTCGTCATCCTCGCCACCTCCAGCATCATTTTCGACGTCCGGGCGCCTGCGCCTCGGTGGCGGTCGCCAGCGGCCGATGCTCTCGACGAACTGCTCGCTCTTGAGATTGAGGTCGAGGTGGTAGCGGATGTGATCGCGGATCAGCCGCTGGACCTGATGACGCGTGGTCTCGGTGAGGCGAAGTCGCTCAAGCGCGGCGGGGTCGAACTGCCGCATCGCCTCGATTGTCCGCGCCGCGCCGGGCGAGATATCCACCACCCGACCGACGTCGGGAGAGCACTCGGCGCACAGCGTCCCGCCGTGCGCCGGAGCGTATGCGCCGCCGAGCGTCTGCTTGCCGCACGCCGGACAGCGGTCGATGACCGGCGCGATGCCGCTGAGTTCGAGATAGGCAAGCTCGAACGCCCAACTCAGCACACGGGGGCTGGCGGTCTCCTCCATCGCGTGAAGGTAGGCGACGAGCATTTCGAAGAGACGCGGAATCTCCTGCCCGATCTCCGTCGTGCGGGCGATCAATTCGCAGGCCACGGCGGCGAAGCCGAAGCGTGACATGTCGCGGCGCAGGGCGTAGAAAGGCTCAATGACGCGCGCCTGCGTCAGGCGGTCCGCGCCCTTCGCCTCGGCAAGATGCAGCTTCGAGTGGGTGAAGAGTTCGACGACCGGGGCGAGTGAGCTTCCGGGCTTGCCGACACCCTGCGCCACGGCGGTGACGAGGCCGCGCTCGCGGGTGTAGAAGTTGACCATGCGGCCGGTCCCGCGGAATGCGCGGGCGACGAGCGTGACTCCCTCGGCGGCGTAGGTGGGCAGTAGCGGGCTCTCCTCTGATGGCAGGCGGCGTGGCCGTTCGTGGCACGGGCGTCTCGCCCGTGCGTCGTTCGGTGAACCGGGAAGCTTACGACACCCCAAGTTCCTCCGCGATCTCACGAGTCGAGCTGGTGCCGATGCGCGTGGCGCCCGCGTCGATCATTGCCACGCAGTCCTCGACGCCGCGGATGCCGCCTGCGGCTTTCACGCCGACCTCGTCAGGCGCAGCTTCGCGCAGCAGGCGCACGTTCTCAACGGTCGCGCCCTCCGGGCCGAAGCCCGTCGAGGTCTTCACGAAGTCCGCGCCTGCTTCCACTGCCAGAGCCACCGCGGTGTATATCTCGGCCTCGGTCAGATAGCAGGTCTCGAGGATCACCTTCACCGTCGGCTCATCAATGTTTGCCATGTACGCCGCCCCGACGACGCCCGCGATGTCGTCGAGCACCGCGTCGTAGTCACCGGATTTGAGCGAGGTGATCGCAAGCACCATGTCAATCTCATCCGCGCCGCGCGAAACCGCCTGACGCGCCTCGAGCGCCTTCGCCTCACCGGTCGTCGCTCCCAGCGGGAAGCCGGCGACCGTCCCGACCGGGACCGGCGAGTCCTTAAGCGCCTCCACGGCAGTCGGCACCCAGCGCGGATGCACGCAGATACTCGCGGTCCGCAGTTCGGCCACCAGTTCGCAGCCGGCCAGCACGTCATCACGCGTCGCGTCCGGCGCGAGCACCGCGTGATCGATCATCGAGATGATCAGGTCTGTATCAGCCATCTTCATCAGCCCCTGGAGTGATAGAGAAAGCAACGGCGGCAACCAAGGCAACGGCAACGACGAAAGCGACGAAAACACGGCGTCGGGCGTTGGCACGCCCGACCTGCAAAACGGAACGGCCACGGCCCACGACCTCGGCGTCTACCGCGCACCGTGTCCATTGAGCACTTTGGCTAACTCGCCGCCCGCCCGGCTGCGTGCGTGATGTAACGGCGTGTGCCCACGATCATCCTTCGCGTTCGGATCGGCTCCGGCCTGCAGGAGCAGCTTCGCGACCTCCGGCTTATTCTGCAGAGCCGCCCTGTGCAGCGGGGTCTGCCCGCGCTTGTTGGTCAGATTCGGGTCAGCGCCGGCTGCCAGCAGCAGTTCGACGAGTTCCACGTCGCGCCACGCGAGGTGCAGTGGCGTGTTCCCCTGCGGGCCGGAGACGTTCACGCCCGCGACTGCGCCAACCAGGGGAGCGAGCGCCCGCCGCGCGGTTCGGTGGACACGCGCTGGCCCCGACTTCTCGGACGGATCCGCGCCGGCAATGCGCTTGAGGATTGCCTTCGCGATCTGTTCATTGTGTGTACGCAGCGCTTTGAGCAGGACCGGCGTTCCGTCGTCGTCCTGAGCCCCAATCTTCGCTCCGGCGTCGATGAGGGCAAGGGCCGCCTCTTCACTGTGCATCCTGACCGCGGTGAATAGCGGCGTCTCCCCGTCATCGTTGCGCGCCTCTAGGTCGGCCCCGGCGTCAACGAGCAAGCGTACAACCTCCGCGGGGTCATCCCGAAGCCACGCCACGACGTGCAGCGGCGCATTATCGCTGCTGTCGCGCGCATTCGGATCGGCCCCGCCCTCCAGTAGAGGCGTCACGGCATCGAGCTTTCGCCACTGGATCGCGGTTTCCAAGGGGGGGCCCAACACAGGCACGGACACGTCCGGGTCAGCGCCGTGCTCCAGCAAGACCGAGATGAACTTCGGTCCTCGGTTGACGGCGATGTGAAGAGCGGTGTCCCCGGTCGGGGCAGCCACGTTCGGGTCAGCACCGGCGCTAAGGGCTTCCCGAAGCTGACCAAGGTCTCGTTCATCCAGCGCCTCCAGCACCGGGGAGTCCGGGTCGGCGCTCACGTGATCTTCCTCGGCGGCGGGGACGACGGGCACGTCACCGGTAGCATCCGGCGGGCGCTCTCCGCATCCGGCGAGAGCCACGAGTGTGAGAGCCGTCAGTAGAATCCGGCATCGGTGCATCTGAAGTCCCTCCTCACTCCTCCAATTCATCCGGCGAACGCGGGGTGCCGTCAGGCCCGCGGCCCGGTGCAAGCACGCCGCGCAGATCGCGGATCGCTTCCTTTGCGAGTTCGTAGTCGGTCGGCGGCTCGAAGAGCGCTGCGTCCGCACCTGCCGCGGCCACGCGCTCGGCGTCATCGCGCGAGGTAATGCCACGCGCAGAGATCACCAGCACCTCGCCGGGGATCAGCGGCGCCAGTCGCTCGGTGGCCTCAAGGTCCGCCGCGCCTGTCTCGTAGTCGCGGTTGCTGATGGCGACGATCTGCGGCTCCGCGGCGAGCGCGCTGTCCACCTCGAAGCGGTCGCTCACCACAGGGATGCCGGTGAGTCGCAGCTTCCCCGCGGCGCGCATCATCTGCTGAAGCGTGTCATCGTCAACAAGCCCGACCACGAGCGCCACCGCGTCGGCCTGGTTGTCCCACGCCTGATACACCTGGTACTCATCGACGAACCAGTCCCACTGGATCACCGGCAACGCCATGTAGCGGCGCGCGCGGCGCAGCAGATGCGGCTCGGTGCCCACCCGCGGGTCGTCGGTGAAGACACTCAGCGCCGCCGCGCCCGCGCCCGCGAACTCCTGCGCGATGTAGCGCGGATCGAACATCAAGTCAGCCTCACGGTCCTCGCGCGGAGGGCGGCGCAGTTCGGCGATCAGTCGAAGCTCCCGACCGCCGAGCGCCGCGAGGAGATTCCGGCGCGGCAATGTGTCTCCCTGCAGAGAGCGCTGCAGCAGTTCGTGCTGCGGCAGTTCCTCCATCTCCGCGGCGATCTCAGCCCGCTTGCGCGCGGCAGTGGTCTTCAGAAAATCAGTCATCGTTGATAGCTGTGAACCTCGACCGGCGACCTCTCTCCGGTGGCGCGGACGTCCTCGTCCGCACGTCGTTGAGCCGTTGTCGTTGTGGCCCCGGCGCCCTCGCCGGG
>JBKHFA010000021.1:0-23985 GCA_046540615.1 Armatimonadota bacterium | reverse complement strand
CACCGGCCCCAGCAGCCCCGCCACCATCCCCGCCGCCCAGTTGCGGTTCGCGGGCGGATTCGTGACCTCGATGGCAAGCTCATGCTCGCCGGCCTCAAGCTCCAGTTCACACGCGAAGGGCGGCCACGCAAGCACCTCACGCTCCTCGCCGTCGATGCTCACCGCCGCCACGCCCTCCACGCGCCCGAGGTCCAGCACGCAGGTGCCCGGCCGCTCCACACTCAGCGCGCGCCGGTAGACAGCGCCGCCCGAGAACGTCGGCCTGCCCAGCGCGGACCAATCCAGCAGCGACTCGATCTCCAGCACACCGCTGTCGCCGCTCAGGAAGGGCATCGAGCGATGGGCGTAGCGGAACTCGCAGGCGAAGTCACCCTGCTGCTGGAGAGGCCGGACCCAGCTCCGGCCTTTGCCGTCATCCGCCGCACCGTAGAGATAGAGCGTCTCATGCAGACCACGACCCGGCCCCGCGGTCTCGACCGTGATGACATTCAGCGTCGGGGTTGAGCCGCCGCGCAGCATCTCTCCCACGTCCGCGACGCGGTTGTTGCAGTCATACACGCGCTCTTTGCGCCAGCCGGTGACCTCCTGTCCGTTCACGCGCACGGTCCACTCCCCGCCGATCGCCGACGCGTCCATCACAAGGCGCGCGCCAGGGATCGAGTCGGTCATCATCACGCGGCAGAAGTAGCGCAGCGGCTCCTCGCCGTCGTCGGACAGTTCGCCCCCACGGTCCAGCAGGTCGACTGTCGGCAGGCTGGTGAAGCCCGCGGTCTCCGCGCCATCGCCGGGCCCGACGTGCCAGAAGCTCAAAGGCACGTGGTTCGGCTCGAACTCCACGGTCCAGCCCCCGCTGAGATCGGCGCCGGTCTCGCCTGCCTCGATCGGCTCCGGCGAGACCTCCCCATCGACCAGCATGACACTGCCGCGCGGCGGGATGCGCACAGCCTCGCCATCGATCTCACCGGCGAATGCGCGCTCCGCGCGGTTGAGCGCGAAGAGCCGGTGCGTTCCCTCTCCTTCGCGCTGCAGCACGAAGATGTCGCGAGCGCCCTCACCGATGACCTCAATTCCCGGCAGCGATGCGACGGTGTCCTCCGCGAGCACATCCACCTGCTCCACGCGATCGTCCGCCCACGCTCGCTGCGGGTCGTCCGCGTCATGAGTGAGAGCCAGCGGCATCTCCCCCACCGCCAGCACGCGGCCGCCACCGTCGAGGAAACGCAGCAGCGCCTCCGCCGCTTCCTCGTCGATCCAGCGGAGGTGCGGGAGCATGATCGTCGAGTACGCCTCGGTCGTACTCAGGGCGCCGTCCTCATCGACGGTTTCGGCAAGCGTGATCTCGTCGATGAAGTCGAAGTCGCGCTGGTGGCTCAGCAGCGTCTCGACGAGTTCGTGCACCGGCTCCTCCAGCGCCACATCCGAGCGGGAGTAGCCGGCGGTCGGGGCCGCGCCGAGCATCGTGGAGGGGTAGAGGACCGCAAGCTCGCAAAGGTGCCGACCGCCGGTGAGCGCCTCGGCAGTCTCGCGCACATGGTTGAGGAGCGTGCTCATATGCCGCCACTGCGTGTGCTGATAGAAGAGCGAGGGCGGCGTCTCGTATTTCCGCGGCCCGTCGATCGAGTAGTCGAGGCCGTGCACCGTGAAGTGGTTGACGCCGAGCACCATCTGGTAGTCGAGCATGTACTTGAGGTCGGCCAGCGAGCAACTGTCACCGAGGACCGCGAGGCAGTCGCTGGAACACTTCTCCCTGCCGAAGAGGTGCGCTGCCGAGGACGCGACCTTGACCCCCGTGTGATACGCGGCCGCGTCCGGCCAGCCGATCGCCGCGCCGAGCGGGTCGCAGGCGGGGATGTCCATCGCCCGGTAGCAGCGAATCTCGTTGGGCCAGTAGAGCGCGACAAGCTGCAGCCACTCCTGCCGCGTGAGGTGCCCGCTGAAATCGATTCCGCGCGCGTGGCACCAGTCGGCGATCTGCTCGACGTAGTTCGCGCGCTGAAGGCGGCCCTGCGTGATGCGGAAGTGATGGCGCACCGCCGCCGAGCGTTCGCTCAGGTTCACCGCGAGGTGCGGAAGCGCGTCGAGGACGTCGTAGCCGTGATCAGCCGCAAACTCCTCAGGAAAGCGGCCGGTCCACGGGAAGGTCGGTCCACCCGGACTCGGCTCGTCGGTGAATGCGGCGCCGATCAACTCGCCCATCGCGTCGGGGTAGCGCTCGGCGTAGGGCTCGTAGGCGATCTCGAGGAAGCGCGCGATGCCCTCGGGGCGCAGCAGGTCAGGGTGCAGACGTCCCGCGCCGGTATCCACGACGGTCCCGACGATCAGCCAGCGCCCGGCCTCCGGCGGCGTCCACACCAGCGCCCACGCGTTCTCGCGCATGGTAGTGCGCCGATGTGGCGGCCCCACGCGGGAGATCAGCGGCGAGTAGGCGCCGTGATTGACGCGGCGCTCGAGCCACCGCTGGCGGCGCGTCCCAGCGAATCGCGTGACGTCCAGTGGATCGCCGAACGCGCCCTCGCCATGCACGGGGATCGCGTGGCAGCGCAGCAGGTGACCGTCGGTGAAGTCCACCTCGAAGGGCCCGCCGCCCTCGACTTCGCGCACGGTGAAGCTCAGGCCGCGCGCGACGAGACCCGGATCGCTCCAGACCACGCGGCCGCCCGCGAGACCGCTCGGGAAGTAGTCCTCATCCCAGATGTCCATGCGCATTCCGGTCTCGCGGCAGACCTCAGCGATGGCGTCGAGCGCCCGCCACCAGTCCTCGGAGAACCACGGCGTGAGCATGCCCTGCCGCGCGTGCGGATAGACGACCTCATAGCCGGCGTCGGCCATCTCGCGGACCTGCCGGCGGATCTCGTCAGGGTCGAGTCGGTGATTGAGGAAATACTGTGCGGTGAGTGTTGTCATATCAGTCTCCAGTTGCCAGTTGCCAGGAACGGCTCGCAGGCTGGAAGCCTGCGCCACGATTCAACTCAGCAGAGCGGATCTCCGAAAACGCCAGACGTATCCCCCGTGGGGCGGGCTTCCAGCCCGCCGCCGTTTGCCGTAGCGGTCCCCTTCTCCCTCTTCACTCTTCACTTTTCCCTGCCGTTCACGGCCAGAACGCATACGTCTCCACGCGCGTGATTGCCGAATACACCGCCCACACGCTCCCCATCATCACATCACCGAGGATCAGGCCGAAGGCGACCGCCTGCAGGTGCCGGACCGCGCCGCGCCCGGCGTAGCGCGATGCGACGCTCTTGGCGGCCCACGCCACCAGCATCGGCATCCACAGGAACATCATGTAATACGTGGTGGAGAGCGCGTAGCCGGCCGGATGGATCGGCCACCAGACCCAGATCGAGCGGACCGTCTGCAGGCCGAAGTAAAACGTGAAGCCGAAGACGATCGCGATGGTGCGCGCCCAGTCGAAGCCCGCGTCGGCGTTCAGCCAGCGCTCAAGCTGCCGCCACGCCTCCTGACTCGACCACGGCATCCAGCGATTCCAGTCGGCGCCAAGGCCGTGCTCGTAGCCGAGGTGCAGGTTCCAGAAGTAACTCAACGCGGTCGCGACGGGGATGACCGCGATGCACGCGAAGAGCAGCCTCCGTCCGCTGAAGCCCGTCTTTCCCGAGAGGTAGAGTCCCTCGAGCATGTGCGGATAGGGAATATTGCGCAGGCCACGCGTGAAGCCGAAGAAGACCGACAGCGAGGTCATATTGCGCTTGCCAAGAATGCGCGAGCCGAGGATATTCCCCTGCATCACCGTCGGCCCGAGGCGCTCGATCTCGTGGGTTGGCAGGCCCATCTCCGCGCGTATCCGCCCGACGATCATCGTCATTACGTAGTACTGCACAAAAAACGCCACAGCGACCGCCATCGTCAGGCGGATCGACACCCCGAGCATCGTCACACCGACGAAGCCGGCGAGGAAGATCAGAAAGGCCGTCTGATAGCGCATCGGCTCGTCGGCGTCGAACGCTGGATCGCCACGGCCGAGTATGCGCTGCCAGACCCGGGCGAAATACCCGCGTCCGGCCCACAGTGAGAACCCGAGAATCGCGAGGTAACCGCCGAAGGACTGCTCCTTCATGAAGGGGAAGCCGCTGATCTGCGTCCATCCAAGCCACGCCACGAAGACAGCTTCGGCGCGCCAGAGCAGAAAGAAGAGCCACATCGACAGCGACAGTTCCTGCGGAATGAGCAGTCCCAGGCCGATGCCGAAGGGATAGAGCGTGGGGTACACCCGGCCCATCGCGCTCCACGGGTGGCCGGTGAGGAAGCGCCGCAGGTCGAGCGACGGGTCCTGGCCCATCTTGATCGGCACGCTCGGCAGGCCGGGGTAGAAGACATGCAGGCCGTTGATCAGCGTCACGCCCGCGGCGAGGCCGAATGCGATCCAGAACGCGGGCAGGCGGAGGCTCGGTATGCCTGGCCGCGAGATCTCCAGCGGCACCTGGACGATCGGGAAGCTCATCCGCTCGCGATCGACCCAGCGTTTGCGGAAGATCACCGCAAGACCTGCCGATCCGCCCCACAGGAGCGTCAGAAGCAACGTCCAGCGCGCGACCGGTCCGAGCCACGGCCGCCAGTTGCGCTCCTCGAAGATCGAGTGATCGCCGCGCCAGAGCCGATCGAGCGCCCCGAGGTCGTTGACGGTCATCGTCTCCGGCACATACTCGCCGAAAAGCCGCTCCCAGTCATTCTGCGGGCTGCTGAAGTACGCGTAGCCCTGCATCGTGCCCCAGCTTGTCTTGACGGTGTCGATGCCCGTCGGGCAGGTCGCGACGGAGACGAGTATCCACAGCGCCAGCAGTTCCTGCTGCGCCAGCGCGCGACTGGGGCTGATCCGTGAAAAGCCGGCGTTAAGCAGCCTGAGCACCACGAAGAGGAAGAGCACATTCCAGAAGAGCGCGATGATCGTCGGGTCTTCGATCCCGCGGCGGTGCAGGTCGGCCATGAAGTACGTGTCCAGCGGGATCAGCACCGCCACCAGCAGCAGCACGCGCGCTGTGACACCGACCCGGCGAGGGTCGGCGGCGGTGAGGCTGGTCGCGTCATTGTGTTCTTCTGCCCGCGGCTTCTCCCGGAATGCCATCAGCGGCCTCTGCCCGGCGTCTCACGGCGACGAGGATGGTAGTTCGCAGTCGTCGGCCCGGACACCTTCGCCGCCCCGCGCATCACCCTCTGCGCCAGATCGCCTCGCCGGTGACCGGATCGAGTATCTCCCCCACCCGCATCGCGCCGCGGATGGAGTTGCCGACCACGACCGCCTCCGCATCCAGCAACTCCGCGAGACCCACCGACCGCACACAGGCGCCGACCTCCGCGATGTATGTCGCCCGCCAGACGCCCGGCAGCAGGCCGTCGGTGACAGGCGGCGTCACCCAGCCGTCGCCGCTCCGCACGAAGACGTTCGTGATCGCTCCCTCCGTCAGCTTTCCGTCGGTGTTCGCAAAGATGACCTCATCCGCGCCACAGTCGGGCAGCCGCGCGCGCTCCTCGTCGTAGAGCGCGCGCCGGCTGGTCTTGTGCAGCAGCAGGCGGTCGTCCGCATCCGTGCGCCGGTGCGACAGCACGACGCGGATCGGCTCGCTCAGCGGGACAGGCGCGGGGCGCGGGCGCAGGCTCACCGCGCCATCATCGGCAAGCTCCACCCGCACCACCGCCGGCGGTTCGGTCTCTCGCGCGAAGGACGCGAGACGCTCTCGTATGTCAGGCAGGTCGCACGGGAACTCGAAGTACTCCCCGGATCGCGAGAGGCGCTGCAGGTGCTCCTCGAGGTGCGTAAGCTCGCCCGAGATGTCGAGCAGAATCGTCTCAAAGAGGCGCAGGTCCGGCTCGAGGCGGAACGCGAACCGCGACTTGAGCAGCGTCTCCTCGTACTCGCTGCGCGGGTCCGAATCCCAGACGATTCCCGCGCCGATGCCAAGTTGGAAGCGCCCGGCGTGATGCACGAGTGTGCGGATCGGGAGGTTGAAAGTGAAGTCGCCGCCCGGTTGCAGCAATCCCAGCGCGCCGCAGTAGACGCCCCGCGGGTCGGGCTCAAGCTCGCGGATGATCTCCATCGTGCGGTGCTTCGGCGCTCCGGTGATCGACGCGCCGGGGAAGGTCGCGGCGAAGATGTCCTTGAGTGACGCGTCATCGCGCACCTCGCCGGTCACCGTCGTGGTCATCTGCCAGACGCTGCGGTACTTCTCGACGTCGAAGAGCGCGGGAACGCGCACGCTGCCGATGCGGCTCACGCGCCCGAGGTCGTTGCGGACCATGTCCACGATCATCAGATTCTCCGCGCGGTCCTTCTCCGCGGTGACGAGGTCCTCCGCAAGCGCCGCGTCCTCCTCGAGCGTCCGTCCGCGCCTGCGCGTACCCTTCATCGGCTTGCTGAGCAGCATGTCGCCGCGCCTTTGCAGGAAAAGCTCGGGGGAAACGCTCAGAATCTGCGCGTCGCCGAGATTCATGTATGCGGCGTAAGGCACGGGATGCGAGCGAACCATCGCGAGAAAGTACGCGACCGGGTCCACGTTCGCCTCGAAGCTCGCGCGGCAGGTGTAATTTACCTGATAGGTGTCGCCGCTTGCGATGAGGCTTTTGATACGCGCGATCGCGTCAACGTATTCCCCCTCGCTGACGTTGAGCGCCACATCGATGTCCCGGAGTTCGGGCTGAGGGCCCTCCGGAAAAAGTTCGTTGCGCCCGGGGGCGGTCACGGTCTCTGCTTGATACGCGGCGAACCACGCGAGCGGTGTATCCTCTGCAGGCCGGTGGTTCGGCAGATAAAAGGCCGCCCCGGCCTCGTAGCCGACGTATCCGGCGACGTAGTAGCCGCTGCGCTGCCAGCGTTCTGCCTCCTCGAGCAGGACCGGGACGTCCGTGGGCTCGCACGCGGCCTCACTCTGCTCCGGTTCGCGCAGCAGAGTTGCGTCGGTGTCGTCGGTCCACGTTCGAGGCCCCCAGAAAAGCACACCGCCCGGCTCTCGCAGCGCCTGCAGGATCTTCTCACTCGGCATGGTCGGACCTCCACCGGGGGATGGCTGCGCGGATTGCAGTTATTCTCCGCGAGTGCAGCCCGGCCCTCCCGCGATTCTGCTTGACTCGGCCCCGGCGGCGTGCTACCATCACCACTGAACTTGACAACCCATGCGAGCGGGCACACGGGAGGCGCAGATGCGCCTCACGGAAGACCGGTGCGAATCCGGCGCTGCCCCGCAACTGTGACCGGCGACGACGGCCGCATGATGCCACGGAGGCTCCATCGAGCACTCTGGAAGGCGCGGCCCGAGGATGATCCGGGAGCCAGGAGACGAGCCCGCTTGCGACGCGCGCCACTCCCCGAGGGCGGGAGGCGCCGCTGATCCATGGTCAGGGACCGCCCTCGGGCGGTCCGTTTTCGTTTAACGGACCGCGTGGCAGAAGCCACACACTCCATCACATGCGCCCGGACGGGGCGCACATTCGAGGGAGGACCAACGATGCTCACACGGTCCAGAGGTTTCACGCTCATCGAACTGCTCGTGGTGATCGCCATCATCGCGATCCTCGCCGCCATCCTTTTCCCGGTCTTCGCACGCGCCCGGGAGAAGGCCCGCCAGACCACCTGCCTGTCGAATCTCAAGCAGATCAGCATCGGCTGGATGATGTACGCAAGCGACTACGACGAGCGGGTCATGCCCGTGGAGTTGCCCGGAGCCGGGACTGTCACGCACTACTGGTGGACGGCGTACGACAGTTCGTCGTCGGCCAGCGACGCCGAAGGCGGGCTGCTCTACCCCTACATGAAGAACAATCAGATCCAGGCCTGCCCGAGCTTCAGCAATGACCTGCGGGCCGACGTGGGCTTCACCGGCTACGGCTACAACTGGCACTACCTCTCGCCCATGGACTACTCGAACTGGCCGACCGTCACCTACCATCCGGCCTCACTGGCGTCAATCCAGAGCCCGTCAGAGACCGTGACCTTCGCCGACGCCGCCCGGATTAACCCCTGGGATGGCGAGACCTTCGAGGGAAATACCTACCTCGATCCGCCCTCACAGGCGAATCCGGGCTTCCACGGTCGGCACAATGGCGTGGGCAACGTGGCATTCGCCGACGGACATGCGAAAGCAGAGACGCCGGTGTTCCGCACGGGGAGCTTCGGCTACGGGGGATCCTTCGACGCGGAGGTCTTCAAGGAACACTCGCTCGGTGACATCGACAGCGACGGGGACCTCACCACCGATGAGTTGATGGACCTGCGATAGACGCGGTATTGCAGCCCACATCTCGGAGAGCTTCGGCACTCTTACTCCGAGATGTACAAAGGCCCGGCCGACATCTCGCCCACGGGGCGACACGTCGGCCGGGCTTCGCTTTGTCAGCAGCAGCTTAGTCCTGCTGCTGGATTATCTCGAGCTTCGGCGTCTTCTCCACGCCGGTCGGGGCAGCGTCGCGCGCCTCGGCGGACTGGATGAATGTCTCCTGTCCGGTGATGTTAGCGGCGCCAACGTCGGTCAGGCGGGTGCCGTCGTAGACCCAGTTGATCGCGACGCCCTCGAAGCGTCTGCTGGAGGTGAATTCGAGCCTCAGATCAAGCTGGTCGGCCGAGCCGAAGTCAACCTCCGGCAGGTCCGAGGCGATGATGCGATTGCCGGTGTGCCGGTAGCTCCCGGAGTACCCCCACAGGGCATCATCTCGATCGATCCCCGAGAAGAAGATGTCTCTTGACGAGGTGTCGATGGTCACGATGACCTCCCGCAACGTGAAGGTCTGGTTCTCGCCGTAGACAAACCGCACCGTCCCAACGTTGTAGTCTCCGCCAACACTGAATGTATCCCCGCTGTCACAGCCGACCATCAGCAGCGCACTTCCTGCGAACACGAGCGCGGCCACTATCACAATTGCTTTCCTCACTGCAAATCCGCCTCCCTGAAGAGTACGTTGTTTTCCGCCCCATCCTCTGATTCATCGGCCCTTCCTGGTATTCCTTTGCGGATCTCCCCCGCGCAGGTTACACGCGCCCGGCGAGGAAAGGACCTCGCGTCGATCAAACGACGTCCCGGAGGTGACTGCGCCGCATGCTGGCGGCGCATCAAAGATGAAGTGGATAGACTTCCCGGACGAACGCTTCACCGTCAACGGACTGCCGTGGTGGGAGGAGACAGCGCCGAAGCTCATCCGACTTCCAGCGCGCTACGAAAGCCGCGTGCGACCGCCGGTCTGGGGCCTCGCGCAGAGCCCCTCCGGCGCGCGGATACGCTTCGCGACCGAATCAACGGCGCTCGGCATCCGCGCCCACTGGCCGCGCCTCAATCACATGAACAACATGCCCCGGATCGGCCAGCTTGGGATCGACGTCTACGTCGATGGCGAGTACTGGCGGCCGGTCTTCCCCGTGGGAGACGAGCACGATCTTGAGGCGGTCGCGTTCGACGCAATGCCCGCGCAGCGCCGCGAGATCTGCCTCTACGCGAGCCTCTACGCACCCGTGCAGGTGCAGGCGATCGGCCTGTCCGAGGGCGCGACGGTCCAGGCCCCGGCGGCGTTCGCGGTGGAGAAGCCGGTCGCGTACTACGGCTCATCGATCACCCAGGGCGGCTGCGCGTCGCGGGCGGGGATGTCCTACCAGGCGATCGTCAGCCGAGCGCTCAACGTGGACTTCGTGAACCTCGGCTTCTCGGGCAACGGGCGGGGTGAGCCGGAGCTTGCGGAGGCGATGGCGGAGATCGACGCGTCGTGCTACGTGCTCGACTGGGCGGTCAACTGCCCCACGCCCGAGGAGTGCGAGGAGCGCTATGCGCCGTTCCTGCAGATCATACGCGACGCGAGGCCGGATACGCCGGTGATCTGCGTGACGCCGATCTTTTCGACGAACGAGATTCTGAGCCCGGACACCGCGAAGCAGGAGCCGATGCGCGAGATCATCCGCACGGCGGTACGTGAGCGCGTGGAGGCCGGCGACGAGATGGTGCGCCTCGTCGAGGGCTTCCGGATGCTCGGCCCCGGCGACCGCGAGGGCCTCGTGGACATGACCCACCCGAACGACATCGGCTTCGTGAGCATGGCGCGTGGCCTCGAGCCGCATCTGCAGGCGGTGCTGGGGGTGTAGCGGAGGCGAACGGGCGGGCGCGGGAGCACTGGTCTCGCGCCACTTCGTCCTAAGAGGATCATACCCTTCCTTGCATCGGCCTACTGATCAGTCTCCTCACCGCCCGTGCCATCGGATTGCCATCGCGACAGGTTCGCTGCTGATAGAAGATGTCCTTGTTGCGTTATGAGTTTCGGCAGGAGAAGGGTATGTCGGCGGCGAAGAATCCGTTGTATGCGCGGCCCGGAAGGCGTTGCGAACGGGTCGCGCATCTTCCGTGCTCGCCGCCGTGTGTCTGACAGGAGGATCCTTCAATGCCCGATTTCCCGCAGGCCTTTCGCGACGCGGACTTTCACGCGTCGCTGATTGCCTGCATTCAACATTCAGCCGATGCCGGAACGCCGCTGATAGCCCTCGGACAGACTGTCTTCTGGGATGAGTTACTCAAGTCGATGCTCGTGGCGGCCGCGCAGAAGCACGCGCCCGATCTGCGCCTCGTCGCTGGAGCGCATGACACTGATTACTTCAGCAAACTCCCCGAGGGCGCGACGGCCGACGACGAGACGCGCAGCAACGGCTTCTCGCTGCAGCCGCGGGATGACCATCGGACCAGTCAGATGTGGGCGGCGGTCGCGGAGACCTCGGCGGTGCTGGGGACGGAGTATCCGGTGACGCGCGCGGAGCTTCGTTCAGCCGGCCTGCCCCTGCGGCAGCTTGCCCGCGAACACCCGGACGGACCGGCGGCGTTCTACCGTGAAGCGACGAGCGCGTGGGGATGGCGTGGCGTGGCGAACCACTCAGCGGAACGAACGGTGGCGTGCGATATTTCGGCGCAGGAGGTCTCCCCCACCGTGCGGGAGTTGATGGAGTGGGCGGTGGAGCAGAGCCGCGAGGTGCTGCTGGACGAAGGCTCGCGAACCACGTCCCAGCGCCTGCTGCAGATCGTGGAAGGGCTGATCGATCAATGCCGCTCGCAGGCGGGTGAGCGGACCCTGACCGACCTTTACTTGTGCCTGCTGGGCGGCTTTTACTCGGTGTTGCTGGGCGAGTTGCCCGAGCAGGTGCGCGTGGCCGCCTCGACGGAGATATTCCTTTTCACCTGCGAGACCGTCGATCGACCGATGTTTGACATACTCGACGTGTTCCTCGCGCCGGACACATGTGACGTTGCCCGGGAGGCATACGACACCGTCGTCGCGCACAGCGGGATCTACCGCCTTGCGCAGTTCGGCGAGGGGGCGATCCCCTTCGACATCGTCATCTGCGGGAAAGGCCGCGGAACGATCCGCGTGCTGGGTGAGCGGGCCGTCTTCGAGATGCCGGATGGTCCGGTGGAGGCGGAGACCGGTCATGAGATCGTCGATCGGGCGGGTCTGCTGGACGCCGCAATCCGCGCATTCGGCTGTGACGCGCGCCTCGTGGGGAAGGCCATCGCGCTGCCGCTGATGCTCAGCCGCGAGTTCTCGATGGTGCTGCTCGAGAACGCGTCGGTCTACGTCCCGCAGACGCACCGGCTCGTGCGGCTGCTGCGAGAGGCCGGGGTGGACCTTGAGTTCAACCCGATCTTCCGGCTGCATTTTGAGACCTGGGACGCGATGGCGGTGGCGGACGCCCGGCTTCAGTTGCCTGATCATCTTGCGCGGTTCTTCGAAGATGACTGCATGGGCGCCGAGTGCTTTTCACAGCAGTGGCGCGCAGCGGTGGCGTGGGCGCGCGCAGTCTGTGACAGCCTCGGCGACGCGCGGGGGCCCGACGGGATGCTGGAACTGCTCGCGGACACGGGCGAGGATGTCGCCGAGCTTGCGGAGGAGTTCGAGGAGGTTGCGGAGGCGCGGCGTGAATCGGGCAGCGAAATCCAGGCGCTATGCGAGCGAACGCAGGAGCTGTGGCTTGCGATCAAGCAGGTCCTGCGGGCTGCGGATGCAGCGCACAAAACGCCCCCGGAGGACCGGCTGGAGGCACTGCGCACCGAGCGCGAGGAGCTGATCGAGCGCATCCAGGAGATGGCGAATTCGGAGGGGCACCAGCGGCTGCAGGAGCGCTACCACGAGTTGGTGCTTGAGATCCAGCGTCGACGACTGCACCTTCTCGCCGATGCCCATCGCACGGTGGGGCTGGAACACTCGAACTACCGTCCGCCGTGGTGGTGGTTCCTCGCGGTGGACCCGTCGGGCGCGTGGTTGCGAGAGCTTGGGGCGACCGCGCGGATGCGCGATGAACCCCTCGGGATGATGGTGTAATTCGGGTGGAGGTGGACAGGGTGCCCGGACAGGGATGGGACCTGGTGGTGATCGGCGGAGGGGCGGCGGGCAACGGCGCCGCCGGCCTCGCGGGCAAGCTCGGGTTCAGGACCGCGCTGATCGAGCGCGACCGGATCGGCGGTGCGTGCTCATGGGTGGCGTGTGTGCCATCGAAGGCGCTGCTGGAGGCGGCGCGGATACACTGGCGACTGCTGCATGGCCCGCGCTCGGGGATCACGGCGGAGATCACACAGATCGATCCTTCGCGCGCGCTGGAGTGGGTGCGGGACGTGACCAACCGTCTCGGCTCGGAGTCGCGGCCGGAGAAGCTTCACGATCGAGGCGTAGAGTTCATCCGCGACACGGCGGTCTTCGAGGATGAGCAGCACGTGCGCGCAGGCGATCGCATTCTCCCCTCCCGGAGAATGCTCATCGCCACCGGCTCGCGTCCGGCAGTGCCCGAGATCGAGGGGCTTGAGAACGCGGGCTATCTGACCAACCTCGCGCTCTTCGACCTCCCCGAGCCGCCGGACTCGCTGATGATCGTCGGCGGCGGCCCGGTCGGGGTGGAGATGGCGCAGGCGTTCAACCGGCTCGGCACCGACGTGACGGTCCTCGAACGCGAGGACCGCGTTTTGCCGCATCATGACGCCGAACTGGCCGCGATGCTCCGCGGGCACCTCGAGGAGGAGGGCGTCCGCTTCGCGCTTGGCAGCGACATTCGTCGCGTGGAACGCACCGACGACGGTGGGAGGGCGGCGACCGCGCTGATCGCGGGTGAGCAGCACCGATTCGAGGCGGATGAGCTTTTGATTGCGACGGGGCGAGAGGCAGCGGTGGACGAACTCGCACTCGATGCGGCGGGGGTCTCGAGTGGCGTGGACGGGGTCGTCGTGAACGATCGACTGCAGACGGACAACCCGAACGTCTACGCGGCCGGCGACGTGATAGGGCGCTGGCAGTTTACGCACATGGCGACGATCGAGGGCAAGCATGCGGCCAAGAATGCGCTGCTCGGAGCCGACGAGCCGATGGACTACGACGCGGCGGGCTGGTGCATATTCACTGAGCCGGAACTCGCCCACGTGGGCCTCAGCGAGGCACACGCGGAGATGCGCGGCCTCGAGTTCGAGGTGCATCAGATTGACCCGAATCTGCCGGATCGCGCACGGATCGAGGACCGACCGGAGGGGGCCGCGAAGATCATCGCCGAACCGAACGGCGGCCGTGTCCTCGGCGCGCAGGTTCTCGCCGCCCGCGCCGGCGATCTCATCCAGGAGTTCATCGCGGCCATCACACACGGCATCACGTTCCGCGAGTTGGCCGGTGACGTCCACCCCTACCCGGGACTTACGCTGGCACATTATGTGCCGGGACAGATGGAGTGGCTGAAGGCCGCGCACGAGCCGGGCTGGCTGAAGCGGGTACGACGCGAGAGCGGATTCAGCGGCCGGCCCGAGAACGTTTGATTGAGGAGTAGCCATGCAGACAGCCGCTGACCATCGGTGGCGGGGAGGGCGTCTGGCCGGGGCAATCGCCGGACATCATCGAGCCATCGACGGGCCGCGTTTTCCGACGCGATCATTCCAACTCGCGTTTGAACTCATTCGGCCGAAGATACGCATGTCGGTGAAGACCTTCGATCAGAGGCTGAGAACGACTCCCGAGGTCATCCTGCACGGCTGGACGCGGAGCGTGCACAGATGCTGCACACATTGCGAACATTGAGGGCCGCCTCACCGCCAGGAACGCGCTGCCTGGCGCCGATGAGCAGATGAGCTACGAGGCGGCGGGCTGGTGCACCTTCACCGAACCGGCCCTCGCGGGCGTCGGGATCAACGAGGCGCAGGCGGCCGAACGCGACCTCGACTACGAGGTCTACCGCATCACACCGGGGATGGCCGATCGCGCGCGGATCGAGGGCCGCGTGAGAGGTGCGGTGAAGATCATCGGCGAACCGGGTGGCGGCCGGATCCCCGGGGCGCAGATCCTTGCGGGACGCGCAGGGGAGATCATCCAGGAGTTCACCGCGGCGGTGTCCCACGACGTGCCCGCTCGCGACCTGGCAAACGACGTGCACATGTATGCGACGCTCGTCGTCGGTCACTACGCTGGCGGGCAGATGGACTGGGAGCAGTTCGAGAAGGATCCGAAGCGCCTGGCGGAAATCCGCGATCAGTTCGGCTTCGGAGGCAGATAGAATATCTGACCGGACAATGTTGCTCGCAAGAGGGTATTCCAGCCGACCGGTCTCTCACAGGGAGGACATGCGATGCATCCGATCACCGACGCAATGCAGGACGGCCCCTTCGACGTAACGACGCTCTTCGACGGCAGCACGCTCGAGACTTTCTATCACAAAGACGGCAGCGAGCCGGGATGGGAGCTTAATGAGGACGAGGGCTCGATGACGGTGGTGCCCAAGACCGGCAGCATTATCAGCCTGGAGACCTTCACCGACTGCTTCCTGCACGTGGAATTCCTGCTCCCGGACATGCCGGAGGCCGAGGGGCAGGCGAAGGCAAACTCAGGCGTCTTCCTCCAGGGCCGCTACGAGGTCCAGGTGCTCGACTCGTCGGGGTGGGAGACGCCGGGGCAGGGCGACTGTGGCGCGATTTACAACCAGCATGCGCCACTTGTCAACGCCTGCCTGCCGCCGGAGCAGTGGCAGAGCTACGACATTATCTTCCGCGCCCCGCGGGTTGAGGCGGACGGCAGCGTGATCGACTACCCGCGGATGACCGTCTTTCAGAACGGCATCCTCATACACAACAATGCCGTCCTGAGCGGCCCCACCGGCGGTCAGCTTGACGAGAAGCTCGCCGAGCCAGGACCGCTCATGCTCCAGGATCACGGTGACGAGGTCTCGTTCCGCAATGTCTGGCTTGCGCACCTGCCCGAGGAAGTGTCCACTGCCTACGAGCCAGGCTGAGTGAGACCAGCCGTGCAGGTGCAGTCCGTGCGGGCGGTCAACGGTCAAGTGGCGCCTGCACGGATCACCTCTGTGAGATTCGCTCCGCGACACCGTGCATTCCGCACGCCGCCAGGTCGAGGCAGGTAACCCTGAGGGGGAGAAAGATGTCGGAGGAACGCCGGGCGCTTCTGATCGTGATAGACGCCGCGCGCCGTGAGGAGACCCACGCGACACTCGCGGCGTCCCGGATGCCGGCGCTTGCCGGGGCCGCCACCGGCACGCTGATCTCCCCCTCATGCTGGACGCTGCCCTCGATGGCCTCTGTCCTCACCGGGCGCTTCCCGGCCGAGCATCGTATGACGTGGCCCGCGGACGGCCGGCGTTGCGCATTGCCCACGGTCGCGGACATGCTTCGGGACGCGGGCCGGAGCTTCCGCCTGCTGTCAGGCAATCATATCTACGCGCCGCCCGTCCTGAGCTTCCCGCCGGACTGCGCGGACTTCCCCGTCGCGAACCAGCGGCGACCGATCCGCTTCGTGGGCCGCGCATCGAGCCTCGCTGACTACGGCGGGCGGGCGATCCTGCGCGACGTTCGACGGATGGCGGCGGAGGGCGATCTGCCTCACCTGCTGGCGCTTCATCTGCAGGAGGCCCATCACCCCTACCTCGCGCCACCAACCGGCTTCGCGCCACGGACTCGGCTCAGTTACGCGCTGGGCCACCTCGCGTACTACCTCCGCACCTCCACGCAGGCGTGGGAGTTCGCTGCCCGCGCCGACGAGGAGGCGTGGGAAGCCCAGCGAGCGGCCTACCGCCGGTGCATTAAGTACGCGGTCGGGATCGTCGAGGAGATCGTACGCGCATACGACACCTGCGGCGCGCTCGCGAACTCACTTGTGATCGTGACCGCCGATCATGGAGAGCACCTCGGTGAGCACGGACTGGCGGATCACCAGGCCTCGCTGCACGAGGAGCTTGTGAACTGCCCGTGCGCGGTGATCGCGCCCGGGCTTGCTCCGGGCAGCACGATCCCCGGGCAGTTCCAGCACACAGACCTGCTGCACACGATCTGCCGATTCCTCGGCGCGCCCGCCGCCGGCTACGATCCACGCAGCCAGCCGCTCGACATGCTCGGCGAGGCCGGCGGCCACGAGTACGCGTTCATGCAGTGGGCATCGTGGGGAGCCGAGAATCTCGCGAAGCTGCAGCGACGCAATCCGTCGTATCACTTCGCACCGCTCAATCGCGACCTCGTGGCTGTGCGGACCCGGCGATGGAAGTACATCGTCGGCAGCGATGGCTCCGAGGGCCTCTTCGATCTGCGGAGCACTGAGCGCGAGACTCGCGACCGTCGGGACGAACGCCCCGAGGTTGCCGCTGCGATGAAAGCGGCGCTGGCCCGATGGCGGCGCGCGGTCGGTGGTGAGGAGGACGCGGATATGCGTGGCCGCGCAGCGGACGGGCGCGTGATAGCGGGAGAACGTCTGCGGGGGCTGGGGTACATCTGAGCGTCAGCCTGCAGTCAACGCGACGACGTCATCCCCCGCTCCTCGATGAAGGAGAACCACCGCGTTGTCGCGAACACATTGTGCCGCGGCGGGTCGTGATCGTGAGTGAAAGACGCGTCAGCCTCCGGTGGACAGTGATGCTCGCAATGTTAGCATACGCATGCAGGGAGATCGTCCGTGCCCACGGTTCTTGTTGCTGACGACGAGAGATTGATCGTGAATCTCCTGCGACACAGCCTGCAGGACGAGGAGTACGATGTACTGACCGCCGGTGACGGCCTCTCGGCACTGCGGCTGGCTCGCCAGCACCGACCTGACCTCGTCATTCTCGACATTGCGATGCCGGGAGCAAGCGGACTCGATGTGTGCCGACAGTTGCGTGATGACGCCATCCTGAGGGATGTCCTGATCCTCTTTTTGACGAGTCGCAACGCAGTGGCCGACCGCGTTGAAGGTCTTGAGATCGGCGCGGACGACTACCTTCCGAAGCCCTTTGACACGGAGGAGTTGCTTGCCCGCGTGCGCGCTTTGTTGAGACGTTCGACGTCTGACAGAACGGATGATGCCCCTGATTCACACGTCCTGCGCGCGGGCGCGCTGGAGCTTCATCCTGCCCGCTGCGCCGTTCGCGTGAGAGATGAAGAGATTGAACTGACGCCGGTGCAGTTTGACCTGCTCTACCACCTCATGTCACACCCCAACAAGGTCTTCCCGGCGGAGAGACTCCTCGTGGAGGTGTGGGGGTACGCCCCTGGCACGGGTGACACCAGCCTCGTGCGCTGGCATGTGAAGAATCTGCGCCAGCGGATCGAGGAGAACCCATCACATCCGAAGTCCCTCTGCACCGTCCCGCGCCAGGGATATGTGCTTCGCTCGCCTGAGGACTGAGCGCGGGCGCCCCGTCGCTTTCTCAGCCCTCCTGCTCCAGCCGCCGAAGCTGACCCTTCGTCAGAAAGGGCTGCTTCCGCCCCGGCTCGATCGGCCACGGATCCTGCTGCTGCAGATCGTAGTGATAGTTGCGGATGAGAATCTCGTACACCACGTCCCGGAAGTCATCACCCTCAGTGGGGTTTTCCGGAACCTGGCCCGGCCCTCCAACAAGGCCGATGCGGTAGGGCCCTTCGATCTTGAAGGGCGCAATCTCATCGACCCGCTCGATCGCCATCCGCGCGGTCTCGCGGATCGTCTGCTGCGCCTCGGGCGGCGTCATTGACACCGCATTGAAGGGCGAGAGCGCCTCCTTCACGACCGCTGCTTCCATCTCCGGGACGAGGTCGCGGCACTGCTCGCAGACCGTGTCATCGCCGGTGATGAGCACGGCCGGGACATCGTAGTATCCCGCGAGCGCCATCGCCATCCCACCCTCGCCGAACCAGTACTCCTCGTTGACACACCAGCAACTGTGCGCGAGGACGCCGTTGGTCCCGGCCATCGCGTGCTGAGCGACACAGAAGAGCGCGTCGAAGCTCTCATCGAGCTTCGGCGTCCAGAACGGCTGGCGCGTGAGCGGGCCGTGGATGATTCGCGCGGCAGGGTTGAGGTCCTCGAAGATGATCGAGTAGCCGCTGCCGTGCGCATCATTGACGAGTATCTGCCCGTCGACGCCGGCCTGCAGCGCGCCCTCGATCGAGGCGTTGACCTCGTCGGTGAGCAGTCGGAACATCCGCTGGCGGATGCTCCAGTTGCGCAGTGTATCATCGTCGCGCTTCTCGAAGTGCACCATCCCCGCGACGCCCTCGATGTCGGTGTGAATGTAAAGGTTCATTGTCAAAGCCTCCCGGCTCATCTGCCGCGTTTTGATCGTTGGCCGCAGGTTCGACGTCAGAGAGACGAGACCTGCGTCACGAAGGATACACGGGCTACTGTCGCGAAGAACCAGGTCACGCAACAACCAGCCCACGCGGAGGAACTCTGCGATGAGATACACGGCCCTTGTCGCCGCGATCATGCTCGCTGTCCCGCACCTGTCCGCACAGCAGGCAACCACCATCTTGCTCGAGGATTTCGAGGAGGAGCCGACCTGGGAGAACGTGTCCATCGACGCCGGCGAGGCGCGCTCGGGGAACGCCTCCGGCCTCTGGATCCCGAGTGAGGAGGCTCGCGTCAGCACGACGGACATTCCCGAGGACTGGAGCGGCTACGATCGCCTCGTCTTCTGGCTGCACTCCGAGGCCGCCAACGGGCAGAGCCTGACTGTGGTTGCCGACTCGGAGAACCCGGAGAGTGAGGGCTGGGATTACTTCTACCATCACTTCACCGTGGACTGGGAGGGCTGGCGGCTGATGTCCCTCGAACTCGGTGATGATATCAGGGGCACCCGGCAGCCGGTCGGCTGGGAGAGCATCAACTATCTCAGCCTCAGCGCTTCGGGGTGGAGCAACACACCGCGTGATGACAGCGTGCTTCGGATCGACGGGGTAAGGCTCGTCCGCGATCCGGCGGCTCTCGAGCACCTCGGACACGAGGAGGAGCGCAGGCAGGACGAGTTCCGCGTCACGCATCGCTACGCCGTCACCAACCGCACCGAAGCTCCCGCGAGCTTCCCGCTCTCCATCGAGGGAGACTTTGAACTCTTCTCCCTGGCGCCGGGGACCGACCGCACACCGGAGATCGCGCCCGATGAGAAAGCGGAGTTCACCGTCACGCTCTCCGCCCCCCTCGCCGAGGTGGAGGCGGCGCGCCCGCTGACGCGCGAGGCGGGCCATCTGCTGGCGGGCGACGAGCAGGAGGGCGGGCCCGCGGTGATGGCGCCAATCGCGGCGGCAGTGCCGCTGCCGGAGATGGACCGACCGCTTCTCTTCGCATCACAGGAGGAGATCGATCGAGCGACGGAGCGCGCCGAACGCTACGACTGGGCGCGCCAGCGGCTTGACTCGATCCTCGCCTCCGGCGAGGCCGCGCTGAAGCTTGAGGTGGACGTGCCCGACGAGGGCGGCCAGTGGAGCCATCACTACGTCTGCGAGGACTGCGGGGTGCGCCTGCGGACGGAGTCGCCGACCGAGCACGTCTGCTCGCGATGTGAGAAGGTGCATACCGGTTGGCCCTACGACCAGGTCGTCGTGGCGCGGGAGCATCATCGCCTGACAAACGCGGTTCAGGACCTCGGGCTTGCGTACGCGTTCACCGAAGACGTACGCTACGCTGAGAAGGCCCGCGAGATCCTGCTGGCCTACGGCGAGAAATACCGCGGCTTCCCGCTGCATGACAAGAACGACGGCGACGGCCGCTCCGGCGGGCGACTTTACGCGCAGACGCTCGACGAGGCGGTGGACATCATCAAGGTCGCGTGGGGATATGACCTCGTCTGGGACAGCGGCGTCTTCAGCGAGGAGGACCGGGAGTTGATCGCCGACGGGTATCTCCTCGCGGTCGCGGAAACGATCCGCCGCAATGACGCGGGCATCAGCAACTGGCAAAGCTGGCATAATGCCGGGCTTGCCGCGATCGGCTTCTGCCTGCGGGACAGCGACCTCGCATCGCTTGCGATCGACGGGACACACGGTCTGAGCTTTCAGCTCGCGAACTCCATCCTTTCCGACGGATTCTGGTACGAGGGCACCGCGGCCTATCATTTCTACGCCCTCAGCGCGCTTCGCTGGACCGTCGAGGCCGCGTATCACTCGGGCATCGACTTCTACGACAGCGACGCGTATAAGTCGCTCTACGACGCGCCGCTGCTCTACGTCTTTCCGGACCTGACCTTCCCGGCGGTCAACGACAGCGATGTCTTCCCGCTGACCAGCCGCTCCTCGCTTTACGAACTCGCGTACGCGCGTTTCGGCGATGAGCGCTATCTCGCCGTCGCCGCGCCGGGTCAGCGGAGGAGCATCGAGGCGCTGATGTGGGGTGTCGATGAGCTGCCGTCACCGCCGCCGCTGGCGCTGCCGGGTCACACATTCGAGGCACTCGGGGCGACGATTCTGCGCGCCGGAGAGGGCGAAGATCAGTCATACGTGCACCTCGACTGGGGCCCGCACGGCGGTGGACACGGGCACCCGGACAAGCTCGCGCTGATCCTCTACGCGATGGGAACCGAGCTTGCGCCTGACCCCGGCCGGCTCGCCTACGGCGCGTCCCTGCAGGGGTCGTGGTACAAGCAGACCGTCTCGCACAACACCGTCCTCGTCGATGAGCGCAGCCAGCGCGCAACGGAGGGTCGCCTGCTCCTCGCACATGACGGCGAGATCGCGCGCATCGCCCGGGCCGACTGCGACACCGCGTACAACGACGTTATGCTGCGCAGGACCGTGCTGCTGGCGGATGACTACCTGCTTGACATCTACGACTACGAGGCCGAGGAGCAGCACACCGCGGACTTCGTCTATCACAACGTGGGCGAACACGCCCCACTGCTGGAGACGACGCCCCTGGAGGGCCCGCTGGGTGAGGGGGCGGGCTACCAGCACATCACGGACGTGAGCATCGCCGCGACAGATGAAACGTGGCAGACGGGCTTCGCGGTCCCGGATGTGGGGAACGTTCGCCTGACGATGCTCGGCGAGCCCGAGACCGAGGTGTTCCTCGGCATGGGCATCACAGGCCGCGGCATCACGTCCTGCCCGGCGGTCGTCGCCCGGCGGCAGACCTCAGACACCTCGTGGGTCTCAGCGATCGAGTGGCGCGAGCCGCAGGCGGAGTTCGCCATCACCGGGATCGAGCGCGTGCCCGTGGAAGCCGATGGCAACGCGGTGGCATTCCGCATCGACCGCACGGACGGGCATGACCTGCTGATCCTCGCGCCGGGCGTGGAGGGCGGGAAGTCCGCGGACGGCGTCGCCACCGAAGGGCAACTCGCGTTCTTCACGGTGCGCGATGGCGAGGTCACGGGGATGGAGCGGGTGGATGTGATGCGGTGAGGCTGATGAGCCGCGGAAGGTCCCCGCACCCTCCTGCGCGAATCGCACCAGTGAGGCCAACCGCAGGACAACTCACACCGACAGGGGGCCGCATTCCATGTCCGATGAACTCGTCGTGGTGCTCGACTGCGGCGCAACGAACGCGCGCGCCGTCGCCGTGGATACCTCCGGGCAGGTCGTCGCGTCCGCCAGCCTGCCGAACCAGCCGAAGCAGCAACCCGAATCCCCCGATGACTGGCGCATCTGGCCCCTCGACGAGGTATTCGGCAAGCTCGCCAGCGCCTGCGCTGAGGCCCTCGCGGAGGTCGACCCCGGGCGTGTCGCGGCGGTCACCGTCACGACTTTCGGCGCCGACGGAGCGCCCGTGGACGCAGACAACGGACTGACCTACCCGGTCATCTCCTGGCAGTGCGACCGCACGGAGGGAATTGCGGAGAGCATCGCGGAGCGCATGGATCCGTGGGATCTTTTCCGCATCACCGGCTACCAGGTGATCCCCTTTGACACGCTGCTCAAGCTCATCTGGCTGCGCGAGAACGCTCCCGAGGCGCTCGAAGCGGCGGACACGTGGCTGATGATGCCGGGGCTGCTGAGCATGAAGCTCTGCGGGGAGCGCTCGATCGACCCCACCGCGGCGGGCACGATGATGGCGATGGACATGGCGGCGCGCGACTGGTCCGGCGATGTGCTGGCGCTGGCGGACATCGACGCAGACTTCTTCCCGCGATGGGTGGAGCCAGGCGAGGTGATCGGCCACGTCACCGCCGGGGCCGCGAAGGAGACGGGTCTTCCGGAGGGCATTCCGGTGGTCGCCGCGGGCCACGACACGCAGTTCGCCGCGGTCGGATCGGGCGCGCGGGCCGACGAAGCGATCCTCTCGTCAGGCACGTGGGAAATCCTGATGCTGCGGCAGGACAGCTACGAGGCCACGCGCGAGGGCTTCGATGCCGGCCTTATCATCGAGGCGGACGCAGAGGCCGGGCGCTGGAATCCGCAGCTTCTGATGATGGGTTCGGGCCCGCTGGAGTGGATTCGCGAGCATCTCTTCACCGAGATATCCTCGCGCGCGGCGGCGTACGAGCGGATGATCTCCGCCGCCGAGGAGATTGCGCCGGGCGCGGGCGGCGTGACGATGATTCCCAGCTTCGTCCCGGACACCGGCCCGAACGCGCCGCACCGCACGAAAGGGACGCTGCTGGGCCTGGGGCTGAACACAACGCCCGCGCAGATCTACCGCGCCGGCCTCGAGGGCCTGTGCTGCCAACTGCGCCACGCGGTGGAGGTTCTGCAGGCGTCCACGGGCTTTGAGCCGCGGGGCATCCGCCTGGTCGGCGGTGGAGCAAAGAACGCGCTGTGGAACCACATACGCGCGGATGTGACCGGCCTCCCGGTGACTACGATCGGCAACGAGGAGGCGACGGTCGCCGGTGCTGCCATCTTCGCCTTCATCGGCGCGGGTGTATTCGGGTCGGTCGAGGACGGTCAGTCGGCCGCGGAACTGGGGCAGCGAACCATCGAGCCCTCCGAGCAGTCGTCGGCCTACGAGGAGCTTTACGCCGCCTACCGCAGCCTGCCGCAGGCGCTGGAGGAGTACTACCGCAGATAGTTCGGTCGTTCTTCAGCCGACGTGAGGGCAGTTCGGATCGTGGAGGAGAGAATCATGCGCATATTGGGTTCCGCATCGGGCGCAGTCGCTGAGGTTGGCGACGCCGTCCTGCGCGGCACGTTGAGCCTCATCGGCGACGCGACGCTTACGACCGTCAGCCGCACCTCCGCGCTCGGTCGCTACGAGCGCGCTGGGCACAAGATCGAGGATGTTACGCAGATCCGCTCGCTGGACGTGAGTGTCCCGGATCGCATCGTCGGGCGCGTCTGTCGCGTGTGGATCGCAGTCGCGGGAGCGACCGGCGTCGCCACGAGTGCGACTGGCGCGGTCGGCCTCGCGGCGGACATCCCGGCGCTGCTGGCGAACAACCTGATGGCGGTCGGTGAGATCGCGAGCGTCTACGGCTTTGACGTGGCGGAAGAGGAGGAGAGCGCGTACGCGATGGCGCTGCTTTTTGCGCGCCACAGCGAGGGCCGCGGCGGTCGCGGTACGCGCGCCCACCTGCGCAGGATAGCGCGGGACCTGCGGGAGGGCGCGTCATGGTCGGATATCCGCGACGAGAAGGCGGGGCGCTGGCTTCGTGATGCGGCGCGAGATCTCGTCTGGTACCTCGTGAAACGCAAGGCTGCGGGCGTCATCCCGGGCGTGGGCTCGCTGGTGGCGGGCGGCGTGAACGCGCAGTTCACCGCGCGGACCTGCCGCGAAGCCCGCGAGGCCTACCGCGAGCGCTTCATCTCCGAGACGCGCGACTGAGCGCCACTCCCACCGGCGCCAGCGCGAAGAGCAGGCAGGCCGCGTAGTAGAGCGGGTAGCACA
>JBKHFA010000020.1:0-24271 GCA_046540615.1 Armatimonadota bacterium | reverse complement strand
GTTTTGAGATCGATGAGAACGCGGACGGCGCCCCTGACGGCTGGCGGGAGGCCGTCCACGGCGAGAATTTCGAACTCGAACTCACCGATGAAGTCGCATCTGACGGCGCGCGATCGATGCGAATCACCGGTCTTCCCGATCATGGGGACCGCGCCTGCGTGGGTCAGAGCGCCCCCCTGCACGAGCTACCAGCGGCGTACCGGTTCGCGTTCGATGTGCGCGGCGAGGGCAAGGCCACGGCGCTCTTCCGCCTCCGATACAACCCGCCCGACGGCCCCGATGAAGAGGACAAAACGTGGCATTTCGACATCCCCGAGATGACTGCCGGTGAGTGGACCCGGAAGGTCATCGAGATCGGTGTGCCTGGCGAGATCAAGGCGGTCGGCACCGCACGCCTCGAGTTCTACCTCTACCAGAAGGGCGAGGGCGATCTCTTCTACGACAACGTCACGATCGAGAAACTCGCCGAGTGGACGCCACCGGCCGAGCCGGAGACCGAGGCCGACGCGGGCGAAGAGATCGAAGCCACGACCGAAGTGGTCTTCCGCAACCCCGGTTTCGAGGAAGCCGCCGATGACGGCGATCCCGCAGGCTGGAACTTCGCGTCTCACGGTGAGGGATGGTCGGCCGGGATAACCGACGAGGAGGCGTATTCGGGCGAGAGTTCGGCCTTCATCACGGGCGGCCCCGATCATGGTGACCGGGCGGCGCTTGTGCAGGTGTCCTCGCCCGTGGAGATTCGTTCGGCCTACCGACTTACATTCTACGCGAAGGGGGCCGGCGACCCCGGGACCGGCACATTCCGGTTCCGCCACCAGCGCGAGGACGAGGATGACCGGCATCAGACCGAGTACTTCGACATTGAGGTGGCCGAGGACGAGTGGGTCAAGAATGAGTTCGAGTTCACCGCGGGTCGGAGGGTTCGTGAGGTCGGCGTCTCCCCCATCGAGATCATCCTCTACCAGCGCGGTGAGGGCACCGTCTACTACGACGACGTGTCGGTGGAGCCGATCGAGGCGCCGCCGGTGAGCCTCACCAACCCCGGCTTTGAGCAGGACGAGGATGGAGACGGCCTCCCTGACGGCTGGCGGACATTCGCCTCCGGCGAGGGCTTTGAGTTCGGCCTGTCGGATGACGCGCACTCAGGCGAGCACGCCGCCTGCATCACCGGCCTGCCCGAACGCGCCGACCGCGCATGCTGGGGCCAGACGACGCCGAGCAGCGCCATGGCGCCGGGCTTCCGCCTGACCTTCCAGGTGAGGGGCGAGGGCGTTCCAACCGGCATCTTCCGCTACCGCTACAGGGACGAGAACGGCGAGGATGCCGACGACACCCACCACTTCTCCATCGACGACGTCGATGCCGATGAATGGCGGGAGAAGCAGTTCGAGTTCGCGACCCGCAGTGAGGTGCTTGCAGCGGACGAATCGAGAATCGAACTGCTGCTCTACCAGCGCGGTGAGGGAACGCTGTGTTACGATGATGTCGAAATCCTGCCGCTCGCGGAGGCGCCGCAGCCCGAACTGACGCCCGCGGAGCAGGCGCTGCAGACGCCAAGGCGGCCCGTGGACGGGCGAGTGGCGCTGCAAAACCCTCCCGACTTCACATGGCAGCCGCAGCCGCTCGCCGAGAGCTATGAGTTTCAGCTTGCCCGCAGCGAGGACTTCTCGGACGCGGAGACCATCGGTGACCTTGAGTACAACTGCTACAGCCACTCCGCGGTGCTCGACACCGACGCGCGCTGGTGGTGGCGATTTCGTTACGTGACCGACGGTCGAGCCTCGGACTGGTCGGAGGCGTGGTCGTTCGAGATAACGCCCGACGCCGCCGAATTCCCGCTGCCGCCGCCGGATGAGATGCTCGCGCGTATCCCCGAGAGCCACCCGCGCATTTACACCACCGCGGCCACGCTCGAGGACTTCCGCGCCGCGCGGCTTGATGAGAAGGCCGACTGGTGGGAGCAGTTCGAGGCGAAATGCGAGGCGCACCTGCAGAAGGACTTTCCCGACGAGCCTGGCCCGGAGTATGACTTCACCGGGCGATCCGGGAGCCTGACCGCCGAGGAGAAGAGTCGCAGGGACGCGCTGCGCGGCCTCGGCAGCTCCGCAAGCTCCCCGATGTGGGAGATGGCATTCGGCTACCTGGTGAGCGGGAACGAAGACTTCGGCGAGCGCGCGGTGGAGTGGCTGCTGGAGCTTTCCGAGTGGGACGTGGAGGGCACCACCGGCTACCGCAATCACGACCAGGTCTTCCGCGACATCGCGTGGAAGGCGGCGTGTGCGTACGACTGGTGCTACGACCTGATGAGCGAGGACGAGCGGGCGACCGCGCGAGAGATGATCGAAGCGCGCGGATCGATCCTCTACCACGACTTCCGGGAGGACTCGCGGCCTATCTACGAGTATCCCTACAATTCACACGGCTGGACCTCGATGGGCTTTCTCGGCATCATCTCCGTCGCCCTGTGCCACGACGAGCCGCGGGCGAATGACTGGTTCAGCTTCATCGCCGCGACATACGCGCCTCTCTACCCCGCGTGGGCGGGCGAGGAGGGCGGCTGGTGTCAGGGGACGGCTTACTGGAAGTACAGCCAGCGCTACCGCACGATCTTCTCGGACGCGCTGCTGTCCGCAACCGGCGTTGATCTCTACGACAAGGCATTCACGCGCAACAACGGCTGGTTCAAGCCCTACATGCACCCGCCCTTCTGCGACCGCCACCACTTCGGCGATGGGAACCTCGGCAGCCCCGGCGCCACCGATCGGAACAACCAGTTGCTCTACGCGACGCGCTATGACAACCCCTACTTCAAGTGGTATGCCGATCAGATCCACGGCAGTGAGGATACCGGCGTCTACGGATACTGGTGGTATGACTACGACATGCCCGCGCGGCCGCCGATCGACGTGCCGCAGAGCAAGTACCTGTCCGACATCGGCTGGGTCGGGATGCACTCGGACATGAGCGACCCCGATGACGTCATGCTGATCTTCAAGTCATCGTGGTACGGCTCGTTCAACCACAGCCACGCCGATCAGAATCACTTCGTGATCAACGCCTACGGCGAGCCGCTGCTGATCGACTCGGGCTACTACGACTGGTACGGCTCCGACCATGACCGCAACTGGACACGCCAGACGAAGGCGCACAACTCGATCCTCGTCAACGGTGAGGGCCAGCCGATCTTCGACATCACCGCGAAGGGGGAGATCCTGGACTACTTCGAGAGCCCGGTGGGCTGCTACACCGCGGGCGACGCGACCGAGGCGTACAGGGGCAAGCTGTCGAAGTTCGTGCGACACATCCTCTACCTGCGCCCGGACGCTTTCGTGGTGATCGATGAGCTTGAGGCCGACGAGGCCTCGACGTGGACCTGGGCTGCGCACGCGCTGGACGAGATGGCGGTGGATGACGCGGCGCGGCGGGTGACGGTCGAGCAGGGCGAGGCCGCACTGGACATTGCCTTCGCCACGCCGGAGGCGCTCACATTCACCCAGCACAACGAGTGGGATGGCCATCCGCCGCAGGGACGCCGGGCCGACCAGCCGCGGAACTGGCATCTCTACGCGGAGACTCCGGAGGCCTCAGAGACGCAGCGATTCGTGACACTGATGCAGGCGCGCAATGGTGGCCGGCAACCCGAGTTCACCACCAGCGCGCCTGATGCCGGCAGCGGCGTGGGGGCGGAACTCGGCGAACTGCTTGCCGCCGTCCGCGAGGGTGACGAGCCACTCGTCATCGGCGCCAGGACCGTGGACGCGCAGATGGCGGCCGCGTACATGGACGATGCCGGCGCGAAGCTGGTCGCGGTGGACTGCCGGGAGGTGTCGATCGAGGACGCGCCCGGGAGAATCTTCACGTCCACCGAGCCGGCGACTGTCGCGCTGGAGTGGGGCGAAGCGACGTTCCTGCGCGCAGATGTCCGCACCGCCGCTCCCACTGACGTCTCGCTGTGGATCCCCCAGGGGATCGATGGGCTGATGCTCGACGACCGGCCTCTGACCGCCGCCGATTGCGAGGTCGACGCGCAGACCGGCTTTGTCACGCTCACGCTGCCGGCGGGGATGCACTCGCTGACGTCACCGGTCGCGCGGCCGGTCGCCGAGGGCAGCTTCGGCCTGACCATCGACGGCGAGGCGCCCACGCGGATCGATCAGGAGATCCTGCCCGCGTACACCGGTCAGGGGCTGCTCTTCGCGAACTTCTCCGCCGAGGAGGGCCTGCATCGCCTCTCGGGTGACGCACCGGAGCTGCCCGTGACGCTCAACGGATCGCCGATCGATCGAACCGCCGGCCTGATCTGGCTGCGCGAGAGCAATACGCTGGAGGCGCGGCTGGAGGAGCCCGCGACGGTGCCACTGGGCCTTGAGCGCCTTCCCCTCGACACCGAACCGCAGCCTGCGCGGGCTCTCGATGATACGCCGGAGGGGATCAAGATTGAGGCGGAGAGCTTCGCCGACTACGGCCTCGGCCAGCCGAGCCAGTACTCGCACCGGGAGTTCCTGTCGGGTGGAGTCGGCGTCGGCGAGTGGCTTGTTCCCGGCATGTGGCTGGAGTGGGACCTCGATGTGCCACCGGGGGACTATCACCTCGTCGTGAAGGGCGCAACCCACGAGGCGCGCGCTGACCGCCTCATCACGCTTGACGGCGAACCGGCCGGCGATGGATGGCAGGTCTTCCGCTTCGAGCACACCGGAGGCTACGGGGCGACGCCGGAGGAGTGGCAGCAGATGATGGTCATCGGCGCGGACGGCGAGCCACTGACGCTGAGCCTTGATGAGGGCTCGCACGAATTGCGCATGGTGTGCATCGACAGCCGCCTGAACCTCGACTACCTGACCCTGGCGCCGGCGGAGTAGGCCATCGTTCGGCCCGCCAGGATCGGTCGCCGGGAAAGCGCAGGCAGGCGCACCGGGACGATCGCAGGCGACCTCCACGCAGTGTACGCTACTGCTGCTCGCTGTCCGGGACCGGCACCGGGGAGATTCCCGGCATATCTTCGACTCTGATCTTGCGCTCGGTTCGCTTCTCAGCCTCGCGCAGAATCTTCTCGCCGATCTCCCGGGCGCGCTCAGAGTCGGAGTGTACGTCACGCGTGAACGACCAGAAGTCCTCCGGGTTTATGCGCTCACGCGCAAGTAAATCGGCGGCATTGTCCGCGAGCAAGCTCTGCACCTCGGTGGAGTCGATCTCCTCATCCTCCTCGGCGGACTCACTGAGCGTTGAGGCCATCAGGACCATCTTCGCGGACACGCGGATGAAGAGTTCCTCGGTCAGTTCCGCGTAGTCATCGACGCCCTGCGCCTCCATGCGCCGGCGAGCCTCCTCGACCGCCTTGCGCTCGGATGCCGTGGTCTCCTCGCGAGCCGGGGAGTTGTCGGCTGCCTCGTCAGTCGGCTCCGGGGTGTCGGCAGGTGGCGCCGGCGCGGTGTCGGCAGGTGGCGCTGGCGCGACGTCCGCACTCTCGCTCTCCTCGTCGGGCTCCGGGGCTGTCTCATCATCGACTTCCGGCTCCGTCGGCCCCTCGGCCCGAGTCTCGTCGTCGTCAAGCGGCATGCGCTGACTCTCGACGACGGGGTACTCGGGGGTGTAGCGTGGCTGCTCTTCCTCAGGCTGCAGGAAAGCGTATGTGATCACCGCCCCGGTGAGTAAGCCGGCGATGATGACGATGACAGCAAGTTTGTTGTCTCTGCGCGCGGGCCTGTCTTCCATGTTTCCTCCTCACCACCAGTATAAGCAGATAAGCAGCGACTGGCAAGAGACCCATCCGGCTTCCAACGCCGCCTGCCTGCAGTTGTGATCCGCGCTACCTGCAGCCGGTGCAGGCGTCGCGGCCGGTGCTCGCGGTTTGCCGGGCGTGGGCGGCTGTGTTATAATTCGCGCGGTCGGGATCTTCGGCTTTCAGTACTTCAGACGGGGGAGCGGCCCTGTGTACGAGTTGACAGTCGAACGCGATTTCTCCGCAGCCCACCTCATGCGCGGATATGACGGCGCGTGCGCGCGGCTGCACGGACATAACTACCGGGTGCTGCTCCGGGTGGAGGGCGAGGAACTCGACGGGTGCGGCATGCTGGTGGACTTCTCAGAGTTGAAAGCCGCCTTCGACGAGATACTCGCGGAACTCGACCACCGCAACCTCAACGAGATCCCGCCTTTTGACGAGATTAACCCCAGCAGTGAACACCTTGCCCGCTACATATACGAGCGGGCGCGCGATGCCATCAGCGGCGAGGCGCGCGTGACCTCCGTGACCATCCATGAATCACCGACAAGCTCCGTGACCTACCGCGAGGGCTGAGAGACGATGGCCGGCATCATGCTGCTGTCAGGCGGGCTCGACTCACTCGTGGCGGCGTGGGCGGCGCGCGAGCAACATCCGCCGCGACTCGCCCTTACGTTCGACTACGGCCAGCGGGCCGCGCCACGTGAGGTCGAGGCCGCTCTGTGCATCGCAGCCGAGATGGGCGTCGATCACCGCCTCGTGAAGCTCCCGTGGATGTCGCGGCTGATGCCCGATGCGCTGGGCAATCCCGCGGGCGATCTCGCATCCGCCGATGACGCGTCGGTCTGGGTGCCCGCGCGCAACGCCGTCTTCATCTCCATCGCGGCCGCGCACGCCGAGGCGCTCGATTGCGACACGATCGTCTGCGGGTTCAACGCGGAGGAGGCCGCCACGTTCCCGGACAACTCCCCGGAATTCGTGCGCCGATGCAACGCGATGCTCGAGTTCGGCACACAAAATCATCCGACGGTGCTCTCCCCCACCCTCGATCTGACGAAGCCCGAGATCGCTGCGCTCGGCGTCGAGATCGGCGCGCCGCTGCACCTGAGCTGGAGCTGCTACGCGGACGGTGACGAACACTGCTGGGAATGCCCGTCCTGCCGAAGACTGAGGGCGGCGCTTGAGAGCGCCGCCCTCTGGGACGCATGGGCGGAACAAAGGGACGCGGCCGACGGTTCTTTACACAGAGGAGGCGGCCGATGCCCCGACTGAGATTCTTTGACGGAAATGCGATGGTCGGATGGCGCTCCGCGCCGCACCCGGAGACGATCTGGCGGCCGAGTGACTTTGCGCGGGATTACGAGTACTACGGAATCGGCGCAGCGCTGGTCTATCACGCGTCGGCGGTGCAGTACCACCAGGATCACGGCAACCGCCTCCTGCTCGAAGAGATCAGCGACCTGCCGGGGCTGATCCCCCAGTGGGTCGTCATGCCCGGTCACACGCACGAGATCGCGCCGGCTGATGAACTGATCGCGGAGATGCTGGAACTTGGCGTCCGCTCAGCCCGAATCTTCCCGAAGATGCACGGATGGCCGCTGAGCGACGAGGTCGCCGGGCCGCTGCTGAGGGACTTGCAGGAGCGGAGGATGCCGCTTTTCGTGGACCTTGCCGAGATGGGCATCAGCGGCGCGGTGAGCCTCTGCGAACGCTACCCGGTGCTTCCGGTTGTCCTCTGCGACGTCGCCTGGGGCGCCGACCGGGAGATCGAACCGGCGCTCGAACGCGCGCCGAACCTTTTCCTTGAGACCCATCGCCTCCAGGGGCACCGCGCCTACGAGCGTTTCGCGCGGCAGTTCGGCGCCGATCGGCTCATCTTCGGGACAGGCCTCCCGGACTGCAGCCCCGGCGCGGCGATGATGATGTCGCTTTACGAGGACATCGCCGACGAGGACCGCGCTGCGATCGCCGGCGGCAACCTCCTCTCGCTCCTGCAGGCGGTCAAAACTGACGGACCGTGGCCGCTGGATGAGATACCATCGATCGAGCCGCCCGAGGACGATGACCCGATCGTGGCCACCATGCGCGAGGGGCGGCCACTCACGGACGAGTACGTCTTCGACGCCCACGGACACATCGGGCACGAAGGCTCGATGGGCATCGCGCGGATGCAACTGCCGTGGATCGACGCGGATGGACTCGTCGGGACCATGGATCGTCTCGGCATCGACCGCTGCATCGTCAGCACATGGAGCGGCATCACGCACGGCGACCCGGCAAGCAATGACATCATGCTGCGAGCCGTCGAGGAATACCCGGACCGGCTGCTGGCCTTCGGCACGATCAACCCGCGCTATCCGGAGGCGGCCGCCGCGGAGATGCGGCGCGTCTTCCGCAGCGACAAAATGATCGGATACAAGCCCTACCCGCCGCGGCAGCAGGTCCCGCTGACAGATCCACGTCATCGGCCGATGCTCGAGTGGGCGAATGACCGCGGGGCGCCGGTGCTCTGCCACGGCGGCCTCTCGGAGGCGACCTCGGTTACGCCCGAGCAGCTCGCACACCTCGCGCCGATGTACCCGGATGCGAAGTTTCTGCTCGGCCACGCCGGCAGTTCATGGCCGCTCGCGGAGGCGCTTGTCAGTGCATGTCGGCGCTGGAGCAACGTCTACGCGGAGATTACGTACACGTCGATCCTCTACGGACTCGTCGAGTACTTCGTGCGGGAACTCGGCCGGGAGCGGACGCTCTTCGGCACGGACTGTGTGATGCGCGACGCAGCCCCGCAGCTTGGCTGGGCCGCGTGGGCGCGAATCCCGCTTGAGGATAAGCGGATGGTGCTTGGAGGAAACATCTCGCGTATCGTTGGCATCTAAGAACGCGCGCCTGGCCGAGAAACGGCGCTGGGGCACCGCGCACAGCCTTTCCGCGCCGTGCCGCGCGAGACCGCGCCCGACGAACATTCAACAAACCACGCACAAAGATAGTGAGTTGGCGGATCATGGCAGAACTGATTCTCGTCGTGGAAGATGAAGAGCCCGTCCAGGAGGCCATCGTCGCCGCCCTCGAGTCATCGGGATTCAGGGTAGCGACCGCCTCGGACGGTGAGGAGGGCCTGCGGCTTCTTCAGGCGGAGCGGCCTGACCTCGTACTGCTGGACCTGATGCTGCCGAAGATCGGCGGGATGGATGTCTGCACCGCGATTCGCGAGCAGTCGGAAGTCCCGATCATCATGCTGACAGGGCTTTCGGCTGAAGACGACCGTGTCGAGGGCCTCACCAGGGGAGCCGACGACTACATCACGAAGCCTTTCCGCGCCCGCGAACTGTCCGCGCGGGTGCGCGCGGTGCTCCGCCGCAGCGAACACTGGTCCAGCGACGATCGGAGGAGCATCACCGTGGACGACCTTGAGATCCGCCCCGCGGCCCGCGAGGTCAGGCTGCGTGGTGAGACGGTTAAACTCACCCCCAAGGAGTTTGACCTGCTGGAATACCTCGCTCGAAACGCGGGACAGGTCGTCCCGCGCGAGCGTATCCTCGACCGGGTCTGGGGCGAGGATGAGTACATCGATCCGCGCACCCTCGACGTGCATATCCGGTGGCTCCGCGAGAAGCTCGAGGAGGAGCCATCGAACCCGCAGCGACTGCTGACGGTGCGCGGCGAGGGCTACCGGCTGGTCGAGCAATGACGACCCGGATCCACGAAGGGTGCGGCCTGCGCCGACGCCGGCATGACGCCCGCATCACTCCACGATCTCCTGCGAGGGCGGCACAATGTCCGAGAGAATACTGATCGTCGAGGACGAAAGCAGTGTTGCCGAGGCCATCGCGTACACCCTCGACCAGGAGGGCTTTGAGACCGAGATCGCCAGCGATGGCCGGGAGGCTCTTGACGCTTTCGAGGCGGGCGAGCCGTCGCTGGTCATCCTCGACCTGATGCTGCCCGGGCTGAGCGGCTGGCAGCTCTTCACCGCCTTTCGCCGCCAGCGCGATGTGCCCATCATCATGCTGACCGCTCGTACCGAGGAGGCCGACCGCGTCGCGGGCCTCGAGATGGGCGCGGATGACTACGTCCCGAAGCCTTTCAGCATGCGCGAACTGGTCGCTCGCGTGCGCACCGTGCTGCGTCGCAGTTCCAGCCGAACCGAGGCCGCTGAGGCCGCTGAGGGCGCGGACCGACTCGAGGTCGGCGGGATCGTGGCCGACATGGGAAGCCATGAGATCACGGCGCGCGATGAGCGGGTGGACCTGTCACCGAAGGAATTCGACCTGCTCATCTACCTGATGCGCAACTGCGGAAGGGTCCGCACGCGCGATGACATCATCGCCGCCGTCTGGGATCAGGAGGAATACCTCGACCAGCGTACCGTGGACGTACACGTCCGCTGGCTGCGTCAGAAGATTGAGACGGACCCCTCCAACCCCCGCCACCTGATCACCGTCCGTGGTGTGGGATACAAGTTCGTGGAGTGAGAAGATGCGCTCAATACGCATCACCACGGCCCTTCTGCTCATCGCCGCCATCGGCGTCGTCCTGCTTACGATCGGCATTTATGCCCGGGCCGTCCTCGACCAGCAGGCCCGCGAGCAAACGCGCCGGTCGATGCGCGATGAGGCCCGGCGGGCGGCGATCGCGGCCTCCCGGATGGATGATGATCCCTTCAGACTGGCGCGACGCGTTGCCATCCCCACCGGCAGGCGAGCCACCGTCTTCAGTCCGAACGGTGAGGTGCTGGCCGACGTCCTCCCCTCCGCCACTCAACCGGCCGGCCGTCCATCCACGAGCGAACTCTGGCGCGTCGTCACCACCGGCATGGAGCGCCCGGGATTGCTTCACGCCGGCATCAGGAGGGAAGATGGCTCCACGCTGCTGCTTACATCGTCCCCGCCCGCCATCCCTCAGGCGCGCGCCTCGATGCGGCGTTTCCTTCTCGGCGCCTTCATTGTTCTCGCCATCATCGCGATGATCGTGGCATCGACGGGATGGACCTCCATCGATCAGTCGCTCGAGCAGATCTCGGGAGTCGCTCAGAGACTGCGCGATGGTTACCTGACCGCGAGAGTTCGGCAGGTGCGGCAGGGCGCCCTGAGCAACCTCATCGGGGCGGTCAACGCGGCGGTTGACCAGATGGCCGCGTTGCTCAACGACGCCCGGGAGCAGGGCCGGTACTACGGCGCGATTCTCGACCAGATGACGGACGCGGTCGTTGCTGTCGATGAACGCGGCCATGTCCAGTTCATCAACAAAGCATTCGCGCGACTCTTCGACGTTGAACCTGAGGGCGTGGCGGGCCTTCCAGTCGAGAATGTACTGCTCAACTACGAAATAAGCGCGCTGGTCATGCGGGCCCTGCACCAGGGCAGCGTGCAGCGCAGTCGTTTCAGCCTCACCCACCCCGGGGAGTACCACCTCGAGGGAGTGGCGACGCCACTGACCGACGAAGACGGGCGGATCATCGGTGCGGTCGGCCTGCTGCATGATATCACCCAGCTTCGCGAAGCCACCCGCGTGCGGCAGGATTTCGTCGCCAATGCCAGTCACGAGTTGCGCACCCCTGCAGCGAGTATCAAGGCACTCGCCGAGGCCCTTCAGGCGGGCGCCCTGGGCGATTCGGAGCATGGACCGAAATTCTGCCGCCAGATCGTCGAGTCCGCCGACCGCCTGACCGAGATACTCGATGACATGCTGACGCTCTCACGGGTCGAGCGCGGCGCAGAGTTGCTCGAGCCGCAACTGACTGACGTGGAGACGGCTCTGCAGGACGCAGCCAACCAGGTCCGCCCCGCCGCCGAGCACAGGGGCATTCGACTGGAAGTCGAATACAACGAGGGCGATCAGATCTACGTCGATCCGGCCTCGCTCCAGACGCTGCTGCTGAACCTGCTGGATAACGCCGTGAAGTACACATCAGAGGAGGGGATGGTCACACTCCGCGGCCGCGCGGTTCCCGGCGGATATGAGGTGGCCGTGCAGGACACAGGCGTCGGCATCCCGGAGGAGCATCAATCGCGCATCTTCGAGCGCTTCTACCGCGTTGACCGGGCTCGCGATCGCACTACCGGCAGCACGGGCCTCGGCCTGTCGATTGTCAAGCACATTGCCGAGGTACACGGCGGGCGGGTGAGTGTCAGCAGCGAGGTCGGTGAGGGTACGACCTTCACGGCGCTCTTCCCATCACAGCCGGAGCAGACGCCCGAGTCCGGGTAGCCGGGGTGTTTTCACGCGGCCCTCGCCTCCCGGTCCTTAATCTAAGCTTAATCTTCTCTTAATCAAGCTTTAACGGCTCGCATGTATCATCTTCCCGAAGTATTGACGTCGCGACCCCTCGCGCCGTCGGCTTAGACTACTCCTCGGGAGGTACGGTCCAGTATGAGTGTCCACAGGCTCATGAGTGTGGTCGCAATTGCGGCCATGCTCATCGCGGTTGCGCTGCCGGCTTTTGCGCAGTGGGAGCCGAATGTCAACGGATGCGCGCAGTTCAGATACGAGTACAGCGACGACGAAGGCGACGGTGATTTTGACACCCGCCGGGTCAGGTTGAACTGGAAGGACGCAATCAACAACTCCGGCACCACAGTCCGCGTCCAACTCGACTTCGGTGACCTGCTCAGCGGCGATGGCAATAAGGTGTCGGCCAAGGACATCTGGGTCATGCAGCCGGTCAACGACACCTGGTCGGCGCTGGCCGGCTTCACCACCGTGCGGTTCGGCTACGAGCTTGAGTACTCCAGCAGCAAGCGGCTGCCTCTCGAGCGCTCGCAGGCCGCCCGCAGCTTCTTCCCGGGCGAGCGTGGTCTGGGCGTATACATCGGCCACGCCGCCTCGGAGACAGCCAACGTCAACTTCGACCTCTGCTACGTTGACGGCATGGATTCGTGGGAGCGCGGCGACTTCGATGACGCCGAATCGCTTATCGCCCGTGCTGAGGTCCCGGTGGGCAATGGCGGCGCGGCGGGGCTCAGCTACATGACCTCGGACATTGACCTCGCCGGCATCACAGCCGCGCAGGCGGGCTCCGCCAACTCGAGCTTCTCCCCCAACGTCTTCGGCGCGCACCTTCGCTACGACAGCGCGATCGGCGGCAACTCCTGGGGGGCCCAGGCCGAGTACTATGACGGCGACTGGTACGACCAGAAGAACCATGCGGTCTACGACGCGGATGGCTGGTACGCCCAGCTTGAGTTCAGCCCCGAGGAGTCGGCGGTGAGCCCCTTCTACCGCTACGACGAGTTCAATGCCGAGAACGTGGCCGACTACAGCCGCCACACGCTCGGTGTGGCCTACGAGCCGTGGTCCAGCAATCGCTTCACGCTTCAGCTCGAGGACATCGACATGGCCTCGGCCGATGACACCACCGTCGGCGTGCAGTGGCAGGTCATATACAAGTAAGCATCGAACTATCAACACAGCCTCGCGCGGCACTGCCGTGCTGCTCAGCGGGGAATCTACAGTCGTTTCGATCGACGCATCCTTGAAAGGAGCAACTAAGAGATGAAGACCTCACGAGTTGGTCTGGGTCTGCTGTTGCTGGCGTTCCTTGTCGCATCAGTCGCACTGATCGGCTGCCCTCCGGATCAGACAGTGGAGGACGACGTGCCGGAGCCCCCGATGGATGACATGGCGATGGAGGAACCCACCGGTGAAGGTGGCACCATCGACATCATCGGCTCAACCACCAACCTGCCCATCGCAACCGCATGGGCCGAGGCCTATCACGAGAAGAACCCGAACGTCGAGATCAACGTCTCCGGCGGCGGCTCCGGTAACGGCATCAAGGCCATTCTCGACGGCACCGCCGACATCGGCAACGCCTCCCGCGGAATCAAGGACAGCGAGGTCGAACTGGCGGAGCAGAACGACGTGGACCCCGTCGAGCACGTCATCGCCTATGACGGCCTGACCCCGGTCGCCCATCCGGACGTGCCCGTCGAGTCGCTGAGCGTCGAGCAGCTCTCGGACATCTACTCGGGCGAGGTTACGAACTGGTCAGATGTGGGCGTCACCGGCGTGGACAATGACAACATCGTCGTCGTCAGCCGCGACTCCGCCTCCGGCACCTATGAGAGCTGGAAGGAACTCGTCATCCAGATGCGCGGCGCCGACGAGGACCGCGACTACTCCCCGGAGGCACTGAAAAAGAACTCCAACCGCGACGTTCGCGAGACGGTCGCGGGTACCGCCGGCTCGATCGGCTACATCGGTCTCGGCTACGTGGATGACTCGATCAAGGTCATCCCCGTCGTCCCCCTTGAGGGTGGCGACGCGGTTCCCGCCTCGGTCGAGAACGTGCAGAACGGGTCATACCCGGTCGCGCGCTCGCTCTACATGTACACCAACGGCGAGCCCACGGGCATCGTCGCCGACTTCCTCGATTGGGGCAAGGGTGAAGAGGGCCAGGCCCTGGTCGCGGACGAGGGCTTCGTTCCGATCGACTAAGCAACTCCCTCCACCCGTCCGGCCCGGCGCGAACCTGCGCCGGGCCGGACATGACCACCCCCTCATTTCCGACCGCAAAGGACCGTTATCGCTATGCGACGACGACTCTCCCGTGTCTGGGAATGGATCATCGAACGGTTCATCCAGATCGCCGGCGTACTGGGAATCGTTCTGGTCATTCTCATCTTCTACTTCCTCCTGCGCAACGCGCTCCCGATGTTCGAGGAGCGCACGCTCGCGCAGGTGCTTTCTGGAACCCGATGGTCTCCGACACATGGCGACGGCCACTTCGGGATGCTGCCGCTGATTCTCGGCTCGTTGTATGTCACCACCGGCGCGCTGGTCCTGTCGATCCCCCTCGGGCTGGCCACCGCAATCTTCATCGCCGAGATCGTGCCGCGCAAGATGCGCGAGATATTCAAGCCCGCCGTGGAGATGCTCGCCGCTATCCCCTCGGTCGTCTTCGGCTTCATCGGCATGATGATCGTCGGGCCGTGGATCGCCGACCGCTTCGACACCATCCAGGTCGGCCAGTTCGCCGCGCTTGGCTCGATCATGCTCTGCTTCATGGCCCTGCCCACGATCGTCTCGATCTGTGAGGACGCATTCCGGAGCGTCCCGCGGGAGATATTCAACAGCTCACTTGCGCTGGGCGCAACACGCTGGCAGACCATCACGCGAGCGCTGATTCCGGCGGCGCGCTCGGGAGTGATCGCCGGCTTTCTGCTCGGTCTCGGCCGGGCCATCGGTGAGACGATGACAGTGCTGATGGTCACCGGAAACGCGCAGGTCATGCCCAAGGGGCTTGAGGGCTTCATACGGCCCGTCCGAACCATGACCGCAACCATCGCCGCTGAGATGGGCGAGACCCCCCACGGCTCAACTCACTTTCACTCACTCTTCACCATCGGTCTGATACTCTTCGCCATTACCTTCGGCGTGAACACAATCGCCGACATTATTATCCGCCGCAGCGAGAAGGACATCGCATGAGCACTGAGAGGGCGCATCTCATTGATCCGCGAGTAACCGAGAAGGCCGCTTTCGCCGGGCTTTGGGTAGTCGCCGCCATCGTCACGGTCCCCATCGTGCTCATCGTCGGGTACATGCTCTACCGTGGCGGCAGCGCCATCAACTGGGAGCTGCTCACCTCGATGGACGGGCTCTACCCCGCCATCGTCGGCACCACCTACCTCGCCTCTCTCACAGGCCTCATCGCGGCTCCCATCGGCATCGGGGCTGCTATCTACCTGTCGGAATACGCGACTAAGGGCACACTGGTGCGCATGATCCGCCTCGCGATCATCAATCTCGCGGGCGTGCCGTCCGTCGTCTACGGGCTTTTCGGCCTCGCGGCCTTTGTCATCATCCTCGACTGGGGCCGCTGCCTGATGGCCGGCGCCGCGACGCTGGCGCTGCTTGTGCTGCCGCTGATCATCGCGGCATCCGAGGAGGCGCTGCGCCAGGTGCCCCAGGGGCTCCGCGAGGGGTCGCTGGCGCTGGGGGCGAGCAAGTGGCAGACGATCCGGCGGGTGGTGCTGCCCAACGCGCTGCCGGGCATGATCACGGGCATGATCCTGTCGGTCGCCCGCGCGGCCGGGGAGACGGCGCCGATCCTCTTCACCGCGGCCTTCTACTCGCTGAGCAACCCCTTCCCGAGCACGGTCTTCGATCCAATCATCGCCATGCCGTTTCAGCTCTACGTGACCGCCACCGAGCAGCCGCACGTCGATCCGTCGTTCACATGGGCGATGGCATTCGTTCTCGTGGCGCTGGTACTTGGGTTGAATCTGATCGCCACATTGATCAGGGCTCGACTGCGCCGGCGTCGATGGTAGCGGGGACGACCACTTTGCAGGAATTCCCACCGGTCCGTTCGAAACAGGTAACACGCCAAGCAACATCACGGAGAGGTGCGCAATGCAGGAACCAGCCACCGGAACGGTCGCCGATAACGCGCAGGAAGGCGAAGAGCCACAGGAGAAGGCCGAATTTCTCCGCTCTCCTGTGGGCTCTGGCCGATCTGCAGATGAGCCTCTGGTGGATCATGAGATCAAGATTCAGACCCGGGATCTCAATATCTACTACGAGGACTTTCACGCGATCAAGAACGTAAACTCGACAATCCGAAGCAACGAGATCACGGCACTGATAGGTCCGTCCGGCTGCGGCAAGTCGACCTACCTCAGGGCGCTCAACCGCATGAACGATGAAATCCCGGAGGCCCGCACCAAGGGGGAGGTGCTGCTCGACGGGGAGAGCATATACAAGGAGGGAACCGACCTCGTAACTCTCAGGCGCCGGGTGGGACAGGTCTTCCAGCAGCCGAACCCGTTCCCGATGTCGATCTACAACAACGTGGTCTACGGTCCGAGACTGCAGCGCCGGCTCGGGCGCGATGAGGCCGACGAGATCGTGGAGAAGAGCCTCCGCGGGGCCGCGCTCTGGGACGAGGTCAAGGACAACCTGCGCAAATCCGCCATGGACCTGTCGGGCGGTCAGCAGCAGCGGCTGTGCATTGCCCGCTGTCTCGCGGTCGAATCCGAGGTGCTGCTGATGGACGAGCCATGCTCGGCCCTCGATCCGACGGCGACCTTTCGCATCGAGGAACTGATGATAGAGTTGAAGGAAGCGATGTCGATCGTGATCGTCACCCACAACATGTATCAGGCGTCGCGCGTCTCAGATCGTACCGGTTTTTTCTTGCTTGGCGAGCTGATCGAATTCGGGGAGACAACACAGATTTTCGAGGACCCGCAGGACGAGCGAACTGATGCCTACGTGCGCGGGCGCTTCGGCTAAGGCTATCCATCAAAGCACAGTAGCGCCGGGGAAGTGCGGCAATGCGCAGAATACGCGAATCATTCGAGGAACAGATCGAGCAGGTGCAGGTGGATGTCACGCGCCTGGCGAGTTTCGTGGTCGAGATGCTCTCCGATGCGATGCGGGCGCTGGTTGAGCAGGATGAGGCGCTCGCCGACAAGGTCATTTTGGACGATGATGTGGCAGATGAACTTGACCTGCACATCGAGCAGCAGTGCATGCGACTCCTCGCGCTGCAGCAACCGATGGCGAAGGATCTGCGCATCATCGGCACCGCATTGAAGGCGATCACCGACCTGGAGCGCGTGGGAGACTACGCGGTGGACATCGCCAAGAGCGCCCAGACGCTCTCTGATGAGCCCTACTTCAAGTCACTGATCGACATCCCGCGCATGGGCGACCTTACTATCAACATGGTGCGGACGTCCGCCCAGGCGTTCGTGAAACAGGATCTCGACCTGGTGCGCGAGGTCATAGAAAGTGACGACGAGGTTGACGACATCTGGTACAACCTTCTGGATGAACTGGTGGAGTACATGCGCGAGGATCCCGATCTGATCCTCCAGGCGACTCATCTGCTGCTGGTGGCGCGGTACCTCGAGAGGATCGCAGACCACGTGGTGAATGTCGCAGAGCGCGTCTCTTACATGGTCACCGGACAACTCGAGGACCTCGCGCCGTCCCACATGACGGACTATGAGCGCCCGGGGAAGCAGCAACCATTCGGCGCCTCCAACGAGGGCGAATAAGCCGGCGAAATCAGTGGCGCGGCTCGAACAGCTCTTCGTCGGACATGTCGAGCACCCGAAGGGCCGCAGCCTCCGCGTCGGTCTCTTCGATCCACGTGGCAAAAGCCTCGACGACATCGCGGCGCGGCACGACGGTGAGTGTCGCGCCGGTCTCGTTGCCGGTGATGGTGACGGAGAGCCCGTCATCGACAATCACTTCGATGTTCCGCTTGCCCAGCGTACATCCCGTGGCGTACTGCACTCCGTCCACAAAGCAGGATGGCGGAGGCTGTGGGGGGCAGTGGACTGATGCGCTGAGTCCGAAGTGGGTGGGCAGCTCAAGCTCCTCCACCGCGAGCCGCCCCGCGCGGTAGCCCAGCATCGCGAAGGGCCCGAGATGGCCGTGGAAATCCCGCAGACGATCAAGCAGTTCGTCGCGAGTGAAGTTTCGCGCATGGCTGTGAAACTCTGACATTGGATCGCTACTCCTCTACGACGACCAGGATTCGGCGGCAGTTTTCGCACTTGACGATGCTCGTCCCTCGCTCAACCATCGGCCACCGACTCCGCGGAACCGCTACGTTGCACTCGCCACAGGTTCCGCCTCGCAACACCGACACCGCAACGCCGTCCTCGCGCTCGCACAGTGTCTCGTAGGGGCGCAAAAGCTGCGGCGGCAACTCGGCCACCAGTTCCTCGCGCTTCTCGGTGAGTTCCTCAATCTCCTCGCGCGCCCCGGCGGTGGTCGTCTCGTAGTTCGCCACGATCTTCTCATACTCCGCGCGTTCTCGCTCGACCTTCTCCTGCAGGGCCTTGACCTGCTCCTCCAACTCGTCGGTCTCGGTCATCAACTCCAGCATCATGTCCTCATGGCGGTGGATGTTGCGCTCCAGTTCCTCGATCTTCTTCTCGAGCGCCGTGAGTTCTTTCGGATCGGAGACCGTGCCTCCGTATGCGCGATCGCTCTTCTCCTGCTTCTCGGCCTCCACGCCCTCAAGATCAAGTTCGAGCTTGCGCAGTCTCGACTCCTTCTGCCGCAGTTCCTCCTCGAGTTCCTCAAGCTTTTCTTCGTCGGACGCCAACCTGGCCGCCGCGGCGGATCCGTCGTCCACTTCCTCAATGATCTGCCTGCGGTTCGCAATCGATCGATCAACCATCTGCAACTCGTAAAGCCTCTGGAAGTCCTCAGGCGTCATCTGCACTCACTCCAGTCATTTGCTCGTCGAATGCATCCAGTCTACCCGCCGCGCGCGGCGCCGACAAACGGATCGGTCACAACATCCGATGCCAGCACGCGGAGGTCGTGCGGGAGCCGCGCTCGCAGGTACTCGGCCAGCCTCCCGACGACCGGGCGCTCGGTTGCGTAATGCGTGGCGTCGATGACAGTGAGCCCAAGCGCGAGGGCATCGAGCGCGTCATGGTGTTTGAGATCGCCACAGACCAGCAGATCCGCGTCCGCGGCGGCGGCCGGCCCAACCGCGTCACCGCCTGAGCCGGGCATCAGCGCCAGCCGGTTGACGACGCGATCGGTCTCCCCCACCACCGTCAGGCGCTCGGGCGAAAGCGCGCGGCGGACCCGCCCGATGATCGCGTTCACCGGAGGTGCGCCATCTACATTCCCCACCGCGCCCAGCCCCACCTCGCCCGCCTCGACAAGAGGCGTGAAATCGTCGAGTCCGAGCGCTTCCGCAAGCGCGGCCGCCGTGCCCACGTCGGGCGCAGCGTCGAGATTCGTGTGCGCCGCGTAAACCGCCGTGTTGTCCTCAAGCAGCCGCCTGAGCAGCGCCCCGAGCGGTCTGTCCGTGCGCAACGCGCTCAGCGGACTGAAGATCAGCGGGTGATGACTGACGATCAGGTTCGCCCCCACGAGCGTGGCTTCATCGGCGACCTCCGGCGTCACCTCAAGTGTCACAAGCACTCCGTCACATCGCTCATCAGCCGCGCCAAGCTGCAGGCCGACGTTATCCCACTCCATCGCGGTCTCCGGCGGCGCCACTGCCTCGATCTCATCCACTATGTCGCAAATTCGCATGACATTCTCCCTCACGACGCCGGTTAGCACTCACACCAACCGAGTGCTAACACCTCGCTCGATCCTTGACTCGGTGCTCCGGAGCGGGTATAATCCTCGCAGATAATGCCAGTGAATCCGGGAGGCGTCGAGCCCATGCCGACTTATGATTACAAGTGTGAGAAGTGCGGAAACGTCTTCGAAATCAGACACGCCTTCGACGCGAAGGCGCCTGAAACCTGTCAGGACCACGATTGCGACGGCACTCTTCGCCGCGTTTTCAGCCCCCCGACGATCATCTTCAAGGGCAGTGGCTGGCACGTGACTGACTACGGGAGCGGCAGCACAAGCTCCGCGAGTCAGGTCAAGGACAGGGCGAAGGAGACCGCCGACGAGGCGGCCGCCGACTGAGGTCGCAACGCAACGGAGTCCGCAACCCACGGTCGCGACTGACCCGTCGCGACCGTTCCACATGTACATCGCACTTCACTCGCACTGTCCCCGCGGGTGAATGATCACCTTGATCGCGCCGGTCTCCTGCTTGTTCTGAGCGATCTCGAAGGCCTCGACCGCGTCCGCCAGCGGGAACCGGTGCGTGATCATCGGATCGACCACGATCTGCCCTGAAGCGAGCAGTTCGAGGCCCCGGGCAAAGTCCTCGGGAAGATTGTTACTTGAGGTGGTGACCATCCGTTCCCCCGCCAGTGACGCCGGACCCAGGCGCAGCCCCTCCGCGGCCCCGGCCATCAACATCATCATGCCACCGGGGGCAAGTGCATCGACCGCCGCCTCCTGGACCTCGAGAGCGCCGGTGCTGTCGAAGATCACATCCAGCCCGCCCCCACCACATACGTTCGCAAGCTCCGTCATGACGTCGGACGCCTCTTCATCTCTTCCGTCGATCGAGGCGTGAAGTCCAAGCTCAAGGGCGCAATCCAACGCGGCGTCATACACGTCGGTGGCCGCGACACACTCCGCGCCCCACACCCGCGCTGCCTGCGCGATGAGCAGGCCGATCGGTCCTGCGCCGAGCGCGGCCACGCGGTCCCCCTCGCCGACGGATGCCCGTCTCACCGCGTGGATGGCGACGCCGAGGCCGTCAAGAAATGTGGCCTGGTCGAAGCTGATGCTCTCGGGCAACTCATACACGTTCTCCCGCCAGACCGGCATGCACTCGGCCATCCCGCCGGGATTGAACTCACGCCCCTCCCAGCCCGCGCCATGCCCGAGATGTTCGGTCCGCCTGCAGAGTTGACTCTCGCCGCGCCGGCATTCCCTGCACTCGCCGCATGTCCGGAACGCCAGCAGTCCCGCTCGCACCTCGTCTCCGTCGAGGCGCACCACACCGGAGACCTCATGGCCGAGAATCATGTCGGGCGGATTCGGCATCTCGTACCCGAGCGTATGTTTCGCCCAAGGATTCTCACCCGCAAGATAGCGCAGATCACTGCCGCATACCCCACAGGCGGCCACTTCACAGAGCACCTCCCCCGGCTCTGCCGTCGCAGCCGGCACCGCACGCACTCGCAACTGGCCGGGCGCCTCAAGCACGGCGGCAAGCATCTCTTTCATACACTCAATCACCTCGAAGCCGACAGATCATCGGCATGAAAAAAGGGCCGCTTACCACTCGGCCCTGACGCATTGCACCGTCGCCGGCACTACTGCTCGGTGTCTTCATCTTCGGCGTCCTCAATCGGAGCGATGATCTCCAGGACCCCGGGAATCAGTTCAGGATATCTCTCCCCGAGAGCCTCAGTCATCTCCGACGCCAGTCGCGGATACTGCTCGGAGATCAACGCGGCTGCGTCCAGGAGCAGCTCGGGGTGTTGCACGACCACCTCGACCTGGACCTCGCGGAGCAGCCCCGGGTGCTCCCTGCGCAGCAGATCGAGTACATCGCGCAGCAGCGCTCGATGCCGCTCGCGAATCGCCCGCGCCGCGTTCGTGGCAGAGTCCCCCAGCGCCGGGTCACTCATTGCCGCGGCAACATCGGGATAGTCGCTGACGATCAATTCGGCGATCTCCCTGCGCACCTGCGGGTAGCGATCGTTGATCGCCTGCTGGAGGATCCTCTGCACCTCCACTCTCAGCCTCGGGTAACGAGACGCGACAAGCGCCTCAAGCTCGGCATCGAGAGCGACGAAGATGCCGGGTTCGCGAGACTGCAGCATTCCGAGCAGATCGGCCGTCAATCCGGGATAGCGATTGCGGATAAAGCGAAGCATGCGCGCTCGCTGATCGGCGGTGGAATTGGCAAGAAGCGTCAGCAGATCGGACGCGGATGATGTCGCCTCGTCTTCGGCGTCGATCTCCGTGACTTCACCGTCCTCGGACGGGACCTCGTCGATGGCATCTTCATCGGCCGTCGGCTGCGTTGGCCCGTCCGCCGCGAGTGCGACGGGCATCATGCAGACCGCAAGCACGAGCAATACTCGTCGCATCACGGAACCTGATTCTCACTTTCACTGAGCGCGCGCCGCATGGCTTCGGTGAAGCTGAAGCCGAAGCTTCCGGTGTCATCATCGTCGCTGGCGACGGAGGGCCCAAGCTCAGAGGTCGGCATATCCGTGACGACTGAGAGCATCGTCGTGGACGTCTCGACCATGTTCCTGGCGACGAACTGATCGAGGACCACGCCGGCAACGACCCCGGTCATCATCTCGGATTCGATCCGACCGGACGGTCCGGCATCACCGATTCTCGGATCATCCTCGATCGTCATTCGAGGCGCCCGCGCGATCGTCGGTGCATCCTCCGAATCGCTCAGCAACGGGCCGGTCCCGCTTGCCACCGCGGCGCCGCCGGGCGGCGCGGCGGCAAGCTGCGGCTCGGGTGCAGGGGGCTCGGCCTCAGACGTCTCTTCAGGCTCAATCCTCGACACGTCGTCCGACGCGGCAGAGGATGGGGGCGATGATGGCACCGCCCGCGCAACGCGCGCCGGCGACGATTCCGGCTGGGCGGCCATCTCTCCTGACGGAGCCTCCGACGAGGGAGCGTCATCCACTGCCGCGTCTTCCGCCGCGTCTTCCGCCGCGTTTTCCGCGACCTCCACGGCGACAGCCTCGTCTTCCTCGGCCGCATCCTCATCGGCAGGATCGTGAGTATCCTCGGCGACCATCGCCTCGGTCTCGGCGGGCGGCGAGAGTTCGTCGCGGTCGATTGCCTGCCACGGCGCGAAGATGGCGAGAAGCACGGCGGCGGCCGCCGCAAGCGCTCCGACCGGCACCCGCCATCGCTGCCACAAGCTCGCGGTCGCGGCGCGCTCCATCTCGGCGACAGCGTCACGCCTGATGCTCGCGAGGAGGCCGGCGGGAGGAGCCGGATCCGGCGCTGAGCGGAGGACCTGACGCGCCGACTTGAGTTGCTCATGCAGCATCCGGTAGTCCTCGCAGGTCTTCAGTCGCTCCTGCACCTCGCGAGCCTCGTCCCGGTCCAGCCTTCCATCGAGGAATGCGCTGAGCCGCTCCAATTCCGCGTTGTCGTAGCTCATCTCGCTCTCCCGATCTCTTCGTCTACGACCGTGCTCCCCCCGGACAGTTCGTTCGGCGTGAGCTTCCCATCCTGATACTGCTGCCACTTCTCAGCAAACTGCTTTCGCGCCCGCGCGAGCCGCGACTTCAACGTGCCGAGCGGGCATTCAAGCGTCGCCGCCGCCTCTTCGTAGTCAAGTTGCTGCAGGTCCACCAGCGTCAGCGCCGCCCGGTGCTTCGGGGTAAGCATCGCAACGACCGCGTGGACCGCCCGCTGGACCTCGGCCCTCTCCGCAAGGACGTGTGGGCTCCGCGTCTCATCCGGCACCGTCCGCGAGACTGATCCATCGTCGGTCTGAATATCCTCATCGAGCGACGGCCCCTCGACGTCCGAACGTCGCTTTCGCCGCCGAAGCTCATTAATGCACGCGTTGACCGCAATCCGGTAGAGCCATGTGCGGAAGCTGGCATCACCGTGAAACTGAAACTTCCGCAGCGCCCGCAATGCCCGCAGGAATATCTCCTGTGTGAGGTCCGCGGCGTCATCCCCGCCGCACATGCGGTAAACGATGCCGTATACATTTGAGTGATAGCGCTCCGCCAGCTCCCCGAAGGCCTCCGCGTTCCCGGCCTGCGCAGCCTCGACAAGAACCTGGTCGGCCCTGTCTGCTCGGCCCCGATCGGCATCTCCGGCCTTCACCGGAAGCTCCTCACTGTCAACAAACGCTTCAGTGCCCATAATGTTCCGTCACGCAGTGTTAAGCCCTTTCGAATCTCTCGCGCGTCGCTGCACAGACGGCCCCCTCTCAGCCGAGAGGGATTGATCGGATGATGCGGTACACCTCCGACGCGATCAGTTCCTGTCCCGCAATCGTCGGATGCACGCCGTCGTACCGGCTGATCAGGTGCGCGATGCAGGTAAGGTCGGACGCATCGTCGATGGCGCCGTCGAACTCCGCGCGCACCGCCTCGGCCATGTATGCCTCCTGCAGGTCGCAGATGACCACCTGCCGGTCCGCCACGACCTCGCGGATCACCTCGTCATACTCCAGCAGTGCATTGTTGCACCCATCCCACG